>NZ_DDOD01000022.1:31047-67864 GCF_002341485.1 Brevundimonas sp. UBA2503 | reverse complement strand
AACCCCGCTCCATCCGCTCCCGTAGCAGCAAGGTCGCAGGCCTTACGAGCCCTCCGTGCCACGGGACGTGAGGAGTGTGGCACACCGCTGGACCAAGCCGGGAAGAACGGTGCGGAAAACGGTGGGGGCGTTGAAAGGGCGGGGGAATTCGGGGGCAGGTTTTATATCCGGGACGTTTGACCCAGCAGTCCTTCTCCCACGAGGGGAGAAGGACAGCCCGCGTCGCGACGAGGCGTGCTGCGCGTCACAGTAAAAATCAGAGTAAACGGCAAATAACCATTACTCTCGACGGCTCCTTAACTGCCCTCCGCTAGTTTGACCCTGCAACTCGGGGGGCCAAGCGGGCGACCGTCTCCCCCACCAAGCCCGCAAAGAACCGACCAAGAGGATACCATGACCAAGTTCATCTCGCGCTTTGCCCAGGACGAATCCGGCGCCACGGCCATCGAGTACGGCCTGATCGCCGCCCTGATCGCCGTCGTCATCATCTCGGCCGTGACCGCCCTCGGCACGACCATCAAGACCAAGTTCAACGAAGTCGTCACCGGCATGGGTGGCACCGCCGGCGCCTAATCGCCGACGCGTCTTGAAAACCGATCGGGGGCCGGAGCGGCGACGCTTCGGCCCCTTGTCGTTGGCGCGGAGGGCCGTCAGGGAAACCCCGTTTTAACGCGTCGCGTGCAAGGGTTCCGGCCATGGACACACTGACCCTGATGCTTCTGGCCGCCCTGCCCGCCCTGGTGATCATCGCCGGGCTCAAGGACCTGACGTCGATGACCATCCCCAACTGGATCTCGCTGATCCTGATCGGGGCGTTCTTTCCGACGGCGCTGGCGGTCGGACTGCCACTATCAACCGTGGCTGCCCATGTGGGCGTCGCGATACTGGCCCTGTTTGCCGGGGCCGGCATGTTTGCCTTGCGCTGGATCGGTGGTGGTGACGCCAAGCTGATGGCGGCCTCGTGCCTGTGGCTGGGGGTAGCGGGGTCCGGCTATTTCCTGCTGTGGACGGGCATCGCGGGCGGGGTGTTCTGTCTGGCGCTGATCTTTGCCCGGTTTCACGCCCGACCGTTCCTGTTCGGCGCGCCCGGCTGGGTGTCGCAGCTGATGGAACCCAAGGGCGATATTCCGTATGGCGTCGCCATCGCCGTGGGCGCGCTTCTGGCCTATCCCGCCAGCACCCTGGTCGAGCGGTTCGCCGCCGGCTTCTGAACCGGGAAGCACTTGTGAATCCGGGCTTAGGGGAGCGTTAACTCGCGGGCTTCATGGTCGTTAACGGTCAGGTTGCCCGAGGCATGATTCGGGTCGACCGCTTGCCGCCGGAGACCCTAGATGAAGCCCGCCCGTATCGTCGTGATCTGCGTTGCGGCCATTTCTGCCATCGGCCTGGCATTGGTGGTGCGCACGATGGGCTCGTCCTCGGGCCAGCCGACCACCCCCGCCGCCGCTGAATCCCCCGCCGGACCGACCGAGCCGATGGCCAAGGTGCTGGTCGCGGCCAAGGACCTGGAGGCAGGCAGCCGCCTGACCGCCGCGGATATGGTCTGGAAGGACTGGGCCGTCAGCGCCGTCGATGCCACCTGGGTCACCGACGGCACGGTGCCGATTCCGGCCAAGGGCCAGACGGTCGCCGTGGCGCAAAAGCCAGACGGCGCCGTAGCCCGTGTGACGCAGGCCGCCACCGAGGCCGTGACCCAGGCCTCCAAATCCGATTTTGTCGGCGCCGTCGTGCGCGAGACCATTCTGGCCGGAGAGCCGATCGTCGCGCGCAAGGTCGTGCCCGCCGGGGACAGCGGCTATATGGCCGCCTATCTGGAGCCGGGCATGCGGGCCATGGCCATCCGCGTGACGGTCGAGACCGCCGCCGGCGGGTTCATCCTGCCCGGCGACCGCGTCGATGTGCTGCTGACGCGCGAGACCAATCTGGCGAATATGGGCGCCCAGGAAGGCGACCGGCCGCGCTTTGCCTCTTCTACCGTGCTGCAGAACGTCAAGGTGCTGGCCATCGACCAGTCGACCAGCGTCTCGGACGCCGAACAGGCCGTAGTTGGCGCGACGGCCACGCTCGAGGTCCGGCCCGGCGATGCCGAGGCCCTGGCCCTGGCCAAGTCCGAGGGTGAGCTGAGCCTGGTCCTGCGCTCCTATGCCGATACCGGCGGTCCCTCCGGCCGGGTTGGCGCGGCGCCGAGCGCCGAGAGCGGCACGGTGCGCGTTTATCGCGGCGGCGAAACCGAAGTGGTGGTGGTCCCATGAGCCCGATGTTCCGACGCGGAGGCACGGCGCTAGCCGCTGCGGCCACCCTGCTGCTGGGGATGCCGTTCGCCGCCCCGCCGGTGCAGGCCCAGAGCCGCGAAGTGGTGACCATGGGCACCGGCACGCGTCTGGTCAGCCTGCCGCGCGGCACATCCATGGCGGTCGATCTGCCCAATGATGCGCGCGATGTCATTGTCTCGAACCCCACAGTCGCCGAGGCGGTTCTTCATACCCCGCGCCGCATCACCATCATCGGCCTGGCGCCTGGCGAGACCGATGCGGTGTTTCTGGACTCCGCCGGTCGCTCGATCCTGACCCTGCGGATCCGCGTCGATGCCGGGGTCAGCGCGCTTCAGGATACGCTGAGCCGGATCCTGCCGGGCACCGATGTGCGGGCCGAGGCGGTCAACGACCGGATCCTGCTGACCGGGACCGTCTCCAGCCCCGGCGAGGCCGACCGGGTCACCCAGATCGCCAGTGCCTTCGTCGACTCGCCGGAAAAGATCATCAACATGATGACCATCACCGGCTCGGATCAGGTCATGGTGCGCGCACGCGTGATCGAGGTGCAGCGCTCGGCCGTGAAACAGCTGGGGTTCGACGTCACCACCATTCTGGATACGGTCGGTGACGGCCTGCAGCTGACCAGCTCGGCGACCTTTGCCGTGGCTGGCAGCCAGCTGGGCGGCGGAAACCTGACCTATACCGACGCCAACAATGACGGCGAGGGCCTGACCGGCACGCTTCGGGCGTTCGAGCGGGCGGGACTGGTGCGGGTTCTGGCCGAACCCAATGCCACCTCGGTGTCGGGCGAGAATGCCGAATTCCTGGCGGGTGGCGAGTTTCCCGTGCCTGTCGGCCGCGACGACCGCGGCAATATCCTGATCGAATTCAAGCCCTACGGTGTGCGTCTGGCCTTCCGGCCGATCGTGCTGTCGGGCGGGCGGATTTCGTTGCAGCTGTCGACCGAGGTGTCGGAGCTGAGCACCTCGGGCGCCTTTACCCTGGGCGGCACCGCCGACAACGCCCTGGTCATCCCCGCCCTGAACGTGCGCCGCGCCTCCTCGACCGTGGAGCTGCCATCCGGCGGATCTCTGATGATCGCCGGCCTGCTGCGCGAGGACACCCGCCAGAACATCGACCAGCTGCCGCTGCTGGGCGACATCCCGGTGGCCGGCGGCCTGTTCCGGTCGCGCGACTATCTGTCGAACGAGACCGAGCTGGTGATCATCCTCGAGGCCTATATTGTCTCGCCGACCAGTCCGAACCAGTTGCAGACCCCGGCCGACGGCCTGACGGTCGCGGGCGATGCCTCGGCCCTGCTGTTCGGCCAGTTGACCCAGGCCTATGGACCGCCGCGCCAGACTGGCGACGAGGCTCCGGCCCGCTGGGTCGGCCCGGTCGGCTATGTGATCGAATGAGGCCGGACATGACCGTACGCACCCCTCGCACCCTGGCTGTCCTGACCGTTGCGGCTGCGGCGCTGGCCCTGTCGGCCTGTGGTGGCGGCGGCGCAGGCGGCGTCACGCCGCTGACGCCGATCTCGCAGTATTATATGCAGGTCGAGCCGGGTCTCGACCGGATCGCCCTCGCGGTCCACGACCGGGGCATGTCCGCCAACCAGAGCGCGGCTATCGATGCGCTGGTCCAGCGCTACTGGGCCTCCGGGACCGGGGGTGTGCTGATCCAGGCGCCGGGTGGCGGTGATACCGCAGCGGCCGACATGGCCTGGTCGGTCAAGGCGGCCCTGACCGCGCGCGGCGTGCCCGAAGAACGTATCCGCGTCGAAGGCTATGCCGCCCCCGATCCCCGGGCACCGGTGCTGGTCGGCTTCGATATCGTCCAGGCGGTGATCCCGAACTGCGCCGCGGTCAACGGGGCCGGACGACCGCGCTATACCAATGCCCCGTCGCCCGGCCTTGGCTGTTCGGTGACGGCGAACATGGCCGCCCAGATCGACGATCCGCGCGACATCGTGCGCCCGCGCGCCATGACGCCGGCGGATTCCGGCCGCGCCGCCGTGGTCTTCCAGAACTACCGCGCCGGTCAGCCGACGTCGGCACCCCAGGACGAACTGGTCAGCGGCCGCATCGCGCGGGCGGTGGAATAGGGCCCGATGAACGCCTCAGCCTTCCCCAGACCTGAAGACGCCTATGACGCGGACGTGGACGAGTCCTTCGACCTGGACATGAGCTATGCCCGGCCGGAGGGACGTGCGTCTGCCCCTGCGCCGGCTCACGAGCCGCTGCAGTTCACCGCGCCCATCGGCAGCGAGCCGACGCCCTTTCCGGCGGCAACGGTCTCTGCCGCATCCTTTGATCAGGGCGAGCCGTTCAATCCCGTCGGCGAACTGGTGGCCGGGGCGTCGGCTGCGCTGGCGCCGATCGAGGCGGGCCTGCCCGAGGTCGCCTCCAGTCCCGGCTATGGCCAGCAGGACACCTCCGGAGTCTCTATCCCGCGCATCGCCATCCACGTCTTCGCCGAGCGTCAGGATACGCTGGCGGCGGCGGACCGGGCCGGCAAGGACCGGCGCATGGCGCGCGCCACCACCCACATCCGCGTGGGCGGCATTCCGGCGGCCATCGAGACCTATGCCAACGAGCCGACGCCGCCGCTGATCATTGTCGAATGCCTCAAGGACCCGCATTCCCTGCTGGCCGAGATCGATGCCTTGGCCGAGGTCTGCGACGCGGGCACCAAGGTGGTCGTGATCGGGGCCACCAACGACATCCTGCTGTTCCGCGAGCTGATGCGGCGCGGCGTCAGTGAATATCTGGTCGCACCGCTGCAGCCGCTGCAGCTGATCGCGGCCATCGGCGGCCTGTTTTCCGATCCGGCCCAGCCGTTTGTCGGTCGGTCGATTGCCTTTGTCGGTGCGCGCGGCGGTACCGGATCCAGTTCGGTCGCGCACAACACTGCCTATGCGATGAGCGAGCGGATCGGCGCCAATACGGTCATCGTCGACTATGATCTGCCGTTCGGCACGGCGGGTCTGGACTTCAATCAGGACCCCCTGAACGGGGTGGCCGATGCGCTGAGCCAGCCGGATCGTCTGGACGCCACCCTGCTGGACCGGATGATGGTCCGCTGCACCGACAAGCTGAGCCTGTTTGCGGCCCCGGCGACGCTGGAAGCCGACTGGGACATCTCGGTCGAGGCGTTCGAGGAGGTCACCAGCCGCATCCGGGCAACGGCGCCCTTTGTGGTGCTGGACCTGCCGCACATCTGGAGCGGCTGGATGCGCCGCAGCCTGATCTCGGCCGATGAGGTCGTGGTGGTGGCGACGCCGGATCTGGCGTCGCTGCGCAATGCCAAGAACATGATCGATCTGGTCCGTCAGGGCAGGCCCAATGATGCGCCGCCTCGGCTGGTGCTGAACCAGGTCGGCGTGCCGGGACGGCCCGAGATCCCGGCCAAGGATTTCGGCGCGGCTCTGGGGGTTCATCCCAGCCTGATCATTCCGTTCGAGCCCAAGGTGTTCGGCACGGCCGCGAACAACGGCCAGATGGTGCTGGACCTGAACGACAAGTCGAAGTCGGCGGCCGCCTTCCAGACCCTGGCCCAGATCGTGTCCTGCCGTGAGATGCCTGCCGTGGCCGGACCCAAGGCCAAGGGCAAGTCGATGTTCGGCAACCTGTTCAGGAAGGGCTGACGGGACCCGTGTTTGGCAAGCGCACACAGTCGACGGCCCCGGGAGGCGCGGCCCCGCGTCCGGCCCCCGCCGCGCCGGCCCCGGCTGAGGCGCGCGAGCCCAAACCCGGCATCCAGACCGAGGCCTTTGCCTTTGGCTTTGACGAGGCCGAGGCGGCGCCCGGGGTCCAGACCGCCGAGGCCCATGCGACACGGCCGCCGTCCGAACATGCGGACCGGCTGGACGCGCTGGCTGCCCGGCCTGAGGCGCGTCCGCAGGCCAAGGCCCCGCCGGCCCCCGACCCCTCGCGCGCCAAGGGGCCCGGCCCCCGCGCCACCCCCGCCTTCGAGCAGATGAAGAAGGTCCAGACGGTCACCGAGATCGTCCGGGAGCAGTCCGACTATTATCACGCGACCAAGACGACCATCTTCAACGCGTTGATGAACACCATCGACCTGTCCCAGCTGGCGCAGCTGGACCAGAAGGCGGCGTCCGAGGAAATCCGCGACATCGTCGCCGAGCTGGTGGCGATCAAGAACGTCTCCATGTCGGTGGCCGAGCAGGAGCATCTGGTCCAGGACATCGTCAATGATGTGCTGGGCTATGGCCCGCTTGAACCGTTGCTGGCCCGCGACGACATCGCCGACATCATGGTCAACGGTGCCGGCCGGGTGTTCATCGAGGTCAATGGCAAGGTCCAGCTGACCAATGTCCGCTTCCGCGACAACACCCAGCTGATGAACATCTGTCAGCGGATCGTGTCGCAGGTCGGCCGCCGCGTGGATGAAAGCTCTCCGATCTGCGACGCGCGCCTGCCCGACGGGTCGCGCGTCAACGTCATCGCCCCGCCGCTGGCCATCGACGGCGCGACCCTGACGATCCGGAAGTTCAAGAAAGACAAGCTGACGATGAAGAATCTGGTGGAGTATGCCTCCATCAGTCCCGAGGGCGCCCGGGTGCTGGGCGTGATCGGTGCGTCGCGCTGTAATCTCGTGATCTCGGGCGGCACGGGCTCCGGCAAGACGACCCTGCTGAATACGCTGACAGCCTTCATCGACCCGACCGAGCGGGTCATCACCTGCGAGGACGCGGCCGAACTGCAGCTGCAGCAGCCGCACGTCGTGCGGCTTGAGACCCGGCCCCCGAACCTTGAGGGACAGGGCCAGATCACCATGCGCGATCTGGTCAAAAACTGTCTGCGGATGCGTCCCGAGCGGATCATCGTCGGTGAGGTGCGCGGTCCGGAAGCCTTTGACCTGCTGCAGGCCATGAACACCGGCCACGACGGCTCCATGGGCACACTGCACGCCAACAGCCCGCGCGAAGCCATCAGCCGGATGGAGTCCATGATCACCATGGGCGGCTATGGCCTGCCGTCCAAGACCATCCGAGAGATGATCGTCGGCTCGGTCGATGTCATCATCCAGGCCGCCCGTCTGCGCGACGGTTCGCGCCGCATCACCCACATCACCGAGGTGGTCGGGCTGGAAGGCGATGTGATCGTCACCCAGGATCTGTTCGTCTATGAGATCACGGGCGAGGACGAGAACGGCAAGATCATCGGCCGCCACCGCTCGACCGGGATCGCCCGCCCGCGCTTCTGGGACCGTGCGCGATACTATGGCCTTGAGCGCGAGTTGGCCGAAGCCCTCGACGCGGCGGAGTAGCGCCGATGCTGGCCCTCCTTGCTGCAGTCCTCGCCTTCATCACCATCGGCTCGGTCGGCTGGGTGCTGGTCGGCGGTGACGATTCCAGCGCCCAGGCCGTCAAGCGCGCCCAGACCTTCGGCGGCCCCAAGGTTGACAATGGCCGGCTGAAAAAGACCGCCGCCGCCAACACCCCCGAGGCGCGCCGCAAGCAGATCGTCGACCAGCTGCAGGAGGCCGATCGAGCCGACCGCAAGGCGCGCATGTCGCTGAAGGCGCGCATCCGCCATGCAGGGCTGAGCCTGAATGTCCGCACCTTCTGGATCATCAGCGGCGGGCTGGGCGTCACCGCCCTGCTGATGGCGCTGATGTTCGGGTTGAACATCCTGCTGGGTCTGGGTCTGGCGCTGGTGTTCGGCCTTGGTCTGCCGCGCTGGGTGCTGTCGTTCCTGGCCAAGGGGCGGATGAAGAAATTCTCCAGCCAGTTCGCGGATGCCGTCGACGTCATCGTGCGCGGCATCAAGTCGGGCCTGCCGGTGCACGACTGTTTCAAGATCATCGGCCGCGAAAGCCCGTCTCCGCTCGGACCCGAATTCCAGAAGCTGGTCGAGGGTCTGGGCGTCGGCCTGACGCTGTCGGAGGCGCTGAACAAGATGTACGAGCGCATGCCGACGCCCGAGCTGAAATTCTTCTCGATCGTCATGGCCATCCAGCAGAAGACCGGCGGCAATCTGGCCGAGGCCCTGACCAATCTGTCGACCGTGCTGCGCGCCCGGCGGATGATGGGCGAGAAGATCAAGGCCCTGTCGTCCGAGGCCACGGCCTCGGCCGGGATCATCGGCTCGCTGCCGCCGGCGGTGATGATCCTCGTGACGCTGACGACCCCGGCCTACATGATGATCCTGTTCACCGACCCGCGCGGCCAGTTCATGCTTCTGGTCGCCGTGGCGATGATGTCCCTGGGCATCTTCGTCATGAAGAAGATGATTTCGTTCAAGTTCTGATGGGCCCCGCTTCAATGGACATGCTGGCATGATCCAGTTCCTGACCAATCCCCAGAACCTGCTCAGCCTGGGCGTGGCGGTGGCGGTGTTCGCCACGGTCTTCACCCTGCTGTCGTCGATGGGGGGCGGGGTCGGGCTGGACAAGCGGATGAAGGCGGTCGCGGCCCGGCGTGAGGAGCTGAAGCGCCGCTCGCGTCAGGCCATGGCGACCCAGGGCGGCACCCTTCGCCAGTCGGACGAAGGGTTCAAGAAACGGGTCGTCGACCGGCTGAACCTGACCAAGCTGCTGGAAGATCCCAAGGTCGCCGAAAAGATGACCCAGGCGGGCTATCGCGGGCCACGACCGCTGACGACCTTCTACTTCTTCCGCTTCTCGATGCCGTTCATCTTCATGGCGGTGGTGACCTTCTACCTGTTCGTGTTCAACGACTTTGGCCTGCCGGTCATGACGCGGGTGACGGCGGTGATGGCGGCGGCGGTGGTCGGCTTCTATGCGCCGAACCTCTATCTCTCGAACCGGATTTCCAAGCGCCGCACCTCGATCATGCAGGCCTTTCCCGATGCGCTGGACCTGCTGCTGATCTGCGTCGAGGCGGGCATGTCGATCGAGGCGGCAGTGCAAAAGGTCAGCCAGGAGATCGGCGCGTCCTCCATCGATCTGGCCGAGGAACTGACCCTGTTGTCGGCCGAGCTCAGCTATCTGCCCGACCGGCGTCTGGCCTATGAGGGGCTGGCCAAGCGCACCAACCATCCGGGTATCCGGTCGGTCGCCACGGCCATGACCCAGGCCGAGACCTATGGCACGCCGCTGGGCACCGCGCTCAGGACCATGGCCAAGGAAAACCGCGACCTGCGCCTGTCGGCGGCCGAAAAGAAGGCCGCAGCCCTGCCGGCCAAGCTGACGGTGCCGATGATCCTGTTCTTCCTGCCGGTACTGTTCATCGTCATCCTGACCCCGGCGATCATCAACATCCAGGACACGATGGCCAAGGGCGGCTGAGGCTCAGCCCTCGGCGACGACCTTCAGCCGGTCACAGATATCGCCCAGCGCGTCGCGGATCACGCCCCGTTGCTTGTCCATGAACAGCTCTGCGCGCAGGCCCTGGAACATCATGCCCGTGGCCAGGATGCAGGACTCCTTGTCCAACTCCTCGATCTCGAAATAGCGCACGGTCGAGAACAGCCAGCCGCGCTTTTCCACCCAAACCAGCTGGGCCAGCGGCTGCCACTCATTGATGCGACCGTCGACCGGACGGCTGGCCATGCCCGGCCAGGTTTCGGTCATGCGGATCGGCGCGCCAAAGGCCAGCTGACCCTCGACCTCGGTCTCATACCGGTTCCAGCGGCTCCAGCCGGGAAAGTCGATCAGAACGTCCCACAGGCGGTCGGGGGTCGCCTGAATGCCCACTCGTTTTTCAATGCGTGTGTCCATGGGCGGGGATGTGCCATGAGACGCCGCGTCTGACCATACTGTCTGGCAGGGGGACTAGCGATTGCCTTCGGGGCCGGGCTGGGAGGCGGGGGCCGTATCGGGGCCCGGCGTCTCGTCGCGGTCGGGCAGGTCCTCCGGGCCGATGCGCAGCACAGGGCTGAGGAAACAGCCGATCAGGGCCAGAAGGCCGAGGATCACATTGAAGACGAACGGCGCGGGCTCCATCAGCTCATACAGGCCGACGCCGATGATGGGCGGTGCGAGGAAGCTGATCCCGGCCAGCGACATCATCAGGCCGGCGACCGCGCCCTGTTCATGCGGCCCGACCGACAGCGACGACCCGGCGGTAAAGCCCGGCCGGGCAAAGCCGACGCCCATCGACACCACGGCATAGCCCACGACCACCCCGAAGAAGCCGGGCGAGGCGATGCTCATGGCATTGCCGACCAGCGCCAGTCCCGCGCCCCAGCGCATCAGGTCGCGCGGTTGCATCTTCAGCATGGGGATCAGGCCCCATTGAACCATCAGGGTGGCGGCGGCCCCTGCCAGCATGGCCACGCCGATGAAGGGCTGGGCCTGCGACGGGGCCAGTCCCTCGACCGCCAGCTCATCGATGACGTGAAAGCCGAGGACCGAGATGTTGATCGCCTGCACCGCCATCAGGGCGAGGCCGTAAAGCAGATAATCCTTGATCCGGGGGTCGCGCCAAAGGCCGCGCCCGGGGTCGCGCAACCGGTCGGTCGGCTGACGCACGACATCGCCGCTGGGCAGGTAGCGCCACACGGCCCACAGCACGACCGCGCCCATGGCGGCAAAGGCATACAGGGGCCCCGCCAGCCCCACGAGCGGCAGGACGAAGAAGGGCGCCAGCGCCGGGCCGACGACGGTCCCCAGCCCCTGGGCCGAGGCCAGCCAGCTCATCGCCTGAGTCCGTTCGGCCGGGCTGGTGCGGTCGGCGACATAGGCCTGCGACGCGATGGGCGCGGCCGATCCGAACAGGCCATAGACGGTGCGCGCCACGACCATCAGGGAGAAGGCGACGACCGCCAACAGCCAGCCCTCGAGCCCGGCGGTGGCGGCCAAGCCGAACCCGCTCATCGACAGGATGAAGCCGCCGAGGCCGATCAGGATGACGCGCTTGCGTCCCAGCCGGTCGGACAGCCGCGCCCAGACCGGCGAGGTCAGGGTCCACATCAGGGCCGAGATGGCAAAGGCTCCGGCGACCAGGGTGTCGGACAGCTCGAACGCCCGGCCCAGCGCCGGCAGCACCGACTGCAGCGCCATATTGCCCGCCGCCGCGATCAGGCTGACCGCGAACAAAAGCATGAAGGTGGGGCTCTTGAGGTTCACACCCCTTCGTTAGGCCCGGGGGCGGCCCCGTGGCCAGTGTCAGGACACGGTGGTCGGATCAATTCGTGTGGCGTCGGGTTTCCGGCGGCGCCCGTCGTGCAGGCCCAGACTGTCGCGGATCTCGGTCAGGTCGGTGCCCGGCTGGATAACCAGCAGCTTTTCCGGTGCGCGGGCATTGGCGGCCACCACCGCGCCCTTGGGACACAGATCGAAACAGCCGGTCTCGACCACGGCGACGGTCGCCTTCAGCCCCTTGCCGGGTTTCAGCCAGCGTTTCAGCGCCTTTCTGAGGCTGCGGTCCTGATCCGGGCCGAAGCCCTTGCGTTTCAGCTTCTTGGTGCATTTGCGGCACACCAGAACCACGTCCTGCCAGTCGGTTTTCGCAGTCTTGATAGCCATGGGACTCCAGATTGGACGGGGCCCGCGCTTGTGCAAGGCGGCACAAGGGCACAGCATGAGGGGGACACAGCATGGTCGGCAGGCAGGGAGGCTTGTGATGATCGAATACCTCAAACGCGTGACAGTCCTGATGGGGCTCACTGCGTCGTTGGCGCTGGCCGGGACGGCCCCCGCGAACGCGCAGTCCATCGAGTCGGCACAGGTCGAGGCGGCGGTCGAGGCCGTCATGCCGGATGTCATCCTGTGGCGACGGGACTTTCACCAGAACCCCGAGCTGGGCTTTGCCGAGCATCGCACGGCCGAAGTGATCGCCGAGCACCTGCGCGGACTTGGGCTGGAGGTCCGGGTCGGGGTCGGCAAGACCGGGGTGGTCGCCATTCTGCGGGGCGGACGACCGGGCCGGACCGTGGCGCTTCGGGCCGATATGGATGCCCTGCCCGTCGAGGAGGCGACGGGGCTGCCGTTCGCCTCGACCGCGACCGGCACCTATCAGGGGCGCACCGTGCCGGTGGCCCATGCCTGTGGCCACGATGCCCACATCGCCATGCTGATGGGTGCCGCCGAGGTGCTGGCCGGCATGCGCGACCAGATTTCCGGCACCATCGTCTTCATCTTCCAGCCCGCGGAGGAAGGGGCCCCTCCGGGCGAGCCGATGGGCGGGGCCGCGCTGATGATCGCCGAGGGGGTGCTGGACGATCCCCGGCCCGAGGCGATCTTTGGCCTGCACGTCGTGCCGGGCCTGCCGGGCACCATCTTCTACCGGCCGGAGGGCTTCATGGCGGCCTCGGACCGGGTCGACATCGTCCTGACCGGGCGCCAGACGCACGGCGCCTGGCCGTGGAAGGGCATTGATGTGATCTCGGTCGCCGCCCAGGTGGTGCAGACGGTCAACACGCTGACCGCCCGCACGGTCGATCCGACGGCGACGCCGACGGTCTTCACCATCGCCACGATCGAGGCGGGGGTGCGCTACAACATCATTCCGGACGAGGCGCGGCTGAGCGGTACGCTGCGCACCTTCGACATCGCCCAGCGCGATGATCTGGTGGCGCGGGCCGAGGCGGCCATCGGCCATGTGGCCGAAGCCTATGGCGCGACGGCGGAATTCTCGGTCAAGCAGAATGCGGCGCTGGTCTACAACGACCCGGCGCTGTCGGCCTGGCTGGCCCCGGTTCTGGAAGAGGCGGCGGGCGAGGGGCGGGTCAATCCGGCCGTGCCGCCGACCACGGTGGCGGAGGATTTCAGCTATTATCAGGCGGAAATTCCGGGGGTTTTCTGGCATCTGGGCGCCAGCGCCGAGGGGGTCGATCCGGCCACGTCAGCGCCCAACCATTCGCCCTTGTTCGACGTCAATGAGGATGTGCTGATCGTGGGGGTCCGGGCCCACGTCTTTACCGCCCTGAGGTTCCTCGAACAGTAGGGATCTCAGGCGGTTCGGGCGAACCAGGTGCGGATCACGGCGGCGTAGATTTCGGTCAGGGACTCCAGCTGGGCGACCGGCACCTGCTCGTCGATCTGATGCATGGTCTGGCCGACCAGACCCAGCTCCAGCACCGGGCAAAGGGCGCGGATGAAACGGGCGTCGGAGGTGCCGCCGGTGGTCGAGCTTTCGGGCTTGAGACCCTCGACACCCTCTACCGCTTCCTCGACCGCCTCTACCAATGGACCGCGATCCGTGAGGAAGGCGTCGCCCGAGCACAGATGCTCCAGCGAAATGGCCAGCCCGGTCTCGGCTGAGACCGCGGCCGCCTGCGCGTCCAGCCATTTCGACAGGGCCTCGCCCGTGTGGGTCGGGTTGAAACGGATGTTCAGCCGGGCGGTCGCCTCGGCCGGAGTGACGTTGGACGCCGGATTGCCCACGTCGACCGTGGTGATCTCGAGATTCGAGGGCGGAAACTCCGGATAGCCATCGTCCAGATGGGCCTCGGCCAGACGGTTCAGCAGGCGCACCAGAACCGGCACCGGATTGGCGGCCCGGTCGGGATAGGCGACGTGGCCCTGACGGCCCCTGACCGTGATCCAGCTGTTCAGCGAGCCGCGCCGGCCGACCTTGATCATGTCGCCGAGGCGCTGCGACGAGGAGGGCTCGCCGACCACGCAGGCGTCGATCCGCTCGCCCTCGGTCCTCAGTTGCTCGACCACGCGCTTGGTGCCGTGCAGGGCCGGACCTTCCTCGTCGCCTGTGATCAGGAAGGACAGGGAGCCGGGAACGCCATCCTCGGCCAGCACGCGCGAGACGGCGGCGACCCAGCAAGCGATGCCGCCCTTCATATCGACCGCGCCGCGCCCGTACAGCACGCCGTCCCGGACCTCGGCGGCGAAGGGATCGTGCGACCAGGCGGCGACCGTGCCGGTCGGCACGACGTCGGTGTGGCCGGCAAAGCAGAGGTTCGGGCCGTCGGTCCCCAGACGGGCATAGAGGTTCGGCGTGCCCTCGAACGGCAGGTCGCGGCAGGTGAAGCCCAGCCCCTCCAGCGCGGCCTTCAGAGTCGCCATGGCCCCCGCATCGACGGGGGTAACGGACGGGCTGCGGATCAGGTCGCGGGTCAGGGCAACGGGATCGATCAGGCGGGCTGGTGCGTGCATGGTTCCATGCTTTAGGAGGTGTCAGGACCTGCGAGAAGACCCCATGCCCCGTATCGATCTGAACACAGCGCCGCGGGCCGACGGCACCACCTATCCCGAGGACCACGCCGGACCGTGCAAGGCGCGCCGGAAGCTGAAGCTGGGCGATGCCGTGGGTCTGGACCAGTTCGGGGTGAACCATCTGACCCTGCCGCCCGGCGCCTGGTCCAGCCAGCGTCACTGGCATGAAGGCGAGGACGAGTTCGTCTGGGTGCTGTCGGGCGAGGTGGTGCTGGTCGAGGATGAGGGCGAGACCATGCTGCGCGCCGGCGACTGCGCCGGGTTCAAGGCGGGGGTCAAAAACGGCCACAAGCTGGAAAACCGCAGCGACGCCGACGCCGTCCTGCTCGAGGTCGGCACCCGCAAGCCGGGCGGCGACCACGGCGAATATCCCGACATCGACATGACCTTCCGCTCGGGCGTCTTCTCGCACCGCGACGGCACGCCCTACCCCAAGTCCGACCGCCGCACGTGAGCGACGACAGACCCAACGCCTCTCCCTTAAGTGAAGGTCCGACCAGCCCCTGGTCGGTGCCCGACTTCCGCTGGCTGTGGATCGGGCGGCTGGCGGCAGTGCTGGGCATCCAGATCCAGTCCTCCGCCCTGTTGTGGCAGGTCTATGAGATCGCCCGGCGCGACCATCCGATCGAACAGGCCAGCCTGTATCTGGGGCTGGTGGGCCTCGCGCAATTCCTGCCGCTGCTGGCCCTGACCCTGCCCGCCGGGGCCATGGCCGACCGGCGCGACCGCAAGATGACGGTCATCCTGTCGGTTTTGGTCGAGGGCAGTTGCGCGGGGGCCTTCCTCGCGCTGGCGATCCGGGGCGATCCGCCGCTGTGGGGGCTGCTGGCCATCGCTGCCGTGTTCGGCGCCGCCCGCGCCTTTCTGGCGCCCGCGACCCAGGCCTTCCTGCCCATGGTGGTCGGCCGGCGAGCGCTGGCCCCCGCCATCGCGGCCCAGTCGATCGCCTTTCAGACCGGTGCCATTGCCGGCCCGGCGCTAGGCGGGCTGATCGTCGGCCTGTCGGTGCCGCTGGCCTATGGCGTGTCGGCGGTGATGTTCGCGGTGGCGGTGACCTCGCTGCTGCTGATCCGCACCTCGGGCCGCCCGCCGGTCATCCAGACCGGGTTGACGCGGCTGCAGGCCGTGACCGAGGGCCTGCGCTATGTGTGGAAGACCAAGATTGTGCTGGGCGCCATTTCGCTGGATCTGGTGGTCGTCATGTTCGCGGGCGTGGCCCTGCTGACGCCGGTGTTCGCGCGCGACATCCTGCATGTGGGGGCGCTGGGCTTTGGCCTGCTGCGCGCCTCCTTCGGGGTCGGGGCGCTGGCGATGGCGGTCTATCTCAGCCGGTTTCCGATCACCCGCAACGGCGGCACCTGGATGCTAGCGGCGGTCGCTGTCTTCGGCATCTGCACCCTGACCTTCGGCCTGTCGCGGATGGCCTGGCTGTCGGCGCTGGTGCTGTTGATCGGCGGCGCCGCAGACATGATCAGCGTCAATATCCGCCAGACCCTGATCCAGCTGGCCACGCCCGATCACATGCGCGGCCGGGTCAGCTCGGTCTCCATGCTGTTCATCGGGGCGTCGAACGAACTGGGCGAGGCCTATTCCGGCGTGATGGTGCGGCTGCTGGGGCCCGTAGGCGCGGCGGTCTTCGGCGGGTTCGGCGCGCTGGCCTCGACGGGCATCTGGGCGAAGATGTTCCCGGACCTCAGGAAGGCGGACCGGCTGGAGTGAGGGGTCTCGCTCGCGCCGCCTATGCGGAGGGGCACGGGGCGGCGGGATGGTGCGCGGGCACACGGGTGGCAGGCCGGGTCAGGGCCAGTTCCGCCTGAATGAAGACGAACGCGAGAATGGCAACGGCTTCGGCCATCTCTTCAAACAGCTCGTGCTGCAGAAGCGCACCGGCCGATACCAGAAGGGCGATGCGGAAGACTGAGGTCCGGTCCAGCGGCGCCTGACGCAGCAGCGGTGCCAGCCATGGCGGCCGCAGGCTCAGCAGGCCCGCCGCGACAACCATGCCCCAGCCGACTACCGCATAGGCAATGTCATACAGCCGGGGCGAGACGAAGTTGTGCAGATTGGTTTCGGCCTGAAGGTTCGCGGTGGCGAAGGCCCCGGTCGCGGACCACTGGAAGATGTGCTGACCCCAGCTGGCTTCCTCGCCAAAGGCCAGAACCCCGAACAGGGCGACGCCTGACCAGAATGCGGTCCGGATCAACCCGCGGGAGACGACAGCTTCGCGTACCGCCAGCACGCCGATCAGGATCAGCCCGACGGCGGTGACGGTTTCCACCACGCCGCCATCATAGGTTTCAGCCCCGAACAGCCAGGGGGCCGCAAGGCCTTCACGCCACAGATAGAGGGTGATCGGCACCAGCACGCCCCAGGTGACGATGAGCACGCCCAGACCGATCCGCGACAGCAGGGTCTGGTCGGAGCGATCCCCTCGCTTGCGGACCATCCACCCGTGGAGGAAGACGCCCAACCCGCAGAGCCCGGCCAGCCCCGTGCTTACTGTCATCCACGACAAGGCAACCTCCCCGACCTCTGTTCAGACATGAAGTGGGGGGCGTTCGTGGACTTGAACCACGGACCTGCGGGTTAAGAAGCCGCCGCTCTGCGCTACTGAGCTAAACGCCCGTCACTTGTCATGTCCCGGAATGATCCGGACAAGGATGAGTGGAGCAGGAACCGTGCCAGTGTCGACGGCGGGCTTTGGTGCGGCTCTCAACCGATCAGCCCGGACCGACCTTGGGATCAAGTCCGAGGGTGACGGAGGAAAGCACGCGGGCGTTTCCGCCCCCTCCACCGCTTCGCGGTCCCCCTCCCCCGTTGCACGGGGGAGGATCTACGCCCTGAAATGCTTGCTGAGCTTCAACCCCTGGCTCTGGTAGTGGCTGCCGCCTTCGCCGTAGAGGCGGTCGGGCCGTTCGGTCAGGGGTTCATAGACCAGGCGGGCGACGATCTGGCCGTGTTCCAGCATGAAGGGGGTGTCGTGGGTGCGGACCTCGAGCACACCCTTTGAGCCCGCGCCGTGCGCCTCGTCGGTACCGAAGCCGGGGTCGAAGAAGCCCGCATAGTGGACGCGGAACTCGCCGACCGAGGGGTCGATGGGGGTCATTTCGGCGGCCTGGTCGACCGGGATCTCGACGGCCTCGCGTGAGGCCAGAATGTAGAATTCGCCGGGGTCCAGCATCAGCTCGCCGCGCTGGGCCCTGAGCGGCTCCCAGAAGTCGGCGGGGTCGTGGCCGGCCACCTTGTCCAGGTCGATCAGGCCGGCGTGGCGACGCCCGCGATAGCCGACGATGCCGCCGTCATTCTCGAAGGCCAGATCGACGCCGACGCTGCGGGTTTCCAGACGCGGCGGCTCGCCCGCCTTGAGCCGCAGCTGGTTCAGCCGGGTGCCGGGGCGGACCAGCACGGAAAAGGTCTGGGGCGCGATTTCCAGATACAGCGGCCCGTCATAGCCCTCGGCCACATCGTCAAAGGTGGCGCCCCGGTCGGTCATCAGCCGGACGAACACATCGACCCGGCCGGTCGAGCTTTTCGGATTGGCGCGGGCCACCACGCCGGGCGGCAGGCTGAGCCGCTCCTGCAGCTTGACGATATAGACGCAGCCCTTTTCCAGCACCGCCCCGCCCGCGAGGTCGATGGTGTGCATGACCACATCCTGGATGCGGGTCTCGACCGTGCGCTCGCCCGGCAAAAAGGAGGCGCGCACCCGCCAGCCCCGGTCGGACAGGCGCAGGTCCAGACTGGCGGGCTGGACCTGATCCGCGTCAAACGGCGTGTCCGAGGTCACGGCCCCGGCGGCGATCAGGGTGTCGATGGCCTGGCAGGGCAGGATGCCGGGGCGGGGAGCGGTAAAGGTCATACCCTCAGTCTTCCACGGATTTACGGGCGAGTCGTCAAGCTGAAACGGCTTGCCCCCGGCGGGCTGCGGGGCGAGCATGGGGGCATGTATGAGAGTGCCGCCTATACCGCCGAAACCCGGGGCGTCCGCGTCAAGGTCCAGCCCAGCTATCTGGCCGGGCGCTCGAACCCGGACGAGGGGCTGTGGGTCTGGGCCTACCAGATCGAGATCGTCAATCTGACCGGGGTGCCGGTGCAGCTGTTGTCGCGCCACTGGATCATCACCGATGCCAGCGGCCGCGAGGAGGTGGTGATCGGCGACGGCGTGGTCGGCGAACAGCCGGTCATCGCGCCCGGCGACAGCCACAGCTATGCCTCGGGCTGCCCCCTGCCGACGCCGTCCGGGGCCATGCGCGGCAGCTATGTGATGGAAACGCTCGACGGCGAACGGTTCGAGGCCGAAATCCCCGCCTTCAGCCTGGATGTGCCGGGGGCGCGGACGCTGAACTGACCGAGGGTAAGGGGTGAAGAGTGCCAGTGAGTAGTAGGCAGTGCCGGTTCGGGCGTCGCCGGGCCACTATTCACTACTCACTTCTTCCGAGGCCGGGGCTGCGTCAACCCGGAGAACCGCAGCCCCGCCCCCCGAAGGCTCGCCCGGCGCGAACGCCCGGCGAGGGGGTGGTGGCCCACAAGGGGCGATCTTGAAAGCCTCAGGAGTGACGAGTGGCGAGTGGCGTGTGACGAGCAGTCAGACACAGCCGGCGGCGAAAGCAGAACTCGCCACTCGCCACCCGTCACTCGCCACTCAGATATACCGCCGCAGGCTGCGGGCCAGGTCCGTGCTGCCGTCCTTGGAGCCGCGCTTGACCTGGGGCTGATAGGCGACCCGGGCGTGCTCGACGCAATAGACGCCTTCCGAGGCGCGACGGCCGCAGAAGCTGAACTCGGTCGAGGACGGATCGCCGATCGGCCATTTGCACATATGCGCGCCCAGCGTCATGACCGTGGCCGTGCCGGGCATTTCCGGGGTCGGGTCGGGACGGGTCGGCGGCACCGGGCGCGACTGGGCGGCCTCGATGCGACGCGGGGCCGACGGCTGGGCCGGGGCGGGGGCCGCCGCGCGCGGGCGGGTGGGGCGATAGGTCGTGCGCGCCGGCTGGCTGGGCGCAGCCCGGCCCGACAGGCCAAGGCGGTGCACCTTGCCGATCACGGCGTTGCGGGTCACGCCACCGCCCAGAGCCTTGGCGATCTGGCTGGCCGACTGGCCCTCAAGCCAGAGCTTGGTCAGTGCGCCAACGCGATCCTCGGTCCAGCCTGCGGTCATGCCATCCTCCCGGTTTGGTCGATTCAATATCTTGCGTCGGATGCCCCTGCTGGCGCACCTGACCCACAACCAGTCGTAAACCTCTCGTTAACAGACGCAAGATGTGCGATTCGGAGTGTCCACAGAAACCACATCTTGAATCAGCGTTCGCTGAAGGCTCCGAAGCCGCTGCGGCTTGAACCGGAGCGGTATCGGGCGCATCTGGCCGGACATGACCGAACCGACGACCGCCCCCTCCACCCTCGCTGACCTCGCCACCGCCGATGCCGCCAAGGGCCCGCCCGTGCCGCGCCGCTATGTCGGGATCAACGGGATCGGTGTCTGGACGCTGTATCTCCGCGAGGTTCGCCGCTTCTGGAAGGTGGGGGCCCAGACGGTCGCCGCCCCGGTGGTGACGACGCTGCTGTACATGCTGGTGTTTGTGGTGGCGTTCGAGGGCGGGCGCCCGCCCCTGCACGGCACGCCGTTTGCCGAGTTCGTGGCGCCGGGCCTGATCATGATGGCCATGCTGAACAACGCCTTTGCCAACTCATCCTCCAGTCTGATCCAGGCCAAGATCATGGGCACGGCCACCGACTTCCTGACCCCGCCGCTGAGCCCGCTGGAGCTGACCATCGGCTTTACCCTGGGCGCCGCCACGCGCGGGCTGGTGGTCGGGCTGGTCACCGCCCTGTGCGTGCTGCCGTTCGCCCAGCTTGAGATCCAGAACCTCGGCCTGATCCTGTGGTTCGGACTGTGTGCCAGCCTGCTGATGGGGATGGTCGGGGTGCTGGCCGGCCTGTGGAGCGAGAAGTTCGACCAGTTGTCGGCGGTGCAGAATTTCGTGGTCATGCCGCTGACGTTTCTGTCGGGCGCCTTCTATCTGGTCGAGCGCCTGCCCGAGCCGTTCGCCACCTTCAGCCGCTTCAACCCCTTCTTCTATCTGATCGACGGATTTCGCGCAGGCTTCATCGGCCAGGCCGAGAGCAATCTGCTGATCGGCGGCACGGCGGCCGGCGTGCTGACCCTTGTGTTCGCCGTCACCTGCTGGGCCGTGTTCCGCTCGGGCTGGCGGCTTAAGAGCTGATAGATGGCTGGCACCGAACCCATCATTATCGAGGACGTGCAGCTGAATATCACTGAGGCTCGAGCGTGCTACAAGGCTTGGGATTCATTAGCGAGACTGGGCGGTATCCAGACGTACACTTTGATTGGCGTTCTCGTAGCCAGCATTGTTTTGGCGTTTGTCCTTGAATCGATGCCAACAGGACTGTGGATGACCGGAACAATGGTCGTCCTGCTGACAGCCATGATCATCAGCGGGAAGGTTATGACGTCATCCTATACCCGGATCGTCGTCGATGGTGCCCGCCGTGTCGGCCCTTCACGCTGGCATATCGATGACGCGGGCTTTCAGGTGGAAACGCCTACAGGGTCTGTCCGCGTCAGTTGGGAAGGCGTCGTCAAGGTCGTGGAGGATACGGACCGGTTCTTCTTTGCGGTATCTCCGGCTTACAATCTGGTACTCCCCAGACGCCAAATGACCGAAACGCAGATTGCCGCTCTCACAACGCTCGTTTCCGAGGTCACCGCCTCGGGTCGTCTCGGCGCCGGTGTTGACTAAGCCGGGGCGGAGTCCGACAAGGCCTGACATCTGTTTCATCGGTCCCGGTGCCGTTCCCGCGCCGGGGCTTTCGCGTTCTGGAGGTCCGATCCCGTGTCCAGCCATCTGATGGGTGTCTACAACCGCGCGCCGCTGGCGGTCGATCACGGCAAGGGGCCGCGCCTCTATGCGACCGACGGCACCGTCTATCTGGACTGCGTCTCGGGCATTTCGACCAATGCGCTGGGTCACGCCCATCCGCGGCTGGTGCAGGCGGTCAAGGACCAGGCCGAAAAGCTGTGGCACGTTTCGAACATCTTCCAGATTCCGGGTCAGGAAGAGCTGGCCGACCGGCTGTGCGCCGACAGCTTTGCCGACGCGGTGTTCTTCACCAACTCGGGCTCGGAAGCGGTCGAGTGCGCGCTGAAGACCGCCCGCAAATATCACCACGCCAATGGCCAGCCCGAGCGGATCGAGATCTACGGCTTTGACGGCTCGTTCCACGGCCGCACCTATGGCGCCATCAATGCGGCCGGCAATCCCAACTATGTCGAGGGCTTTGGCCCGCGCCTGCCCGGCTATTCGCAGCTGACCTTCGGCGACCACGAGGCGATCAAGGCGGCCATCGCCAAGCCCGATACGGCGGCCATCATCCTCGAGCCCGTGCAGGGCGAGGGCGGCGCCCGCTCGGTGCCCGAAGTCTGCCTGCGCGGCCTGCGCGAGCTGTGCGACGAACACGGCGTGCTGATCATCTTTGACGAGGTCCAGTGCGGCATGGGCCGGACCGGCAAGCTGTGGGCCCACGAATGGGCCGGCATGGCGCCCGACATCATGGCCATCGCCAAGGCGCTGGGCGGCGGCTTCCCGGTCGGGGCGTGCCTGGCGTCGGACAAGGCGGCCAAGGGCATGACGGTCGGCGTGCACGGCTCGACCTTCGGCGGTAATCCGCTGGCCATGGCGGTGGGTCTCGCCGCCTATGATGAAATCTCGAAGCCCGAGACGCTCGAGAATGTGCGCGAGATCGCCGGCTATCTGAAGCAGCAGCTGGCCGGGCTGCAGGAACGCTTCCCCGATGTGATCGAGGATGTGCGCGGCAAGGGCCTGCTGATCGGGGTGAAGCTGAAACCCAACAACCGCGAATTCATGGGCTGGGCCCGCGACGAAAACCAGCTGCTGGTGGCCGGCGGCGGCGACAACTGCGTCCGCATGCTGCCGCCCCTCAACTTCACCCGCGAAGACGCCGCCGACGCCATCGCCCGGTTCGAGAAGACCTGCGAGTTCGCGCGGGGGAAGATGAAGGCCGGATAGCGGCGTGGCCTGAAGAGGTTCATCACGAAGAGCACAAAGTATGCACGAAGGCCACAAAGAGACCGAGCCCCTGTCAGCCGTCTCGACCTTCTGGTCGAAGACTGCATTGTGATCGAGATCAAATCGATCGACGCCCTGGCGTCGATCCACACGGCTCAACTGCTGACTTATCTCCGATTTTCAAAGGTCGCCTGGTCGTTTGATCGGCGCAACCGACGAGATCGCACCGCCCTCTTTGTGTCCTTCGTGCATCCTTTGTGCTCTTTGTGATGAACCCCTTCCCGCCACCTCCTCCCGCTCGTGATCGCCCATGACCCGACACTTTCTCGACATTTCCCGGCTGCCGGCCGAAGACCTGCGGGCCATTCTGGATGATGCCCACGCCCGCAAGGCCGCGCGTCAGGGCAAGCCGAAGGGGTGGGTCGATGCCGATGCGCCGGCGCGCGATCATGTGCTGGCGATGATCTTCGAGAAGAATTCGACCCGCACCCGGTTCAGCTTTGACGCCGCCATCCGCCAGCTGGGCGGATCGTCGATTATCGCCACGGCCTCCGACATGCAGCTGGGTCGGGGCGAGCCGGTCGAGGACACCGCCCGGGTGCTGTCGCGCATGGTCGATGCGGTGATGATCCGCGCCAATGACCATGAGGACGTCGAACGCTTTGCCCGGTTTTCGACCGTGCCGGTCATCAACGGCCTGACCGACCGCAGCCACCCCTGTCAGATCCTCGCCGATCTGATGACCATCGAGGAGCATCGCGGCCCGATCGCCGGCAAGACGGTGGCCTGGGTCGGGGACGGCAACAATGTCTGCCACAGCTTCATGCATGCGGCGCAGAAACTGGGCTTTCACCTGAATGTCGCCTGCCCGCCGGAATACCATCCCGACCTGCGCGACCTGACCGTCGGCGGGCCGTCGGTGACCCTGACGTCCGACCCGCATGAGGCGGTACGCGGCGCCGATGTGGTGGTCACCGATACCTGGGTGTCGATGGGCGATCAGGACTATGAAGAGCGTCTGGAAGCCTTCGAAGGCTATACGGTCGACGACGGCCTGATGGCCGAGGCCGCGCCCGACGCCGTCTTCCTGCACTGCCTGCCGGCCCACCGCGGCGAGGAGGTCACCGACGCCGTGATCGACGGGCCTCGCTCGCTGGTCTGGGACGAGGCCGAAAACCGCATCCACGCCCAGAAGGCCGTCCTGGCCTGGTGCCTGGCGGGCCGTTAGGTCCGGGGCTCGTCCGGCGGGCCGCGACGGCTGCGGAAGGCGCCCTTGTGCCAGGCGAGGATGCCCAGATAGCCGAGGATGGCGCCGACGATCAGGCCGATGATGCCGTCGAGGATCACCGACCCGATGAGGGCCACGGCGATCAGGATCAGCCAGTCGGTAGTGCGAAACGCCTTCAGATGTGCGTGGATCTCATCCATCAGCGGGTGCCTCCCAGATTGACGTCGGCAACGCCGCCGCTGTCGGGCGTGGTCTTTGTGATGTTGGCCTTGAGGATTTCATAGGCAAAGCCGAAGGCGCCCTTGTCCGCCACCCAGATGCGACCGTCGCCGGGCGTGAACTGCAGCATGGTCAGATGGGGGTCGTCCTTGCCGTCGGGGTACCAGGCGGCCACCACCGGGTTCCACCAGCGGTCGATCTTCTCGCGGTCGTTGTGGCGCATCAGGGTGCCGTGGATGCAGGCGAACACATGCTGGTCCCTGGCCGCATAGGTGAACATGGCCGAGGTCCCTTCGCCCACGTCACGCACAAGATCAGTGTCGTCGCGGGTGAAGAACCAGATCGTATCGGTCGCCTCATCGTGGAAGGCGGTCATCGGCTGGCTGTGATAGCCGGGCCGGTCCAGACCCAGCATGCCGGTGCTGGATTTTTCGAGGTGTTTCCAGAATTCGGTTTCGGCTTCGGCGGGGCTGAGGCGGGTGTCGGCCATGGGAGGGCTCCTGTTTCGGGGGGTTACCCAAAAGAACAGGACAGGGCCGATCGGGTTCCGGTCAGGCGTCGGGCGCACCCGCGACCAATCGCACCAGATGGACCAGCAGGGGGAGAGCGACGGCTGCCGCCGCGATCATCAGGAACCGCCAGGGCACCAGACGCGGCCCCCGGATCAGGTCCGGCGGCCGGGCCCCGCGCCAGCCGGCAAACAGGCCAAAGCCGACGACGACGGCCAGGGAAATGAGGGTCGGGATCAGCGGCACGAGGTCCCGGTCCTTGCCAGAGGGTTAATCTTTACGAGGCGTTAACCCCGTCTGTTCACTAAATCACGCCTGTGAGGGCCGAAGCGGGTCGGATGTCCACAGGAAGATGGCGTGATCGCTATATCTTGGGGTTAACCACACGTTTACACCCCTGATCTGGATGAGTAGCGTCAATGTCTAGTGGTCGGGAGGCGAATCAGTGAGCGCAGCCGCGCCGTGGAGCGTAAAGGGGATAGACCCCAAGGCTCGCGAAGTCGCCAAGGACCTTGCCCGCCGTTCAGGGATGACCCTGGGCGAGTGGCTCAATTCCATGATCATGGAAGGCGATGACGAGGACGGGATCGTCCCGCTGCCCCGCCGTGCCCATGTCGCCGACACCTATGAGCGCCGCAGCCGCAGCCGCCGTCTGGACGATGCCTATGGTCTGGGCGGTGACGATCCGGTCCAGCGTCTGTCGGCCACCGTCGAGATGATGGCCGAACGGCTGGAGGCGGCCGAGCGTCGCTCGACCATCGCCATTCAGGGCGTCGATCAGGCTGTCGCCGGTCTGGTCCGCCGTCTGGATGCCCAGGACGGCCGCGACAGCGGCGTGGTCCGCCGCATCGACGACATCGCCGAAGAACTGCGCGAGGGGCATCGCCGCCTGCGCCGCTTCGAGCAGGAGACCGGCCCGAGCACGGCCGAAGGCTTTGCCAAGACCGAGACGGCCATCGGGGCCCTGTCCAGCCGCCTCTATGACATTGAGGAACGCCAGCGGATCGGCACCCATGAGCTGCGCCAGCGGCTGGACGCGGTCGAGAAAACCGCCGAGGCCAATCGCGGCGTCGAGATCCTCGAGCACGTCGGCCGCCGGCTGGACGCCGCCCAGGCCCAGACGGGCGAGGCCCTGCGCGGGCTGGAACGGGCCTTCTCTGAACTCGACCGGCGTCTGGGTCTGACCGAGGCGCGCGCCGAGGTGCGGGGCCGGGGTGTCGATCCGGCCGAGCGCTTCGACGGGCGTCTGGAAAAACTGGCCGAGGCCCTGACCCGTCAGGTCGAGGCCAGCCGCACCGAAATGCTGCATCGGCTGGACACGGCCCAGTCCGAAAATCGCATGGAGCGGATGGAGCGCGCGGTCGCCGCCCTGGGGGATCAGGTGCGTCAGGCCGAGCGCGGCTCGGCCCAGGCGGTCGAGGCCATGGGCCGCGAGGTGCTGCGCATCGCCCAGAACCTGAACGGCCGCGTCCAGAAGATGGAGATCGACAGCCCGGCCCGCATGGACCGGCTGGAACGCGATCTGGAGATCAAGACCCAGGGCGTCGAGCGCCGTCTGGTCGCCAGCGAGGACCGTCATGCGCTGGCGCTGGAGAAACTGGGCACCGAGATCGGCCGGATTTCCGACCGCCTCAGCGAGCGGATCGCCGAATCCGAGCGCCGCTCGACCCAGGCGCTGGACGAGATCGGCCAGAAGCTGACCGACAGCTCCTCGCGCATCGAGCAGCACTATGACCGCGCCTCGGGCGAACTGGCCGAGCGTATGCGCCAGAGCGAGGAGCGCACCGCCCGCCTGCTGGCCGAGGCCCGCGAGAGCATGGCCCGCCGGGGCGAGCCTGAGGCGGCCAAACCCGAACCCGTCGCCGAGCCCGAGCCGGTCCAACCCGCCGCCGACTGGCGCGCCGGGGCCTTTGGCGTGGCCGCCATGGCCGATGATCCGATCTGGTCCAGCGACCCGCTGGACGGCCCGGCCGATCCCTTCCCGACCGGTGGCGTGACCGCCACTGCGCCTGAGCCCGCCACGACCGTCCCGGCACCAGAGCCGGTCGACGAACCGCAGACCCCGCGCTTTGCCGCGCCGCGCGCCGCATCCGCCCCGTTCGGCAGTCCCGCTACCGCCAATCCCGCCCCGGTCGCCCGCGCGCCGCAGGATTTCGGCGGGGCCGATGTCTCGGATGCTCTGGCCGCCACGGCCCCGGAGGACGACGAGTTCTCCGGCGACACCGATTTCGTCGACCCGCGCACCCTGCGAGCGGCGGCGGCTGCCGGTCGGGCCTCGGCCTCGACCCGGGGCGCGGTCGAAGCGGCGCGCGCCGCCATGACAGCGCCCGAGCCGGAACCGACCCGCTCGGCCTTTGGCCTGAAGCGCGGCGGCAAGTCGCGCCTGCAGGAGCGGATGGACCGTCAGGCCAGCCGCGATGGTTCGACCATGAAGAAGGCGCTGGGCGCCTCGGCGGTCGCGGTCACCCTGATGGGTGGCCTCTATGCCTTTACCGAACTGACCGGCCAGGCCATGCCATGGTCGCCCGCCGGCGCGAGCGACCCGGCGGCCGGCACGCCGCTGGTGGCGCTGGCGACCAGCGCGGCGCCCCTGTCGGCCGAGACGGTGGCCCAGGCGACCGACCTCTATGAGCGCGCCCTGACCGCCATCGAGGAAGACGATCCCGCAGGGCTGGACCTGCTGACCCAGTCGGCCGAGCTGGGCTATGGCCCGGCGCAACTGATGCTGGCGGGTCTGTTTGAAACCGGCGAGGCCGGGGCCCCGGTGGACATGGGCCAAAGCCTCGACTGGACCCGCCGGTCGGCCGAGAGCGGCTATCCGCGCGGCATGTTCGCCTATGGCATGCGCCTGTTCGAGGGGGCCGACGGCACGCCCGACCGGCCGATGGGTCTGGACTGGATCCAGCGCGCGGCGCGGGCCGGTCTGGTCGATGCCCAGTTCAATGCCGCCGTCATCCATGAGCGCGGCGAAGGCGGCATGCCGGTCAACAACATCGAGGCCTATGCCTGGTACCGGGTCGCGGCCCGCTCGGGCGATGAACAGGCCGCCAGCTCGGTGACCCGCGTCGGCGCGCTTCTGAGCGAGGCCGAGCGCGTCCGCGCCGAGGATATGGCCCAGAATTATCTGCCCGGAAGCCTGCCGGACGCCAGCTGATCCCCGGCCCCGCACGGGGTTGGTCTTCACCTGTCACGTTCATGCACTGGCCACGGTCGGTGCGCGGGTCTAAGCCCTGACGGTCACGCCGATTCCGGGTCCTGTTCCAGCCGAAGGTCGCCCTTTGGATATCTATCTGCCGATCGCCGAGGTTTCGGTGAACTGGCCCGTCCTGGTTCTGCTGGGTGGGGTGGTCGGCTTTGTCTCGGGTCTGTTCGGCATCGGCGGCGGCTTCCTCATGGCCCCGATCCTGGTGTTCCTCGGCATCCCCCCGACCGTGGCCGTCGCCAGTCAGGCCAGCCACGTCGTCGCCTCCTCGACCTCGGGCGTGATCAGCTATTCCTCGCGCGGGGCGGTCGACTTCCGCATGGGCGGCATCATGGCCGGGGGCGGCATTCTGGGCGCCTTCGTCGGGGTCGAAATGTTCCGCTGGCTGCGCCTGATGGGTCAGGCCGATCTGGTCGTGGCGCTGGCCTATCTGCTGTTCCTCGGCGTCATCGGCACCCTGATGCTGAAGGAAAGTCTGGAGCAGATCCTGCGCCGCCGTCGGGGTCAGCCAGCCCCGCGCAAACAGCGCCGCCGCCCCATGTGGCTGTACGGCCTGCCGTGGCGGATGAAATTCCCCAAGTCCGGCCTTTATATCTCGGCCATTCCGCCGATCGCCCTGGGCGGCGGGGTCGGCATTCTGTCGGCCATCATGGGGGTGGGCGGCGGCTTCATCCTGCTGCCCGTCATGCTCTATGTGCTGCGGATGAAGGCCTCGGTCGTCGTCGGCACCAGCCTGTTCCAGATCATCATCACCACGGCCATGACCACGGTGCTGCAGGCCGGACGCAACCAGACGGTCGACATCGTGCTGTCGTCCCTCTTGCTGTTCGGCGGGGTGATCGGGGCCCAGTACGGCGCGCGCCTGTCGGGTCGGTTCCGGGGCGAAGAGCTGCGGGCCATGCTGGGGCTGATTGTGCTGGGCGTCGGCATCTATATGGGGCTGGAGCTGTTCGTGCGGCCCAGCGACATGTTCGCCATCGCGCCGGGGGTGCCGGAATGATGATGCAGGACCTGCCCCCTCCGCCCCCGGCTGTGGTCGCCGAAGCGCCGGCCCCGGCGCGAGTGCGTGACCCCTCGGTCGCCACCGGCCGCATCCTGCGCATCTCGGCCGCCCTGACGGATACGGAGGTCCAGGTCGACTCGGGCTTCACCGGGGCGTCGATCGTTCTCTACGGGGCCGTCTTCAACCCGACCGACACCCCCGCCGATGTGGTGGTCGTGGTGCGCGGCCCCGATGCACCGGTGCGTCTGGTGCGCAAGTCGCAGGCGGCGGGCGTCTGGCTGAACAGCCGGCCTGTGCTGTTCGAGGGCGCGCCCGGCTTTTACATGACGTCGTCCACCCGACCGCTCAGCGACATCGCCAATTTCGGCCAGCTGCGGCGGCTGGGCGTGGGGCTGGACCATCTGCGCATCGCTGCTCCGGAGGAACGCCGCACGGTGACCCGCTATGGTGTGCGCGACGTCGTGGTCAGCCGGCTGGGCGAGGACTATCTTGACTGGCGCCGGGCCGTGATCCGCCTGCGCGAGGACGAGGGCCTGTATGCCGCCGATCCGCAGGGCGTGCGCTTTGTCGACGACGGCCTGTTCCGGGCCGAGGTGGTGCTGCCCACCAGCGCGCCGACGGGCACCTATCACGCCGAAGTCTGGCTGTTTCAGGACGGCGAGCCGGTCTCCAGCGCCGAGCTGGAACTGACCGTCGAAAAGGTCGGCATCGAGCGCGGCATCTATGAATTCGCCCACGGCCGCCCGTGGACCTACGGCATCCTGTGCGTGATCCTCGCCGCCTTCACCGGCTGGGGGGCGAGCCGGGTGTTCCGGAGGGGGTGATGGCGATGGCGCGCATTCTTGTGGTCGGGGTAGCTGCGGCTTTTGCATCCGCCATTTCAGGCTGCGATTTCAGATCGCCCGACGCTGATGTCGGTCGTCAGATCGAGGTACTCGCTGACCGGACGCAAGGTGCGGAAGATCGCATGATCCGCATGAGCGCCTTGAGGCTGGGCCCGTGGGACGAGATCCTCGTTTATGAGCCTTACTCGAGCCCTGACCTGCCGCGTGCGTCACCATGGATGCAGGCAAGGTTCGATCGTATCGGAATTGACCGCAACGACGGCATCACGGCCGTCGCGCTCATCCGCGACGGTCGCGTCGTCGATGTCGGTGAAGTCAGACGAGATCGCGCTGACCTGGTGGAGGTAGATCGCCTGAAGCCCACCGAATGCCTTCGACTGGACGATGGGTGGCCCGAGGCAACCAAGATCGCCTGCTGAGCCCTCAGCTCGCCGCGAACTCGCTCAGGGCATCCATCACCGCGCGGTTCTGGTCGTCGGTGCCGATGGTGATGCGCAGGCCCTCGGGCAGGCCATAGCCGCCGACTGGGCGGACGATGATGCCCTTGGTGTTCAGATAGGCATTGGCGGCCTGGCACTGGTCCACATCCTTGAAGCGGACCAGCACGAAATTGCCGGCGCTGGGCAGGACCTGAAAGCCAAAGCCGCGGATGGCCTGGGCCAGGCGCGGACGCCAGGTCTGGATCAGTTCGCGCGAGGCCTGCTGGTGGGCCTCATCGCCCAGCGCCGCGACCGCCGCCTCGATCCCGGCGACCGAGACATTGAACGGCAGGCGGATGCGGTCGACCGCCTCGGCCACCTTCAGCGGCGCATAGCCATAGCCGATGCGCAGGCCGCCGAGGCCGTGGATCTTGGAGAAGGTGCGGGTGACGACGATGTTGTCGCTGTCGCGGGCCAGGTCGAAGCTGCTCTGCCAGTCCGGCTCGGTGACATATTCGGCATAGGCCTCGTCGATCACCAGAATGATGTCGGGCGACAGGGCGGCGTGCAGCTGGCGGATTTCCTCGGCGGTATTGTAGCTGCCGGTCGGGTTCGACGGGCTGGAGACATAGACGATGCGGGTGCGGTCATCGACCTGACCGAGGATGGCCTCGGGCGTGAGTTTATAGTCCGGCTCGGGCGCCAGCTTGACCTCGGCCTGATTGGCCTTGGCCGAGATGCGATAGGCGAGGAAGCCGTACTGGCCCGAGACGATGTTGTCGCCGGGCGTCAGATAGGTCTGGTTCAGCAGGGCGAACACCTCGTCCGAGCCATTGCCGAAGATCAGCCGCTCGGGCTCCAGCCCCATCTTGTCCGCCACCGCCGAGCGCAGTTTGGCCGCGCGCCCGTCGGGATAGATGTGGATGCCGCTGACCGCATTGGCATAGGCCTCGCGCGCCTTCTCGCCGGCGCCCAGCATGTTCTCGTTCGAGGACAGCTTCATCGGCTCGGCCACGCCGTCGATCTTGGACTTGCCGCCGACATAGGGGGCGATGTCGAGAATGCCGGGCTTGGGGGCGGGCGTCCGGGCGGGGTCCTGGGCGTCGGTCATGGGGTCCTCGCGGGGTCTGAATTTCAGAAAAGGGGAGCAGCGCCGATGACGCCGGTCAGGGTGCCGGGCAGGCCGTCCAGCCGCCCGTCGTCGGCCTGCACATAGCCTGCGATCATCATCAGCTTCAAGCCGCCGGTTGCGATCAGCGGCGCGGCGGCAAGGCCATTAAGCCCCAGAACCTCGACTAGTCGCGGCTCCGGCATCGGCGAATCCGTCACCCAGAAGGTGCGGTCGTCGCCTGTCGGCTCGGGACTGCTGCGGCCGATCATCAGGGACTGGGGCAGGTGGGCGGCATCGTCGGGCAGGGCGCCGATGACATGAACATCGGGCGTCGCCAGCAGCCGCCCCCACCAGGCCGTGACCCCGACCAGATCCATCAGCACCCGGGCACCCCCGGCGGCTAGTTTCAGTCCATCCTCGGCCCTGGCCAACCGCGCGAATCCCAGCCCGAACCGGTCGGCGGCCAGCAGGGCCGACAACCCGCCATGCACATGCAGGGGCCCGGAGGCAGCACCTTCCACCCGGCCCAGCACCGCGCGGACGGTGGCCTTCTGATCGGCGGGCAGGGCGTTCAGCATCCGGCGCAGGTCCGCAACGGCCTCGCCGTCGCCGGACGGAGGCGCAAGGCTCGACAGGGCCTCGCTCAACCGGGTCAGGTCGCTCCCGGCCATCAGAACAGCCGGGGCGCGGGCGCGAGGGTAAAGGGCCCCAGCCAGGTGCGACCGTCCCGGAACTCCAGCGTCAGGGAGACCGGCGCGCGCTCGGCCACGGCGGCGGCCCCGGCGGCCGCGGCCGCCTGGGCTTGGTTCACCGCGCCGTCCTCGGTGCCCGCCAGACCGGCGAGGGCCGGCGCGGCCCGTTCGGCCCGCACGCTCAGGCTGCCGTTCAGTCGCCCGTCCTCATCGGCCAACAGCGGCCCGCCGGTCAGCAGGGCGCGGCTGTCGCCGGACTGGAGCTCGACCCGCACATTGGCAAAGCGCCCCCCGGCCTGTGTCCAGCTATCGAAGACCCCGGCGCGGTCCATGCCGGTCAGGGCCCCGGCGCGTTCGAGCGTCACCTCGGTGCGCACGCTCAGCCGTCCCTCGCCGGTCAGCCGGTCGACCGGGCCCGCCTCACGGCCCCGGCCCTCGACCATCTGGAACAACACATCCAGATCATCGGCGGCGGGCGCCGGCGCTGCGGCATCCCGGGGCCGGGCGGTCGCCGGGCGCGCCTCCAGCGTCAGCCGTTCGGCGGCGGAAATCGGGAAGGCCTCGGCCCCCGGCTCGGCTTGGAAGGTCGGTTCGATCAGCTCCAGCGCCATCTGCGGCCAGGCTTCGGACACATCGCGCACGCTCATGCGGATGGCCTCCGCGTTCACAAAGACCCGGCCCTTGTCGGCGCGCAGCATCGTCAGGCCGTCCGGGGCGATCACCACCCAGTGCAGCGGGGCATAGGCATTGGCCTCGGCCACCAGTTCGGGTGCGCGGGCCCCGTGGCCCGAGGGTGCGACCACCTCGACCGCGCTGAGGGCCAGCCGGGCGCGGAAGGGCCAGCCATCGATCTCGATCTTGCCGTGATTGATCTCCCAGCCCGCCTCGCGCAGGGTCTCGGCGCGGGCCAGAACTTCCCGCTCGATCCTCTGGGTCAGCACGAACCACCAGCCGGTCCAGGCGACCAGCAGGGCCAGCACCACGATCAGCGGGATGAACAGGCCGCGGCGGCTGTGGCGAGGGGCAGGCGTGTCGGCGGTCATTCAGGGATCCTGTTCTGATCGGGGCCGAGGAACCGGGAAAGGGTCGCGACCGCCTCGGCCAGTTCCATACGCTCGACCTCTACACCGGGGGGCAGGCCGCCGAAAAGCCGCGTGGGGCAGGCCGCATCCAGCATGACGAACACCCCCTTGTCGTCGGCGCGCCGGATCAACCGGCCAAAGGCCTGGGCCATGCGCCCGCGCGCCAGCGCATCGTCATAGGTCCGGCCCCCGCCTGAAGCGTCGGCGCGCGCGAACCGTTCCCGCCGCGCCCGGTGCAGCAGGTCCGGCCGGGGCCAGGGCACCCGGTCAAATACCAAGAGCCTCAGCGACCGTCCCGGCACATCGACGCCGTCGCGGATGGCATCGGTGCCCAGCAGACAGCTGTCGCGCTCGGTCCGGAACACATCGACCAGCGCCCCCACGTCCAGCGGATCGATATGCTGGGCATAGAGCGGCAGGCCCGCCCGGCCCAGCTCGGGCCCCAGCAGGCCATAGACCGCCTTCAGCCGGCGGATGGCGGTAAACAGGCCCAGCGCCCCGCCGCCCGAAGCGAGGAACAGCGCCCGCATGGCCGCCGCCGTCCGGCGCGGATCGTCGCGCGGGACGTCGGTCACCACAATCACCTTCGACTGGCTGGCATAATCAAACGGGCTCTCGACCTTCAGCGTCCGCACCGGCGTCTCCAGCCGCCCGGTGGCCGAGCGCAGCCGCGCCAGGTGGAAGGGGTCCTCGCCAAAGTCCGGATCGGTCAGGGTGGCCGAGGTGACCAGCACCCCGTGCGAGGGGCGGATCACGGTTGCCTCCAGCGGCTGGGTCGGATCGACCCAGTGCCGGCGCAGCGACACATCCGACAGCCGGCCAAAGGCGCTCTCGGCCGACAGCCAGTCGACGAAATCGGGATCGCCCCCAAAGTCGCCCCCCCCATCGCCGGACGCCAGATCATTCAGCATGGCCCGCCACGACGGCAGGGTCATGCGCGCCCGCCGGTCCAGCCCGCGCAGCGCCCCCTCGATCCGGGCCCGCGCCCCGCCGTCCAGCGTCTCGGCCTCCTCGGCCAGCACATCCTCGAGGTGACGCGACAGGGCCAGCAGCGGCGCCTCGACCGCCGCCAGCGCCTCGGCGGCCCTGGCGGCAGCGGGGATCAGGTCGGGGATGGCCGGGCGGGCGGCGCATTCCATGCCCTGATCCTCCGAGCCCCCACGCGGATCGGCCCGCGCGCGCAGCTGGTCCAGCGCCGCCGCCAGAAACACCTCGACCGGCCCGGTCGGTGCACCCGACTCCGAGCCGCGCAGGATGCGCGCCTGCGCCCCCTCGCCCGGCAGGCGGGTAGCCGCGGCCAGCACATCGCCCAGCGCCTTGCGCGCCGGGCCATCATCACCGATCAGATCGCCCAGCCGCTGCTCCAGCCCGCGCCCGCGCCGGGCCCGCGTCTCCGGCCCCCGGATCCAGCGGCGCAGCTCGGCGGCCTCCTGTCCCGACAGGCTGGAGGAAAAGGCGCTGTCGGCGGCCTCGAACAGATGGTGGCCCTCGTCGAACACGATGCGCTTCAGGGCGGCGGTCTCGCTGTCCGTGGTCGGATGGCGGGCGGCGCGCGCCCCGTCAAAGGCGGCCTGCACCATGACCAGCGCATGGTTGGCGATCACCACATCGGCGTGGCGCGCAGCCCGCACCGTCTTTTCCACGAAGCAGCGGCGATAGTGGGCACAGGCGGCATGGATGCACTCGCCGCGCCGGTCGACCAGATTTGCGGGCGTCGGCTGATGGGCTGCGGGACCCGCATACAGCCCCGGCAACCAGGCGGGAAAGTCGCCCCCCGTCATGTCGCCATCGGCACAGGCCCCGGCCCAGCGCGCGGTCAGGCCAAGCCCGACCACGTCGCCCGCCCCCAGCTGGGCCTGCTGCACCATCTCCTGCAAGTTCAGCAGGCAGAGGTAGTTCTCGCGTCCCTTGCGCACCACCACCCGCCGCCGCGTCTGCCCCTCATGATCGGGCAGGGCCAGACCTTCGCGCGCGATCTGGCGCTGCAGGGCGCGGGTATAGGTCGAGACCCAGACGGTGCCGTGATTGCGCTCGGCCCACAGGGCGGCGGGCGCCAGATAGCCCAGCGTCTTGCCCGTGCCGGTGCCCGCCTCGGCCAGCAGGGCGCGCGGCTGGTCTTTCTGATCGCGCGGGGAAAAGGCAAAGGCCGCCTCGGCGGCATAGTCGGACTGGGTGGGCCGTGCCTCATCCAGCCCCAGACCCTTCAGCATATGATCCAGCCGGATGCGCGCGCTCTCGCTGTCGACCGGGTGCGATCCGGCCTCCCCGCGCGGCGCGACCTCCTCCCATTCCGACAGCCGGTTCCAGACGTCCAGCCCCGTGCCCGGCTCCCGCCGGTCGCGCACGCTGCGGCCCGCAGCCTCCAGCCCGGCCCGCAGCGCCTGATCGATCCGCTCGCCCCAGCTCCAGCCCGCCCGGGTCAGCGTCGCATTCAGCGTCAGCGCGGCTTCCAGGTCGGGATAGTCCGCCGCCGCAAGCTCGCCCAGCAACCGACCGGCGACCGCACGCAGCGCCTCGGCCTGGGCCACCGCCCCGACCGGCTCGTCCAGCCCCAGCGCAATGGCCAGCCCCGTCGGCGTCGGCGCACAGAACCGCGCCGGCCGCACAAACACGAACAGCTCCAGCACATCCAGCAAATGCGCGGCCCGCGCCGGTGCCTCCAGCCCCAGCCGCCGCGCCGTCAGCCCCGCATGGGCGACCAGCACTGGCGCCGGTCCACAGAACAACCCCTCCGCCGCCCCCCGCCCGATCGCCCGCGCCCCGCTAGCATCCGCCACCGCCCCCGCACCCGGCGGAGTCGCCAGCGCCGGCGGCAGGTCGAGGGTCAGCGACGAAGGAGGAGCAGCGACAAGGGACACCGCCCTTCCTTACCCGCGCCCGCGCCGAAACGGAACGGGAACGCACAAGCTGAGGGCGCGTGCCCTTTCCGGGGCATGTAGCGTGCGAGCTCCCCTATAGACGGGGGCTCGCGTTACCTGTGGCTAAGTGCCTGCAGCGGGCGGCTGTAGTCCGTGGACCGTTTCGTTGTTAAGCTTCACCTCAAAATACCGGGGCACCCGAATGTATCTAATGTACGTGGATGAGAGCGGAGACACCGGTCTCGTTAATTCGCCTACGCGGTATTTCGCTCTTTCCGGGCTCACGGTTCATGAAAGCCGTTGGCGCGATCTGCTTGACCACTTGGTGGCTTTCCGAAGAACCATGAAGGCGGTCCACGGCCTCCCCATGCGCACGGAAATCCATTCCTCGGAATATATCAGGCGGCCGCCCATCGCGGGCATGGCGAAGCACGTTCGTTTGACGATTCTTCGCCAGTTCCTTGACGAGCTGGCGAAGTGCAATTTCATCAGTTTCACGCACGTAATTGTCGATAAGCAGGGCAAGCCTGCGGGTTACGACGTGTTCGACTCCGCGTGGAAAGTTCTCTTCCAAAGGTTCGAAAACACCATCGGCTACGGGAACTTTCCCGGAGGGTTCCGACCTGACAGGGGCATGGTCATTTCCGACAATACTGACGGCAAAAAACTCACGCGATTGGTGAGGCGAATGGCCGTTTACAACGTCGTCCCTGGGATGGCCGGAATGGCAGCCCGCAACCTCCCGATGCTGAGAGTGATTGAGGACCCGCACAACAAGGACTCAGTGGACAGCTATTTCATTCAGGCCTGCGATGTGACGGCGTATTTCCTCCACCAAAAATACGCGCCCTGCAGCTATGTGCGGAAGAAGGGCGCCTCCCAGCACTTCAATCGGCTTCAGCCAGTACTCAATACCCGCGCGAGCAATGCCAACGGCTTCGGGATTGTCATGCTTTGAAAAAGAAGGGGGAGGGAACCCTAAGGCCCGCCTCCCCGGTGCGGTCCTACTAATGGGTTGTGCCCAGTTTCAGACTACTCAACAAATATGCCTCAAAAATGCAGAAATTTCAAGGAAAAAGCCGCGAATCAAATCAAGCGCTTACGCGTCATGTAAGTGGAAACAACTGCTGCAGCGTCTCCTCCCCATGCATGGGGAGGAGATGAGAAAGGCGCCGCCGTCGATCCCGGCACGCCCTCGCCGTGCCCTCCGTGGCTTTTCTTCGCTGTGTTCTCTGTGA
>NZ_DDOD01000022.1:0-30967 GCF_002341485.1 Brevundimonas sp. UBA2503 | reverse complement strand
CCCCGGCCCCCATCGGCCCTTCGGGCCACTTCCCCCGAGGGGGGAAGAATGCCCCGTCCGCTTCTGACGCACCCACGTGCCACCCTCGGCGCCATGACCACCGCCACCCTCCCGGACGCCCCCGCCGACGACCTCTGGACGGTCGCGCGCGAGGCCTTTCAGGCCGGGGCGACGGCGCAGCGGGTGTGCCGCGAGCTGGGCATTTCGCCCACGACCTTCTGGATGCGCGCCTCGCGTGAGGGCTGGTTGCGTCGCGATCAGCCGCCCCCTCAGCCCCCGATCGACCCGGGCCGCGCCGTCGATGATCTGGCCACCGCGCTCGACAAGGTCTGGCGCCGGCTCTGCATGGCCCTCGATGCCGGCGATGCCCTGGCGGCCGTCCGCTGGACCCGCCTCCATAGCCAGCTGAAGGCCGAAGCCCTGGCCGAACGCCGCGCCGAAACCGCCGACCGCCGCCGCGCCGGCCACACCCTCAGCCTGAATGCCCTGCGGACCCGGCGCGAGACCCTCCGCGCCCCGGTCATCCCGGGCATCCCGGCGGCAAAAGTGGAGAAAGGGGAGTCTGTTTTTCCGGACTCTCACTCCCCCGACCGCCCGCCAAGCCATGGCGGCGACCCTTGACCTCACCCCTTCGGCATCAGGGCGTCGTCGATTTCGGTGGCGCGCACATAGGCCGGACGGGCGCGCAGGCGCTCGGCATAGGCGACGAAGGCCGGGCGGTCGGGGATGGTCTTGAACATCAGGCCCCAGTTGATCTGCGAGCCGACATAGACGTCCGCGGCGCTGAACCGGTCGCCGAGGATCCACGGCCCGTCACCCGAGACCGCGCCCTCCAGCGCCTCGATGGCGGCCTCGAAGGTGCCATAGCCCAGCGTGCCGGCCTTGTCGGCGGGGGGCATCAGGTTCATCGACCTGGCGGTGACGGCGGCCTCCAGCGGGCCGGCGGCAAAGAACATCCAGCGCAGGTAGGTGCCGCGCCCGGCCTCGCTCGCGCCCGGGGCCAGGCCGGCCTCGGGGAAGCGGTCGGCCAGGAAGGAACAGATGGCGGCGCATTCGGTGACCACCTCGCCGTCACAGACGATGGCCGGCACCTTGCCCATCGGGTTGAGGGCCAGATACTCGGGCGCCTTCATCGTGGTGCCATAGTCCAGCACCCGGGTGTCATAGGGGCGGCCCACCTCTTCCAGCATCCAGCGCACGATGCGCCCGCGCGACATGGGGTTGGTATAGAAGGTGATCTCGTCGGCCATGGTGTCCTCCCGGGTTTTGGGCACACTAATCCCGGATGATGACGCCCGTCACACAACTGTGGTTTCGCGTAATGGCAAAGTCGGGGATAGTCCGCGCATGACCCGTCCTGACCGGCCCCTGGGCCCTGACCGTGTGGCGACATGGCGGCACCCCTGGCCGGTGCGGCTGACGCACTGGGTCAATGTGATCTGTCTGGTCTTCCTGCTGATGACCGGCATGCAGATCCTGAAGGCCCACCCGCATCTGTACTGGGGGCTGGACTCGACCTTTGACGACGCCTGGCTGAGTTTTGGCACCATTCCCGGCTGGATGACCCTGCCCGGCTATCGCGATCTGGCGGCGGGCCGGAACTGGCATTTCTTCTTCGCCTGGATCTTCGTCGCCAACGGCATGATCTATCTGCTGTACATCCTGTTCTCGGGGCGGCTGGCCCGGATGATGGAGCCCAGCCGCGAGGAACTGGCCCACATCCCCGACAGCGTGGTCGAGCACGCGAAGCTCAAGTTTCCCGAGGGCGAGGCCGCCCGCACCTATAATGTCATCCAGAAGCTGACCTATCTGGTCGTGCTGCTGATCCTGCTGCCGATGATGCTGGTCACGGGGCTGGGCATGTCGCCGATGATGAATGCCGCCATCCCCGAGCTGTTGCCGATTCTGGGCGGACGGCAGTCGGCGCGGACCCTGCATTTCATCGCCGCCATGGGGATCACGGGCTTTGCCGTGGTGCATGTGCTGCTGGTGTTCCTCAGCGGTCCGCTCAACAATCTCAGGTCCATGGTCACCGGCTGGTATGTGATCCGCACCGAACCCGCACCGTCCGAGGAGACGTCCGATGACCGTGATCCGTCCTGATCGCCGTCACCTGCTGCTGGCCGGCGGGGCTCTGGCCCTGTCGGGCTGCGACGGTCTGGTCCGCAATGCCCAGGCCCAGTGCACGGTCAAAAAGGCCGAGCAGGTGTCAAAGCGCACCCAGCGCGCCCTGGCCCGCGATGCGCTCGCCCCCGAGTACGAGGAAAAGGACATCTCCAAGGACTTCCGCGCCAATGGCTCGGTCGATCCGTCCGCCGCCGAATACCGGGCGCTCAAGGCCAATGATTTCCGGGACTATCAGCTGATCGTCGACGGCCTGGTCGAGACCCCGCTGGCCCTCTCACTGGCCGAGCTCAGGCGCCTGCCGTCGCGCACCCAGATCACCAAGCACGACTGCGTCGAGGGCTGGACCTCGATCGGCAAGTGGAAGGGCGCGCGCCTGTCGGCCGTGCTGAACCGCGCGCGCCTCAAGCCCGAGGCGAAATTCGTGGTGTTCCACTGCTTCGACGCCCTCGATCAGACCGAAAACGGCGAGCGCTATTACACCTCGGTCGACATCCGCGAGGCCTATCACGAGCAGACCATCCTTGCGTATGAGATGAACGACGAGATCCTGCCCATCAAGCACGGCGCGCCCACCCGTCTGCGGCTGGAGCGCCAGCTCGGCTACAAGATGGCCAAATACATCAAGCGCATCGAGGCGGTGGAAAGCTTCGCCCACATCGGCCGCGGCAAGGGTGGCTATTGGGAAGACCGCGGCTATGAATGGTATGCGGGGATTTAGGATGCGGGGCGTTGTCGTTGTTGGGCTGATCGCCCTGTGGCCGACCCAACTGCTGGCCCAGACGTCGTCGGACGCGCCGCCCCGGCCGCCGCTGTGCGAAGGCGCGATCACGCGACTGGGGCCACCGCCGCTGGCGGCTCCGGTCGCCGATCTCTGGCCCGCTTCGACCTTCGAGGCGACCGGGCGGGAGGACGCCGCCCTCGATGACGTCCTGACGCGAGCCTCGGGCGCCATGGGGGCGGACTCGATGGGGGCCGCCGTGCTGGACGCCGACGGCCTGTGGTCGGGCCGGGCGGGCGCGAACGACGCTCCCCTGTTCTGGTGGGCCAGCGCCGGCAAGCTGGCGGTCGCCATCGCCGTGCTGCAGCTGGTCGAGGAGGGAGCGGTATCGCTCGACGACCCGGTGTCGCGCTGGGTCGAGGGGGTGCCTCTGGGCGAGCGGATTACCCTCGGCATGCTGCTGGACCATACGTCGGGCCTCTACAGTTCCAACGAGGCCGCGTCAGTGCGGGCCGATCCCCGCTTGCGGACGATCGACGAACTGGTCGCGGTGGCGCGCGACGAGGGCAGCCTGTTCTGCCCCGGGCAGGGCTGGCGCTATTCCAACACCAACTACTGGCTGCTGGGCGCGGTGCTGGAGGCGGTCGAAGGGCAGCCGCTGGACCAGATCCTGACCCGGCGGATCGTCGAGCGGGCCGGCCTGTCCGGTGTGCGGTTCGTGACGCCGGACGATGCCGTGTCCGATATGCAGTCCCTGCCGCCGCCGGATGCCGCCCGGGGGGAGGGTATGGTCCACCCGGCCTGGGTGGGCGCCGCCGGGCCCATGCTGGCGACGCCCGAGGGCGCGGTCAGCCTGTTGCAGGCGGTGCTGACCGGACGTCTGCTGCCGACGGAGCGGGTGCGGAGCATGCTTGACCTGCCCTGGCCCATGTTCGATCAGCCGATGGCCTATGGTCGGGGCCTGATGCTCTATGAGGTGCCCGAGCCCGGCCGTCCGCTGACCTGGATCGGCCATTCCGGCGGCGCCAGTGGCATCAAGGCGGCAATGGTCTGGTCGCCGGTGGATCAGGCCTATGCGGCGGTGGTGCTGACGGGGCCGGGCTCGGCGGAAGCGGCCGCCAACGCCCTGCTACGCACGCGGAAGCGTCGCCAGAGCCCGGCAGGCACCTAGTCCTCGACCGTCTCGTTACGGCGTTTGACCATCAGGTCGAAGCTGTCCCAGACGCCATCGGCGCCGTGCCAGGCGCCCTTGGTCGCGGCCTTGGAATATTCCGTGGCGCGGGCCTCGAAGAAGTTGGCGTGCTCGACGCCGCTGAGCAGCGACTGCAGCCAGGGCAGGGGGTTCTCGCGCGAGCCGCCGAACAGCTCCGGCAGCTGCAACTGGCGCAGGCGCCAGTCGGCGATGAAGCGGATGTATTTCTTGATGTCGTCCGGGGTCATGCCGTGGACCGGCCCCATCTCGAAGGCCAGGTCGATGAACTTGTCCTCCATGTTCACCACGGTCTCGCAGCACTGAAGGATGTCGTCGGCGACCGACTTGGTGACCGCGCCGGTCTCCTTGTTGAAGGCGTGGTACAGCTTGATGATGCCTTCGCAGTGCAGGCTCTCGTCGCGCACCGACCAGCTGACGATCTGGCCCATGCCCTTCATCTTGTTCTGGCGCGGGAAGTTCATCAGCATGGCGAAGCTGGCGAACAGCTGCAGCCCCTCGGAGAAGCCGCCGAACATGGCGAGCGTCCGGGCGACGTCGGCGTCGGTCTCGACCCCGAACTGACCCATATAGTCGTGCTTGTCCCGCATGGCCTCATATTCCATGAAGGCGCCGAACTCGCTCTCGGGCATGCCGATGGTCTCGAGCAGCAGGGCGTAGGCCGCGATATGGATCGTCTCCATATTGGCGAAGCTGGCCAGCATCATCTTGACCTCGGTCGGTTTGAACACCCGACCGTATTTCTCCATGTAATTGTCCTGCACCTCGATGTCCGCCTGGGTGAAGAAGCGGAAGATCTGGGTCAGCAGATTGCGCTCGGCGCTGGTCAGATTGGCCGCCCAGTCCTTGCAGTCCTCGCCCAGCGGCACCTCTTCGGGCATCCAGTGGACCTGCTGCTGCTTCTTCCACATGTCGAAGGCCCACGGATAGCGGAACGGCTTGTAGGCCGCCGAGGGCGTCAACAGGCCGGGCAGGCTGCCGGCAGGCTTGGCGGGCGTGATCGGGCTGTGGGCGTTCATGCGCGTCTCGTGAACTGAAGGGATCATTGCTGCAGGGCGAGCCCGCACCATGCGCGGACAGACGCGGCCTGCCAAGGGGGTCCGGCGCTGGATGTTGTGATTGTGATCGCGGCGACCCCCAAATCTTGTGGTTAATCGCCGCAGGCTGGGGATGGATCAGTCGAAGAACAGGACGGCCAGCCCCGTCAGGGCAAAGCCGAGGGCGGCCGCGATGCGGATCCAGGTCAGGGGCAGGCGTGTCGCGGCCTTCTCGCCGAGGAAGACGGCCGGCGTATTGGCCAGCATCATGCCCAGCGTCGAGCCGATCACGACGGGGATCAAGGCCTCGAACCGAACGGCCAGAGCCGCCGTGGCGATCTGGGTCTTGTCGCCCATCTCGAGCACAAAGAAGGCCGCCATGGTCGTCAGGAAGATGCCGCGCCAGGTGGTCTCCTTCGGGGCCGGGCGGTCCTCCAGCCGGTCGGGGATCAGGGTCCAGGCACCAAAGGCCAGAAAGGTCAGGCCGATCCCCCATTTGACCCACGGCCCCTCGGCAAAGCTGGCCAGCACGGAGCCCGCGATCGCCGCCACCGCATGATTGGCGACGGTCGCCACCAGTATGCCGGCGAGGATGGGCACGGGCCGCCGCCACGCCGCCGCCAGCAGCACGGCCAGCAGCATGGTCTTGTCGCCGATCTCGGCCAGGGCCACCAGCCCGGTCGAGACACCCAGAGCCTCCCAGAAGGGGCCGTCTGCAAAAGGAAACACAACAGGTCACTCGGGCGGGGGCGACGGGCGAACCGACGGTCATCGCGAACGCCCCCGCATGGATGCGCCCCGCGATGCCAGCGGTCTTGTCAAACAGCTCCGCGACCCGAAGGTCTACCGAAGCCCCGCACGCGCCATTCCCTCCGGGCGAGGGAAAGTGTGTTGACGCGCGCCCCACATTTGCGTGGGCGACTACTCCCCGATGACGAGGGGGCCGCTTTACGCCGGAGGGGCCTGCCGCGCAAGCCGGGCCGCGCGGTGCCGTCCGCAGCACTCGGGTGCCCCGCCATCGCGGCTGAACGGCCAAGGTTGTCACCCGTTCTGAGGGAGTGATGGACGGATCACGATTTCGTGAAGAGGGAGCCGACGTCACCCCGGTGTCACAGGGCTTTCCACAGTCCCGAGCGGCTTGCCCCCCGATTCGCGAACAATGTGATCGTCAAGCCCGTTGACGGGTCGTTAGGTATCTGTGCCCCATATGTGGCGTCGGGACCTGCTTCGGCCACTAGATCATGTGGTTGTGCAGGAGGCGCTGTTGCATTGGCATTCGGGGATTATCGAGCATTATGGCTGGCGTGGAAGCACTGAAGACGGCGGAAATGAAGACGGCTGAGACGTCCGGAACGTCTGTGGGCGCGACCGCCGAGCGACCGCATCTGAAGGTGGTGCCCTCGATCATTCTGGACCGCTCGCGCGATGCCCTGCTGACCGAGTTCGGCAAGAAGACGCTGGAAGACCGCTATCTGCTGGCGGGCGAAAGCTATCAGGACATGTTCGCCCGGGTGGCCAATGCCTTTGCCGACGACGCGGATCACGCCCAGCGCATCTATGACTATATGAGCCAGCTGTGGTTCATGCCGGCGACGCCGGTGCTGTCGAACGGCGGCGCCAATCGCGGCCTGCCGATTTCCTGCTTCCTGAATGCGGTCGGTGACAGCCTCGACGGCATCCAGTCGGTCTGGAACGAGAATGTCGCCCTGGCCTCGAACGGCGGCGGCATCGGCACCTATTGGGGCGGCGTCCGCTCGATCGGCGAGAAGGTCAAGGGCGCGGGCCAGACCTCGGGCATCATCCCCTTCATCCGCGTGATGGACAGCCTGACGCTGGCGATCTCGCAGGGCTCGCTGCGCCGGGGTTCGGCCGCCGTCTACCTAGATGTGCACCACCCCGAGATCGAGGAGTTCCTCGAAATCCGCAAACCGTCGGGCGATTTCAACCGCAAGTCCCTGAACCTGCACCACGGCATCAACATCACCGACGCCTTCATGGAGGCGGTGCGCGACGGCAAGACCTTCGACCTGCTGTCACCCAAGGATCAGGCGGTGATGAAGACCGTCGACGCCCGCGGCCTGTGGCAGAAGATCCTCGAGATCCGCCTGCAGACCGGGGAGCCGTATCTGATCTTCTCGGACACGGTGAACCGCCAGATGCCGCGCCACCAGCGCGAGCTGGGCCTGTCGGTCAAGCAATCCAACCTGTGCTCGGAAATCATGCTGCACACCGGCCGCGACCACCTGGGCGTCGACCGGACGGCGGTCTGCTGCCTGTCGTCGGTCAATGCCGAGACCTTCCTGGAGTGGAAGGACGAGCCGCGCTTCATCGAGGACGTCATGCGTTTCCTCGACAATGTGCTGGAGGACTTCATTCGTCGCGCCCCGCCGGAAATGTCGGCCGCCGTCTATTCGGCCAAGCGCGAGCGGTCGGTGGGTCTGGGGCTGATGGGCTTCCACTCCTTCCTGCAGGCGCAGGGCGTGGCCTTTGAATCGGCCATGGCCAAGTCGTGGAACATGCGGCTGTTCAAGCACCTGCGCCGCGAGGCCGACAAGGCCAGCCGCCTGCTGGCCGAAGAAAAGGGCGCCTGCCCCGATGCCGAAGAGCGCGGCATCATGGAGCGCTTCTCGCACAAGCTGGCCATCGCCCCCACGGCCTCGATCTCGATCATCTGCGGCGGTACCTCGGCGGGCATCGAGCCGATCCCGGCCAACATCTATACGCACAAGACCCTGTCGGGCTCGTTCGCGGTCAAGAACCCCTATCTGGAGGAAATCCTCGAGGCCAAGGGGCTCAACACCGACGCCATCTGGAATTCGATCCTCGAGAATGAAGGCTCGGTCCAGCATCTGGACGAGCTGACCGACGACGAGAAAGCCATCTTCAAGACCGCCTTTGAACTGGATCAGCGCTGGGTGGTCGAGCTGGCCGCCGACCGCACGCCGGAGGTCTGCCAGGCGCAGTCGGTCAATCTGTTCATTCCCGGCGACGTCGAGAAATGGGATCTGCACATGCTGCACTGGTCGGCGTGGGAGCGGGGTCTGAAGTCGCTCTATTACCTGCGGTCCAAGTCGGTGCAGCGGGCATCGTTCGCCGGCTCGGAGGACAAGGCCGAGGCCGAAATCGATCCGAACCAGCCTGATTTGTTCTCAGTGGCGCGCACCGATTATGACGAGTGTCTGGCCTGCCAGTAGGGCAAGGCCCCGGCGAGAGGGAACGCGGAGCCATCCCGATCCGTTAGGGGATCGGAGCCGCGTCGCCGAAAAGTCATTTGTCGGACGCGGGCGAATGTAGCATGCTCAAGCGCGTAACGCTGCGTAAGGGCACGGTGAGGGGCCTGTGAAGCGATCGACGTCCATACTGGTCGGGTGTGTCCTGGCCACCGGTTTCGGGGGAGCTGCCTTTGCACAGGCGGGCCCGTCGACGACGGCGTCACTCAACTCTGCAGACCCGTGGGAAGACAGCTGGGAAGCCCAGCGTCGTGACCGCGAAATAACCTCGCGCCTCAATGCGGACACCACCTATACGGCCCGGACCCAAACCGTCGCCGGTCCTGCCTATGTGCCCGACAGTCGGTCTGTCGACGTCCGGCCACTGGAGATCGAGCGCGGCTCGCCCTGGGTGGCGACCAGCCGCGAGGTCTGGCGCGAGACGGATGCCTATACCGAGAGCCTCAGGGTCGACAGCGTCGGCACCCTGCGTCGCGCAGATGGCGGGCCGCTGCCGCCGGGCGCCGGCGATGCGGTCGCGGTCAAGGACGAACGTTATGGCCTCAGCTATCGCCGGGGCTGGCCGTCCACGCTCGGCTATACCGCTTCCGGCCTCGAGGTGACCCTGACCCCGCACGCCGGTGTCGGCCTGACGCCCCTGGGCCCCGTGGCCGAGGCCGGGGCGACCCTGTCGATCGGCTCGGATGTCGAACGCATGGTACCCGAGGGGCAGGAGGTCTTTGGCGACCGGGCCCGCTGGTATCTGTTCGCCGCCGGTTCCGGCCGCGCCGTAGGCTATAATTTCGCTCGGACGCGCGACGGCAACTATGCCCGCTCGGGCTACAGCCACGACTCCGGCGCCTTCCTTGGCGATGCCTCGATCGGGGTCGCCTATCGCCGCGGCGACGTCCACAGCTCGGTCGGTCTGGTCTATCGCGAGATCGAGCCCGGCGGCATGCGCGACATGAGCGACAGCATCGAGGCCGATGTCACCGAAGGCATGGTGGCCTTCCAGTTCTCGATCAAGCCCGACTGGTGACGCTCTAGCGGGTTGCGACCACGCCCTCGCGGCGATCGTCGGCCCCGCCGTCCCAGGCCCAGCCGTCCGGCCCCAGACGCCACAGGCCGCCGTGCAGCCCCGAATTCTCGCTGGCGTTGGACCGCAATCGCAGGTCCCGCTCCATCAAGGCCGCCTGAAGCTCGGGCGAGAACCGCTCGGTGTCCGCCCCCAGCCCCGTCCCGCGCGCCACCAGATTGGGCAGGTCAAAGGCGTCCTGCACGCCCAGGCCCCAGTCGAGGGTCCCGATCAGCGCCTTGGCATTATAGGCCAGGATCGACGACCCGCCAGGTGAGCCCAGCCCCCCGACCAGCCGCCCCTCGCGGTCGAAAATCAGCACCGGCGACATTGAGGACCGCGGCCGCTTGCCGCCCGCCACGGCATTGGCCACCGGGCGCCCCAGATCATCGACGGGCTCGAAAGAGAAATCGGTCAGCTGGTTGTTCAGGAAAAAGCCGCCGCTCATCCGGCCCGAGCCGAACACGCTCTCGACCGTGGTCGTCATGCTGACGGCATTGCCCCACTGGTCGACGATGAAGAAGTGCGAGGTTCCAGCGGGCTCGGTCGTGGCGTCAGTGCCGACCGCGACGATGCCGGGCGGGTTGCCGGCCTCCGCCGCGCCGGTCAGGCCGGGTACCAGGGCGGCGCGTTCGGCGACATAGCCCGGGTCCAGCAGGCCCGCGACCGGCACATAGACGAAATCCGCATCGGCCACATAGCGATCCCGGTCAGCGTACATCAGCCGCTGCAGCCGGGCGAAGGCGACCCAGGCGCCTGCGTCGTCCGGGCCGGCTGATACGTCCGGCACATGCTCGGCCATGGCCAGCAGCTGCAGCAGGGACACCCCGCTGGACGGCGGCGGCGGCACACAGACCACATAGATCCGGTAGGGACGGCACAGGGCCTCGCGCACCTTCGGCTGATAGCCGGCCATGTCCTCCAGCGTCAGGGCCCCGGGGCGCGGGGCTTCGGCGACCGTTTCGACAATCCCCTCGGCGATCGGACCTTCGTAGAGGGCGCGCGGCCCGTCGGCAGCCAGCACGCGCACCGTTTCGGCATAGGCCGGATTGGTCAGCACATCGCCCGTCTGCACACGCTGTCCGTCGGCCCCGGTGAAATAGGCATTGGCCCAGTCGCTGCGGGCCTGTCCGCGCGTCGAGGCGATGAAGCCGCCCAGCCGGGGGCTGATCTCGAACCCGTCCTCGGCCAGCCGCTCGGCCTCGCCGAACAGATCCGCCCAGGACAGCCGGCCGTGCCGCTCGTGCGCCAGACCCAGCATGGCCACCGCCCCCGGCACGCCGGTCGAGCGCCCCGACATGACGGCGTCGGCAAAGCCCAGCGGCTTGCCGTCCTGCCAGAACAACTCGGGCGTGGCCGCAGCAGGGGCGGTCTCGCGCCCGTCATAGACGGTGACCGCTCCGCTTTCGGCGTCGAACCACATCATGAAGGCGCCGCCGCCCAACCCCGACGACTGCGGCTCGACCAGGCCCAGAACCGCCTGCACCGCCACCGCCGCATCGGCCGCCGTGCCGCCCCGGTCCAGCACCGCCATACCGGCCGCCACCGCATGCGGATTAGCCGCCGAGACAAAGGGGCCGACCGCCATTGGCACCTCGTGTGCGACCGGTGGCGCCGCGTCGACCGGGCGGGCCTCCGGCTGCATCGCACAGGCGACCCCGAGCAGCAGTAGGCCAGGCAGGGCGACGGCAAACAGGGGGCGCAGGAGGTTCGACACAGGCATGAACAGGGACAGGTCCGTTGCGACATTGCGGGGAGTTCGATCCGGCCTAGCCCATTTTGGCCCGCCGTTCGACGATGACTTGCCCGCCGGTCAGATTCTCGGCGTTTCAGGGGCTCACAGGTCTTGCGCCGATGAAACCGAGGGGCTAGAGAACCGCCCCTGCCCCGCAAGGGTCAGATCCGCACCCGTAGCTCAGCTGGATAGAGCACCAGACTACGAATCTGGGGGTCGGGCGTTCGAATCGCTCCGGGTGCGCCATTTTCCTTCAATCACTGTGTTGAACCGCTCCACGGTCCCGAGCTGGCTGGCGCGCGCCTAGGTCCCCGGCTGGATGTAGGGGATGCGGCCGAACCAGGCGCGTTCGGTGCCGCGGGGGTCGTTCTCCATCCGGGGCGGCCGGTCCAGGATCAGGGTCTCGCGGCGCGCCAGCGAATACGGCGTCCAGTCCGGCAGGCCGGCGCCATTGGGATCGCCGGTCGCGGCATAGCGGGCGACGAAGCCGCTCATCCGGTCGGCCATGTCCTGTGCCTGTGGCCCGATGACGCCCGATTCCTCGGCGGCCAGGGTGTCGAACACCAACGGAATGTCCGATGTGTGAAAGGCCCCGCTCCGGCCATCCGGCAGGCGGGCGGGCCAGTCCAGCTGATAGACCCGGGCCGGGCTGCCCTGCCGCGCGCGTTCCTCGGCCTCGATCACCGCGGCGCGCCAGGACCGGCCAGCGGTGGTGGCCCGGATCAGCACCTCATCCGGCGACATCTGCGGATAGAGGTCGCGGTAAAAGGCGATCACCTGTTCCGGCGCCACATCGATGCGCATCTGCGAGGGCGTCAGCCGCGCGGGCAGGCTGTCCCACGTCAGGTCGCGATTGGCCGGGTCATTGCCCAGAAACGCCAGCGTCTCCTCGCGGGTATTGCCGATGATCATGGGAATGTCGGCCGACAGGGCGGGCGCGTCGGGATAGAAGGGATGCCGGGTCAGCACCCGGTCATCCAGCACCGGCCCGAAATAAAGACTGCCGCCCAGGATCGGATCCTCGGCCCGGGTCGCCTCGATAAGGCGCTCGACCGGCAGGGTGCGCAGCTGGCCGATCTGGCCGGGCGCGAGGCCCAGCGCGTCCAGCCAGACCTCGGCCCGGCGGGTGGCGTTCAGTGGGCCCGAGGCGGTGACCTGCTGGCCGCTCATGGTCATGACCCGGTGGAACAGGCCCCGCGCCTGCGGCATGGCCATCAGGGTGGCGATCTTGGCCCCGCCGCCGGACTGCCCGATCAGGGTCACGCGTGACGGGTCTCCGCCAAAGGCCGCGATACTGTCGCGCACCCATTCCAGCGCCAGCACCAGATCCAGCTGGCCCAGATTGCCGCTGTCCTCAAAGCCTGGCGTGCCGTGGGCCTCCGCCAGACGCGCCAGATAGCCATATCCCAGCGCGTTCAGCCGGTGGTTCAGCGTCACCGCCACCAGACCCTGCCGCCGCGCCAGCCGCGCGCCGCTCGTGAGGGGGCTGGAGCCAGAGCCGGTCGCATAGGCGCCGCCGTGGATATAGACGACGACCGGGCGCGGTTGCTCGACGCGGGCCGGCGTCCAGACATTCAGGCGCAGGCAGTCCTCAGAGGTCGCCCCGGCCTCGGCCCGCTGGGGGGCAGGGGGGCCATAGGCGGTGGCCTCGAACGGTGTGGTCCAGGGCGCGGGCGGGACCGGCGGGGCGAACCGCCGGGGGCCGGTATCGGCGCCGTAGGGGATGCCGAGGAAGGCGCGTGCGCCGTCATCCACAAATCCTTGCACCGGGCCATGGCGAGTTTGCGCGCGCGGAGGCCCCCGATCACGACCGATGGCCAAGCCGGGCAGCGAGGCGGCGAGGCCTGCGCCGATCAGCACGCCCCGACGCGAGGTCAAGGGTCCGCCCCGCTGTGCCATGTTGTATCCCCCCACCGTCCGGAGACGGAGGCTGTCACGGCTACACGAGGGCATCAATACGGGGGCAGCAATCGATCTGTCGTCAGTTACCCGCGCAGGCGGCCCGGTTTCCGCGTTCGCAGGCCGCGACCTGATCGCGCCAGCGGGCCTGGCGGGCTTCGGCTGCGGCCACCTCGGCGCGGTATTCGGCCATGCGGGTCTCATAGGCGGCCCGTTCGCGCGCGGCCTCGGCCTCGATTTCGGCAATCCGCGCCGCGCGTTCAGCGACGGCCGCTTCATAGGCGGCGCGGCCCTGGGCCTCGATGGCGTCGGCGCCCTCAAGCTGGGTCAGCACCCGGGCATTCAGACGTTGGGTTTCGTCATTGCCCGTATCCTGTTCGGCGACGGGGTCCTGCGCCGGCGGGCGAGCGGGGTCTTGCAGAACGGGGTTGCCCAGCATCAGGACGGCAGAAAGGGTCACAAGCGTAATCATAGGGTCCTCCGAAGGAACACTCATACGCCATCGGAAACGGTCAAGCCTGTGAAAGTTTCCTCATGGAGGCTCAGGCGTTCAGCACCAGTTCGAAAACCGTGCCCTGCGGTCCGGTCGACACCAGCCGCAGCGTCCCGCCCTGGGCCTCGGCCAGCTCACGCGAAATGGTCAGTCCCAGACCCGACCCCTCCCGCCCGGCGCCCGTGACAAAGGCCTGGAACAGCCGCTCCTCGACGCGCGGGGGGATGCCCGGGCCATTGTCTTCCAGCCGGATGTGGACACGGGTGCCCCGGGCTTCGGCGGCGACCTTCAGGCGCGGCGGGCGGGTACCGCTGACGGCCTCGGGCGTGTCGCTCAGGGCCTGGCGGGCATTCCGCATCAGATTGACGAGGATGCGGTGCAGCTGGTCCGGGTCGGCGGTCACGGCCAGCCGCGCGGGCAGGGCGCGGACCAGTTTGATGTCGCTGTGCTCCAGCCCGGCATCCTGGGCGGCGGCGGTGACGGCGGGCCCCAGAGGCACGCGGCGCAGTTGCGGCTCGGGCTCTTCGGTCTTGCCATAGTCCAGCACATTACGGGTCAGGGCCGTGGCCCGGCCCAGCGCCCGCTCGAGACGGGGCAAGGCCCGCGCCACCGCCGGATCGGCGGAATCGGCCATCCGGTCCGAGGCGATCTGGGCGGCGCTCAGCATGTTTCTGAGGTCGTGGTTGATCTTGGCCACCGCCTCGCCGAGCGCCGCCAGACGAGCGCGGGACCGCAGCGCCAGCCGCACCTCGCCCTGCATACGGGCCAGTTCGCGCTCGACCTGACCGATTTCGTCGCGGCGGTCGGACGGGGTCTCGGGGTCGGACTCGGGGTCGCCGGCAAAGCGCTCGATCGAACGGGTCACCCGGTTCAGCGGCCGCAGCACCAGCACCGCCAGCGCCGCATACAGCATCAGACCTGCCAGCCCCGCGACCAGCACGGCGGTGATCAGACTGTTGACCAGGGTGGCGCGCAGCTCCTGCTTCAGCGGTTCGGCGGGGGCCAGGATTTCCACATAGTCGCCCGAGCGATAGCGCGGCCGGGCCTGCACCCGGATCGAGCGGTCAGGGTGTCCGAACAGGGTCCGCCAGGGCTCGACCACCCGCGCCCAGGTGCCCCGCCCTCTCAGGTCGATGACATCGGGCGTGCGTGGCAGATTGGGTGCCTGCAGCAACAGGCGGCGTACCCCCTGATCGCCGACCACCACGGCCTGGACGCCGCCGATGGTCATCAACTGTTCGGCCACCTCATCATCGACCATACTGTAGGGCAGGGCCTCGACGGCCGTGGAGGCCAGCTCGGCCGCCTGCAGCCGGTCGCGCAGCCAGCGCTCGTGAAAACTCGCGGCATTGGGTACGATGATCAGGGCGCCGACGGCGAAGGTGAATATCACGGTCAGCAGCAGCAGGCGGAAGGCAAGCCCCGAGATGACCCGGGGCTCCGGTCGTGCCGCGACAGGCGCATCGGCGCGCGCCTTCAGGGCCGTCAGGGGCTTCACCGCCCAGCGATAGACCCGGTCCGCGGTCGCCGTCATGCCATCCTCTTCTGGCGACGCTTGTACCACGCCTGACCGCCCTTGATCATCAGCGGCAGGAGGATCGACAGAAAGGCCACCCCCATCAGAGGCCAGAAGAATTTCGAGACCAGCATGTTCAGGTCCGGCTGAACCCCCTGCTGCAACAGGTCGCCCAGCCCCGATCCGATCCAGGTGTAGATGTAGGTCGAGGGCAACAGGCCCAGAAAGGTCGCAGCGATATAGGGGCGCAGCGGGGCGGCGACCATGCCGGCCGTGGCATTGATCAGCACGAACGGCACACTGGGGATCAGGCGCAGGGTCAACAGGGTGACAAAGGCATTGCGGTCGATGCCGGTGGCGATCTTGTGCATCATGCCTGCATCCGCCTCGAATTTGGCGCGCAGCCAGGTGCCGATGGCGCTGCGGTACAGCATATAGATGGCGATCGAGCCCAGCGTCGCCCCGGTGGCCTGGGCCAGCGCCCCGACCAGCGGCCCGAACATCATGCCCCCCAGCAGCGTCAGGAACACCGGGCCCGGAATGGTGCTGGCGGTGGCCAGGGCATAGACGGCGATGAAGATGATCAGCGCCAGCAGGAATTGCTCGGCGGCAAAGGCCTGAAGATTCAGCCCGTGCTCGCGCAGCATCTCCATCGACAGATACTTGTTCCAGCCCATGGCAAAGGCCAGAATGACCAGCGCCGCCAGCGCCAGGATGGGCGACAGGCGCAGGGCCCAGTCGCGAGCCGAGCGGGGTGTGTGACTGCTCACCGCCGCCTCGGCCACCGGTGGAAGGGCGGAATCCATCCCCGGCACGGCCTCGGGATCAGCAGGAATTCGGGGCTCAGTCATGGCTCCACGGTCTCTTTCTGGGGCCCGGTAGCACGCCGACGGCGTTGACACCCGCGCCCCGGGGTCTTATACGCCCGCCCTCCTGCGGTGGACGCCATCAAGTCTGCCGCGTCACTGCTAGATATATGGAGCCGACCGTGAAGCGGACCTATCAGCCGTCGCGACTCGTACGCAAGCGCCGTCACGGTTTCCGTTCGCGGATGGCCACGAAGAACGGTCAGAAGATCGTTCAGCGCCGTCGCGCCAAGGGCCGTAAGCGCCTGACCGCCTGATGCGTCGGGTCTCTCCGTCCGGAGAGACCATGTGGCCATGACCCGCATTGAACGCCTTACTTCGCGGCCCCAGTTTCTGGCGGCCGCGAAAGGCATGTCTGAAGCCCGGGGCGGTGTCGTGGTCCAGAGACGCGACCGGGGCGACGGCGACCCGCTGATCGGTGTGGGCTTTACGGCGACGCGCAAGGTCGGCGGGGCCGTGATCCGCAACCGCGCGAAACGCCGTCTGCGCGAGGCGGCGCGCCTTTTGATCCCCGAACTGGGACGGCCTGGATCCGACTATGTGCTGATTGCGCGCATGGGCACGGTGGACCGTGCATGGCCACGTTTGCTTGACGATGTGAAATGGGCCCTTACAAGGCTCGCGACCCCGCGCCCGCCGCGGCCGGATGCGCCCGTCGGGCCTTCGGCCTCGCCTGCGCCCTGAATTCTCCGCCAGACCAGGCCAGGACTGCCGATCCATGAACCTCGACAACAATCGGAACACGATCATCTTCATCGTGGTCACGGTGATTTTCCTGTTCGCCTATCAGGCCTTTGTGCTCCAGCCCCAGGCGGATCAGCGCAAGGCGGCCTTGGATGCCCAGCGCGAAACCGTGGCAGAGCAGAGCCAGCCGGGCGTCGCCCTGCCGACCGACTCCGGCGACATCCCGGCCAACCCGCCCGTCTTCATCACCGACCGCCAGGCGGCCCTTGCCGGCGCCAGCCGCGTGGCCATCGAGACCGATACGCTGAAGGGCTCCCTGTCGCTGGAAGGCGGCAAGATCGATGACCTGTTCCTGCTGGGCTATGACCAGACGCTGGGCTCGGACCAGCCGGTCGAGCTGTTCCGGCCGCAGGGCATGGAATATGCCTATTTCGCCCAGTTCGGCTGGTTGGGCACCAACGTCGCCGGCGGCGTTCCCGGGCTGAACACGCCCTGGCGGCTGACGTCGGGCGAAACCCTGACGCCCGCCACGCCCGTTACCCTGACCTGGGACAATGGTCAGGGCCTGCGCTTTACCCGCGTCATCTCGATCGATGAGCAATATCTGTTCACCATCACCGACACGGTCGCCAACTTCAGCGCCCAGCCGATCACGCTGGCGCCGTATGGCTCGGTCCAACGCCAGGGCGTGCCGCCGACGCTGGGCCGCGAAATGATCTCGCACGAGGGCGCTATCGGCACCTTTGGTGAGAACGGCGGCTATTCGACCGAGCAGCACAAATACAAGGACTGGGCCAAGAAGCCTCCGATCCGCAAGGAATCGACCGGCGGCTGGCTGGGCATCACCGACAAATTCTGGCTGGCCGCGCTGATCCCGGATCAGGGCGAGTCCATCGAGGCCGAGTTCCGCACCCGCGAGCAGGGCAATGTCACGTCCATGCAGGCCAATATGCTGGGCGAGGCCGTGACCATCCGGGCGGGCCGTCAGATCACCGAAACCCGCCACCTGTTCGCCGGCGCCAAGCGCAACGAAATCCTCAAGAGCTATGAGGAGCAGCTGGACCTGCCGCGCTTCATCTATGCGATCGACTGGGGCTTCCTGTTCTTCCTGACCCGCCCGATCTTCCTGATCGTCGACTTCTTCTATGGCGTGCTGGGCAATTTCGGACTGGCCATCCTGGCCCTGACCGTGGTCGTCAAGCTGGTCATGTTCCCGCTGGCCAACAAGGCCTATGAGAGCATGTCGAAGATGCGCAAGCTCCAGCCCAAGATGGAGGAGATCAAGAAGAAGCACGAAGGCGACGTGCAGAAGCAGCAGCAGGAAACCATGGCGCTGTATCAGCGCGAGAAGATCAATCCGCTGGCGGGCTGTATCCCGATCCTGATCCAGATCCCGGTCTTCTATGCCCTCTATAAGGTGCTGTTCGTCACCATCGAGATGCGCCACGCGCCCTTCTTCGGCTGGCTGCAGGACCTGTCGGCGCGCGATCCGTCCAACATCTGGAACCTGTTCGGCCTGATCCCGTGGGATCCGGGCAGCCTGCCCCTGCTGGGGGGTCTGCTGGTGGGCACGCTGGGCCTCGGCATCCTGCCGATCTTCTACGGCCTGACCATGTGGCTGCAGATGGCCATGAACCCGCCGCCGCCCGACCCGATGCAGCGCAAGATCTTTGCCTTCCTGCCGTTCGTCTTCACCTTCATCATGGCGCCGTTCGCGGCCGGCCTGCTGGTCTACTGGGCGTGGAACAACATCCTGTCGATCATCCAGCAGTACATCATCATGCACCGCTTCAAGGCCGAGAACCCGATCGACAGCTTCATCGATCGCTACCTCAAGAAGAAGGCCGCGTGACCGACTTCACCGAGGAAGAGCTGGAGGCCGCGCGGGTGCTGTTCGCGCGGCCCGCCACCTTCATCATGGGCTGCGCCAAGATCGAGCAGCTGCCGCCGCCCGACTGGCCCGAGATCGCCTTCGCCGGCCGTTCCAATGTCGGCAAGTCCAGCCTGATCAATGCCCTGGTCGGCATGAAGGGTCTGGCCCGCGCCTCGAACGAGCCGGGCCGCACGCGCGAGGTCAATTTCTTCGAGCTGGACGGGCGCATGCGTCTGGTCGACCTGCCGGGCTATGGCTGGGCCAAGGCGTCCAAGGGCGAGGTCAAGCGGTTCCAGAACCTCGGCCGCGACTACCTCCGCGGGCGGGTGACGCTGAAGCGGGTCTATCTGCTGATCGATGCGCGCCACGGGCTGAAGGCGGTCGATACCGAGGCGCTCGACGCCCTGGATCTGGCCGCCGTCAGCTATCAGATCGTGCTGACCAAGGCCGACAAGCTGAAGTCCGGCGAGGGCGAAAAGCGGGTCGCCGAAACGCTGAAGGCCATCGCCAAACGCCCGGCCGCCTATCCGCACGTGGCCCTGACCTCATCGGAAAAGGGCACCGGCATGGCCGAGCTGCGCGCCTTCGCCATGACCGCTGCCGAGGTTACGCCTTAAGCGGCCCGGCGGGCAGCGACAGGGCCAGATCGATCAGCGCGACCAGCGTGCCCTCAGCCCCCTCCAGCGCCGCCTCCAGCCGCGCACAGGCCACCAGCACCCGTGCCGCCTCGCGCACCTCTGCGGCCTCATGCGCCTCGCCCAGCCGATCGCGCTCCAGAAAACGCCAGCCACTGTCCGGCGCATGGGCCCGGATCAGGTCCCAACGGGCCCCCGCATCCAGATCATCGGCCAGCCGCGTCCAGCGTCTGGCCTTGGGCCCCTTGCGGTAAAAACCGGCCTTTGTCGGCAGGTCATGGGCCCGATAGACCGCCAGAGCCGACGCCCTCAGCGCCGCCAGCCGCGCGGTCGGGGAACGGTCAGTCAAGGTTGAGAGCGCTGGTGACCGAGACGTCATAGACCACCCGCGTCACGCTCTGGACCAGTTCAAAGAACTCGCGCAGTTCGGTCGATCCCGCGCGCGGCACAAACACCAGATCGTCGGGCCGGATCTCGAAGTCCGAGGCGACGAACATGCCATAGGCCCCCGACAGATCGAGCCGATAGACGACCGGCACCCCGCGCGGACTGGGCGACTGGCTGAGACCCAGGGCGCGAGCCACCGCCGGGCTTTCAAAGCGGAACACCAGCACCGACCGGGCATCGGCGGTATTCGGGTTGGGGCCCCCGGCGCGGGCCAGCGCCGCCGCCAGCGTCAGCGATCCGGGGCCCATCTCGGCCTGCGACACCGCCCCCAGCGCGCCCATGACGCTGTAGCGGCGCGGCCGGTATTCCAGGCTGACCCGGTCGCCCGGTGCCAGCCGCACATTCTGGTCGAAACGGGTGGTGACGGCGCTATAGGGCGCGCGCCAGGTGGTCTGGCCGCGGCTGACCAGCACCTCGATCTCCTCGGGGCTGCGCGACGGCCCGCCGCTGGCGGCGATGACATCCAGCAGCCGGTCGCGGCTGACCGACAGGGGCACCCGGCCCGGTGTGCGCACCTCGCCCAGCACCGTCACCCCGGTAGAGGGGGCTTCAGCGCGCGCGACTGTGACCTGCGGATTGCCGACCCGCCCGATCAGGGCGCGGCGCACGGCGGACCCGGCCTCGGCGACGGTCAGGCCCTCGACCGCGACGATTCCGGCAAAGGGAATCTGGATGGTGCCGCTGTCGGCGACCACGGCCATGGGCAGGGTCTGGCTGGCGCCTTGCACCGTACCGCCGCCGCCGCGCGCGCCGAACAGGGCCCCGCTGGGCTCATAGATTGAGACCGACAGCGTATCGCCGACCCCGATCCGGTCGAGCGGCGCCGTGCTCTCGGCCCCGGCCAGCGACGCGGTCGCGTCCACCGGGACGGCTCTCAGCATCTGGCTGACGCCGGCGTCCAGCTCGACCACGGCATAGCTCTGGTCGCCCGCATGGCCGTTGACATCACGCGCCGACGGCCCCTCGACCGGCAGGGTGGAGCATCCGGCCAGCGCCAGGGCGGACAACAGGGCAGGGAGGGCAAGACGTCGGGCCATGCGTCTGACTTACCGGCGTTTCAAAGGGTGCGCCAGTCGCGCCTGACCGGCTGCGCGGTCAGATACCGGGCTTCATCCCCAGCGCCTCGGCCACGATCTGGAAGTGGCTGCTCCAGCGGGGCGGCTTGTAGGGCGCGGGCTGCCCGTCGCCGCGCGCGGCCCGGTCCAGCGCCTTCAGCCAGCCGGGACCGTCCAGCGGGTCGATCAGTTTCGCCTTGGGTACCAGTTCGCGGTGCGCGGCAATATCCGAGGCGATCAGGGGCACCCCCATGGCCATGGCCTCGACTGCGGGCAGATCGAACCCTTCGACCGCCGAAGGGGCCACCACCCCGCGCGATGCCCGCATCAGCCGCGACAGGGCCGCGTCCGGCAGCTCGGACGCCTGATGCACCAGCCCCTGCAGCGGCGGCGACCGCTCCAGATGGTCCATGACGGACTCATTCTCCCAGCCATTCCGGCCGATCAGGACCAGGGCCGGGGTCTCGCCCCCTCTCAGCTCTTCCAGACGCCGCCACAAGGTCAGCAGGAAGGTCAGGTTCTTGCGCGCCTCGACCGTGCCGACATGGACGAAATACGGGCGCTCGGCGGGCCGCCAGCCGGGCTCCGCGAACGGCGGCTCCAGCCCCAGATGCGCGACCACCACGGTCGGTGTCGCCAGCCCCTCCCGCTCGGCAAACGCCTTGAGCACCTTGGCGGTCGTGTCGGAGTTCACCACCAGCACCGACCCCTGCTTCAGGGCCAGACGCATCCGCGTGCGATGCCGTCCGCCCTCGCCCGGCCGGCAGTATTCCGGGTGGGTGATGGGGATCAGGTCATGCACCATCAGCACCGACCGGGCCCCGTCCTCCGCCAGCTTCGCCAGCAGGCGCGGACTGGTCAGGCCGCTGTGGCCGACATTGACGTACAATGTGCCCCGGCTGACCTCGGGCAGGGCGCGCGACATCAACAGCCGCGTCATCGCCTGCCGCCGGGGTTCACGCTCGCGGCTGACGGGGCCAGAGAGCGAGCGCGCCCCGCGCGGCCGGGCCAGCAGGTCGGTCAGGGTGCGCTCGGCCTCGCCCACACCATTACCGGTCCACCGCTCACGCAGGGAGGCCGCGAGTTCACCGAACCATTTCCGGTCCAGCGCCGTCAGGTGATCGCCCCGGCTGCGCACCGGGACGAAGCGCACATCGGGGTGGCCCATCAGCCATTCGGCATAGGCCAGACAGACGCGGTCCACCCCCGTGGGGGTCGTGCGCCCGCTGCGCTGTAACAGACGCCCGGCATCAAACAGGACGGTGCGGGCCATCCCCTCAGGCCACCCGGGCGTAAAGCGCGCTCAGGCGTGCCTGATAGGCCTCGGGGCTGAAGACCTGCGCCTGAACCCGGCCGCGTGCCGACAGATCGGCGGCCAGATCATCATCGGCGTCCAGCGCCCGGATCTGCGCCGCGATGGCCGCAGTATCATAGGGATCGGCCATCAGGGCGGCATCGCCGGCAACCTCGGGCAGGGAGGCGGCGGTCGAGGTCACGACCGGCGTGCCCAGCGCCATCGACTCCAGCACCGGCAAGCCGAACCCCTCATAGATCGACGGGAACAGGGTGCCCCGCGCCCCCCGGATCAGATCGACCAGCAGCGAGAATGGCAGGAAATCGTACAGGCGGATGCGCTTCTCGCGGGCCTTCTTGGTCCGCCGGATCTGGTGCATCAGGGCGGTCTCGTCCTCGTCCAGCCAGGCGCGGCCACCGACGACGACCAGCGGCCGCGTCGAACCCGAGGTCAGATAGGCCTCGACGATCCGGCCCAGATTCTTCTTGGGCTCGATGGCCCCGAAATAGAGGTAATAGCCCTTCCAGCCCAGCTGGTGGACGCTGGCCAGTTCTGCGGCCACGGTCTCGTCGGACTTGGCCAGCAGGCGGGGCGGGATGCCGACGGACTGCCAGGTGACGCTGATCCGGTCTTCCTCAACGCCCAGAATGTCGATGACATCGCGCTTGGTCGCCTCGGACACCACCGCAATATGGTCGGCCTTTTTCGCGATCTGCCGGCACAGGCCCAGGAACAGCCGCTTGTTGTCCAGCGTGGTGTGCGGCAGACGCAGCGGGATCAGATCGTGGATCGTATAGATGTTGGGCACCCCCCGCGCCTGACAGGGCAGGGCGGTCGTCCAGTGCATCACATCCGGCCGGGCGACGGCCTCGTGCGAGCGAAAGCTCAGGGGCGTGAACACCCTGTCCGCAGCAAAGGCCCGGTTGGCGGTCGAAAACAGCCGGGGCGAACTCCAGTAGGCCGAGGCCACGGGCCGTCCACCCCCGCGAGACGGCCAGATGACCATGTCACTCGGGGCGATGGCCGTCGCCGTCTTGCCCAGCCGCGCCGTCAGCGTCTCGACCTTGCGCCGCAGCGGCCGGTCGCGCGGCGTATGGGCGTCGATCAGGGCGATCTCGTTCAGGATCGGCCGCTTCTTGTTGATGGCGGCGTTGGGGCCGTACAGGACCTGGGTGTCCAGTCCGGCGTCGTTCAGGTTCCGCAGCAGGTTCCGCCCATAGGTGGCGATCCCCGTGCCCTTGGCCATGCCGATGTTGAAGCCGTCGATACAAACACGGGTCATATCAGGAGACGTAACCCGCCTGCATCAGTTCGGCGAGGTGGATAATCGCCACCGGCCGGTCGTCCTCGACCACCAGCAGGGTCGAGATGCGGTTCTGGGTCAGGATGTCGACCGCGTCGCTCATCCGGGCGTCGGGCGACACCTGTTTGGGGCTGGCGCTCATCAGATCGCCGGCGGTCAGGTCCTTCAGCGAGGTCGGCTCGCGGCCAAAGGCGCGGCGCACATCGCCGTCGGTGACGATCCCGGCCAGCCGCCCATCGGCCTCGACCACGGCAGTGGCGCCCTTCATGCCTTCGGTGATGGCCGAGATCACCTCGGCAAAGGGGGTGTCGCGCGTGACCGTCGCGACCTTGCGTGGGCGGTCGCCCATCCAGTCGCGCACACTCTGCAGGCCCATGCCCAGCTTGCCGCCCGGATGGTGCAGGCCAAAGGCCTCGGCCGAGAACCCGCGCCGCTCCATCAGCACCATGGCCAGGGCATCGCCCAGTGCCAACGTCATCAGGGTCGAGGTGGTCGGCGCCAGATTGTTGGGACAGGCCTCGGCCACCTGCGGCAGCTGCAGCAGGACGGCGCTGTTGCGGCCGAGGAAGCTCTGCGGCCGCTGGGTCATGCCGATCACCGGAATGCCGCGCCGCTGGCAGAAGATCAGCGGATCGCGCAGCTCGCGGCTCTCGCCCGAATTGGAGATGGCCAGCAGGGTGCAGTCATCGCGCAGCATGCCCAGGTCCCCGTGGCTCATCTCGGCCGGGTGGACGAAGAAGGCATTGGTGCCGGTCGAGGCCAGGGTCGCCGCCAGCTTGCCGCCGATGTGGCCGGACTTGCCCATGCCGGTCACCACCAGATAGCCGGGTCGCGACAGGATCACGGAACAGGCGCGCGCCACGCTGTCGTCCAGCCCGTTCTCCAGCGCTTCCAGCGCCTCGCGGTTCAGCCGGATCACCCGGCGCGCGTGATCGGTAATGGCCTGGGTGGTGTCGGCATCGAAGGGGGGCTGGGTCATGTCACGCGCGTCAGATCGGCCGTCATCGGCCCGCCGGATAGGAAGCCGCAGGATGTGCCGCATCCCGCCTCGTTTCACAATGCCGGACCCTGCCTCTCAGATCCCTGAGCCCGGCGGTTTGACCTGACCGCAGTTAGGCGACAACCTTTGCCGCAGCGGGGCGTTAGCAGGACCGCAACCCCGAGCCGACCGTCTTCCTCCCCCGTTGGATGGTCCCTCCCGAGACTGCGGGCACCCGTTCCGGCGTAGCCCCGTGCCATGAGAAAGATCCGACCCGACCTGATGACTGCCGTGATCGCCCCGACCGACCCCCGAGACCTCGCGCCACCCCCGGCGCCGGCGTCCCTGATCCGGAACCGGGGGCCGCTGGCCCTGTTCCTGGATCTCGACGGTGTGCTGGCCCCGATTGAATCCCGGCCCGAGGATGTCGTCCCTGATCCGCGTCGCTCGCGCCTGCTGGACGCCCTGATCGCGGCGTTGGACGGGCGGGTGGCGGTGCTCAGCGGGCGTGCGCTGGCCGATGTCGACCGCATTCTGGAAGGCCGCGTGGTCCCGGTCGCCGGGGTGCATGGTCTGGAGCGCAGGGCAGCTGACGGACAGGTCGAGAGCCGCGGGGCCGAGGCCGATGTGGCGCTGGCGGTCGAAGGGCTGACCCAGACCCTCAGCGCCCAGATCGCCGACGGTGTCGAGATCGAGAACAAAGGGGTCGGCGTCGCCGTCCACTACCGCAATGCGCCGGATCGGGCCGCCGACGTCCGCCACGCCACGACAACGCTTGCCCGGGATCACGGCCTGCATCTTCAGCCCGGCCATATGGTCGTCGAGCTGAAAGGGGGCGACACGGACAAGGGTCGGGCATTGGCCGCCTTTCTGGCCGAACCGCCCTTTGCCGGCGCCCGTCCCGTCATGATCGGCGACGATCGCACCGACGAAGCTGCCTTTCGCGCGGCCGAGGCGGCGGGCGGGTTCGGTATTCTGGTCGATCCCCGCTGGGTCAGTGCCGCCCGGTATGGCCTCGCCGATACCCGCGCCGTGACCGACTGGCTGACGCAACTGTCCGAGGCCGCCCAATGAAGCCCTCCGTCGATCTTGCCCCCATCGGTAACTGCGCCGTCAGTGCCCTGATCGATCGTCAGGGGCGCTATGTCTGGGCCTGTGCGCCCCGCTTCGACGGCGACCCGCTGTTCTCGGCCCTGATGGACGGCAGCGATCCGGAGCATGGCTTCTGGGACATTGTGCTGGAAGACCAGGTCAGCGCCGAGCAGGACTATGTGCGCAACACACCGATTCTCCGCACGATTCTCCATGCGGTCGATGGTTCGGCCCTCGAGATCATCGACTTCTGCCCCCGCCATGCGCATCAGCAGCGCACCTATCGTCCGCTGGCCTTTGGCCGGCTGATCCGGCCCCTGTCCGGGACGCCCCGGATCGCCATCCGTCTCAGGCCTGCCGCCGATTGGGGCGCGCGGAGGGCGGACAGCACCCGCGGATCCAATCACATCCGCTATCTGTGCACCGGCGCCACCTTCCGCCTGACGACCGACTGCCCGGTCAGCCATATCGTCAATGAGCGGGTGTTCCGGCTCGAAAAGCCGATGGCCTTCTTCTTCGGGCCCGACGAAGCCTACGATCAGGACGTGGGCCCGGGACTGATCGCCGCGCGGGACCGCACGGTGGCCTACTGGCAGGAGTGGGTGCGCAAACTCTATCTGCCGCTCGACTGGCAGGAGGCGGTGATCCGCGCCGCCATCACCCTGAAACTGTGCGCCTATGAGGAAACCGGCGCCATCGTCGCGGCCCTGACCACCTCCGTGCCCGAATTCCCCGGCAGCGGCCGAAACTGGGACTACCGCTACTGCTGGATCCGCGACGCCTATTACACCGTGCGCGCCCTGAACCGCCTCGGCGCCGTCGACATTCTCGAGAACTACCTCGTCTATCTCCGCAACCTGGTCGACCAGGCCGACGGCGGCCACGTCCAGCCGGTTTATGGTGTCGGCCTGGAAGAGAATATCGACGAACGGATCACGGAGACGGTCGAGGGCTATCGCGGCATGAAGCCGGTGCGCGTCGGCAATCAGGCGCGCGAGCATCTGCAACACGATGTCTACGGACAGATTGTCCTGCCGCTGGTGCAGGCCTTCTACGACCAGCGGATGATCCGGCCGGGCACGCTGGAGGACTTCCACGCCCTCGAGCGGGTCGGCCAGCGCGCCTTTGAGATGCACGACCAGCCCGATGCCGGCCTGTGGGAGTTCCGCACCTTTGCCCGGGTCCACACCTATTCCGCCGTCATGTGCTGGGCGGCCTGCGACCGGCTGGCCAAGGCCGCGCTTCATCTGAAGCTCAAGGATCGCGCCGCCGACTGGGCCGACAAGGCGCGTATCATCCGTGAACGGATCGAGGCCGAGGCCTATCTGGAGGGGGAGGGCCATTTCGCCGCCAGCTTCGGCGGCACAGAACTGGATGCGTCGCTGCTGCAACTCACCGACGTCGGCTTCCTGCCCCTCAACGACCGGCGCATGGCCCGCACCTTTGAGGTGATCGAGCGCGATCTGAAGAAGGGTCCCTTCCTGTTCCGCTATGTCGAGCCCGACGACTTCGGCGAGCCCGAGACGGCGTTCAACTTCTGCACCTTCTGGTTCATCGAGGCCCTGCATCAGAACGGTCGCGACGAGGAGGCCCGAGCTATCTTCGAGGAAATGCTGGCCCGCAGAACCCATGCCGGGCTGCTCAGTGAGGATATCGCGGTCGAGTCCGGAGAGCTGTGGGGCAACTATCCCCAGACCTATTCCCTGGTCGGTATTATCAACTGCGCCATCCTGCTCAGCCGTTCGTGGACCGACGTCCGATGAGCCGCCTGATCGTCGTCTCGAACCGCGTCTCGGCGCCCACAGACCCGTCGGCGGGCTCGGCCGGCGGGCTGGCCATGGCCCTGTCGGCGGCGCTGCGAAAGTATGATGGCCTGTGGTTTGGCTGGTCCGGCAACACCACGCCGGTCTGGAAACCCGAGGCCCAGATCGAGGACCGGGCCGGCGTCACCGTCGCCCTCGTCGATCTGGAGCCCCAGGACGTCGACGAATATTACAACGGCTATGCCAACAAGACCCTGTGGCCGCTGTTTCACCACCGGGTGGACCTGTCGGCCTATGAGCGGTCGTTCGGCGAGGGCTATGAGCGCACCAATGACCGGTTCGCCGAGGCGCTGGCCCCGCTGATCCAGCCCGACGACCTGATCTGGATCCACGACTATCACATGATCCCGCTGGCCCGGGACCTCAGGCGGCGCGGCATCAAGAACCGGATCGGCTTCTTCCTGCACACGCCCTGGCCGGTACGGCAACTGCTGGTGACGCTGCCCTATCACCGGCGGCTGGTGGAATCGCTGTTCGACTTTGACCTACTGGGCTTTCACACCCGCGAGTGGCTGGACCTGTTCCGGGACTATGTGGCGTCAGAGCCCGGCATCCATGGCCGCCTTCTGCCCAATGATGCCCTGATGGCCTTCGGGAAGACCGTCCAGACCGGCGTCTTTCCGATCGGCATCGACGTCGATGCCTTCGTCGAGGCGCGGAACTCTGCGCTCGGCATCCGCACCTATGACCGGATGGCGGCGTCGGCGGCCTTTCGCTCGATGATCGTCGGGGTCGACCGGCTGGACTATTCCAAGGGACTGGAACAGCGGCTGCTGGGCTATGAGCAGTTCCTCAAGGACAATCCCGAACAGCGCGGCAAGGTCTTCCTGTTGCAGGTCACGCCCCTGTCCCGCGACGACGTCGATGCCTATCAGGACATCCGGAGCCGTCTCGACAGCCTGGCCGGGCACGTCAATGGCACCTATGGCGATGTCGACTGGCAGCCGGTTCGCTATCTGAACCGCACCTACCGGCGTGACCAGTTGGCCGGCATCTATCGCGCCGCCCGCGTCGGCCTGGTGACGCCCCTGCGCGACGGCATGAATCTGGTCGCCAAGGAATATGTCGCGGCACAGGACCCCGAAGACCCGGGCGTGCTGATCCTGTCGCGCTTTGCCGGGGCCGCCGAGGAGATGACCGAGGCCCTGCTGATCAATCCCTTCAGCCGCGAGGAAATTTCCGACGCCCTCAGCCGCGCGCTGGCCATGCCGCTGGCCGAGCGTAAGGACCGCTGGCAGGCCCTGATGCAGGTCGTGCGCGATTCCGACGTCGCCCTGTGGCGCGACATGTTCGTCGCAACCCTGCAAGCGATCCCGACAGGCGGGGCGAAACCGGTGCCCGAGGTCTAGTAAATCTCGAACAGGCCGGCCGCGCCCATGCCGCCGCCGACGCACATGGTGACGACGCCGTATTTGGCCCCGCGGCGCCTGCCCTCGATCAGCACATGGCCCGTCATGCGCGCGCCCGACATACCGTAGGGGTGGCCGATGGAGATGGCTCCGCCCGAGACGTTCAGCCGGTCATTGGGAATGCCCAGTTTGTCGCGGCAGTACAGGACCTGCACGGCGAAGGCCTCGTTCAGCTCCCAGATGCCGATGTCATCGACGGTCAGGCCATGGCGCTTCAGCAGCTTCGGCACGGCAAACACCGGCCCGATGCCCATTTCGTCCGGCTCGCAGCCGGCCACGGCCATGCCGACGTAGCGGCCGAGCGGCGTCAGGCCGCGCTTTTCCGCGTCCCTGGCCTCCATAAGGACCGAGGCCGAGGCCCCGTCCGACAGCTGGCTGGCGTTGCCGGCCGTGATGAAGCGGCCCGCTTCGATCTTTTCGCCGCCTCCGAACACGGGCTTGAGCGATGACAGGCCCTCCAGCGTGGTTTCCGGTCGGTTGCCCTCGTCCTTTGACAGGGTCACTTCCTTCGACGAGGTCTGGCCGGTCGCCTTGTCCATCACCTGCATGGTGGTGGTCATCGGGACGATCTCGGCATCCAGATGCCCGGCGGTCTGGGCCGCCGCAGTCCGCTGCTGGGATTGCAGGGCGTACTCGTCCTGAGCCTCGCGCGAAATGCCATAGCGGTCGGCGACCACCTCGGCGGTTTCCAGCATTGACATATAGATGTGCGGCGCCTGCTTCAGCAGCGCCTCATCCTTGAAGCGATACAGGTTCATATGCTGGTTCTGGACGAGGGAAATGCTCTCCAGCCCGCCGCCGACGGCGACCGTCTGGCCGTCGACCATCACCTGTTTGGCCGCCGTGGCGATGGCCATCAGGCCCGAGGCGCACTGCCGGTCCAGACTCATGCCCGCGACACTGGCCGGAAGGCCGGCTGCCAGCGCGATCTGACGCGCGACATTGGTCGAGGTCGAGCCCTGCTGCAGGGCCGCGCCCATCACCACATCTTCAATCTCGGCGGGATCGACGCCCGCGCGTTCGACCGCATGGCGCACCGCATGGGCACCAAGTTGCTGCGCCTGGGTGTCGTTGAAGGCCCCGCGATAGGCGCGACCGATCGGGGTGCGGGCGGTCGAGACGATGACGGCTTCACGCATCTGCGATGCTCCTTCTTTGTAGGGCGCTATCGCTCGCCTCGCGGAGGCTCGCTGCTTGAGCGCGGGTTATTCCAAATCTGTACGCGCCTGCCGCGACGTCAAGACAAGGCTTTTGGCGCCTCAAGCCGTGAGCCGCCGCGCGGCGAACATAGGCGCGCGCCGTCAGGCGCCCAAGGCTTTCTGCAGCTTGCCCAGTTCGATCATGCCCTGGGCTGCACCCATCTCCGGCACGATCTCGTCCGAACGGTCCGAGATATCGCCAAAACGGGCCGCAACCTGTTCGCGGGCGTCGGCGCCGGTCGCACGGATGCCCTGCGTCAGGGTCACATAGGCGCGCTCGAACCCGCCGGCCCCGGCGGCCAGGATACAGCGGGTGGGCGCGTCCTCGCTGACCAGATGCACCAGCCCCGGCGACACCAGTTCCGGCCCCAGTTGATCCAGCGGCAGGGCCGCGCCCAGATCCTCGGTCATACGGGTATGGGCCGTGGGCGCCAGACAGTTTACGCGGATATCGTTCTTGGCGCCCTCGATCGACAGGGTTTGCATCAGCCCGACCAGTGCCATCTTGGCGGCACCATAGTTGGACTGGCCGAAATTGCCGTACAGGCCGGAGGAGGAGGTCGTCATGACGATGCGGCCATAGTTCTGCAGGCGCATGATCTCCCACACAGCCTTGGTGCAGTTCACCGCCCCCATCAGGTGGACGTCCACGACAAAGCGGAAATCGTCCAGATCCATCTTGGCAAAAGACTTGTCGCGCAGCACGCCGGCGTTGTTGACCAGAATATCGACGCGGCCCCAGCGCTCCATGGTCCGCGCCACCATGGCCTCGACGGCGGCATAGTCGGTGACCGAGGCGCCGTCGGCCATGGCCTCGCCGCCCAGGGTCTCGATTTCCTTGACCACGTCCTCGGCAGCGGTCAGCGATCCGCCGGTGCCGTCGCGGGCACCGCCAAGATCATTGATGACAACCTTTGCGCCCCGTTCAGCCAGCGCCAGGGCATGGCAACGGCCCAGTCCGCCGCCCGCGCCGGTGACGATGGCCACCCTTCCGTCCAGTTCCTGCCGCATCCGGGCGTCTCCCCTAATGGTGAATGGCCTCTCCTAGCAGGAGATTGGCGCCCCGAAATGGGGATTTGTGTTGAAATCGGGCCACAGTCGCGCCACCGATGCGTCAATTCCGGAACTCGAACAGCATAATCCCGTTCGATGCTTGGAGCCGCCCGTGTAAGCAGGGGCACACTGTCAAGTTTGACGATCAGAATTTAGAGGGATGAGCATGAAGGTAAAACTTCTCGCCAGCGTCGCCGCAGCCGGCATTTTCGCCGCAGGTGCGGCTTCGGCTGAGC
>NZ_DDOD01000006.1:0-50500 GCF_002341485.1 Brevundimonas sp. UBA2503 | reverse complement strand
AGCTTATGAGTCCAGAACCTAGACCCGCTCGCTGACCTTGATGGCGGCGCGGCAGCCGGTCTTGATCACCGAGGACAGCAGGCGATAGCCGGGCGCCTCGCGGCTGCCGTGTTCGACGGCGTGGTCGTGGTGGGCCATTTCCTCGGCCCGGAACTGGGCCAGCTCGCGGGCCAGCTCGGGGTCACGGTCGGCCAGTTCTGCGATCTGGTCGGCATAGTGCTGCTCGATCACCGATTCGACCGCCTCGGTGCAGGCGTGGGCCGCCTTCTCGCCCAGCAGGGCCGTGCCGGCTCCCAAGGCCTGGGCGGCCAGATGCCACAGGGGCAGGGCGGCGGTCGGGGCGACCCGGTTCTGGTTCAGCAGGGTCTCGAACCGCGACAGGTGCACCTGCTCGTGCCCCTCCATCCCGGTCAGGTCGTCGGCGATGGCATCCTTGCCCTTCCGCCCCTCAAAGACGGCGCGCTGGGCGCGGTAGATCTGAACGGCGGCATACTCGCCCGCATGGTCGACCCGCAGGATCTCGGCCATCCGCGTCCGGCTCATACCCGCGCCCGGCCGGGGCAGGGGAATGTCGCGCGAGCCCTTGCGGCCCGTGATCTCCGGGTCGTTCAGCGGGTCGGTGGAGGGATCAACCTCTGGGGGCACGGGCATCCTTGGGACGTTTCGCGGCCAGCAGGCTGAAGATCGCGAGGGCCGCAGCAATCAGGGTATTCCACGCTGCCATGGACAGGCCCAGGAAGCGCCATGTCACGGCGTCGCACGCCACGATGGGCTCGACCTCGGCGGTGCCCATGGCAAGCGCCGCCAGCCGCTCCAGATTGATCTCGCCCGCCCCGCCCGAGCACACGGCGGGCAGTTCCCACCAGCCAGCCTCACCCCCGGCATGGAACCCGGCGGTGATCGCTCCGGTCAGAAAGACGATGAACAGCAGGAAGGCGGCGACCCGCGGCGTGCCCCGGCTGGCCCGGCTGACGAGGGCCCACAGGCTGGCGGTCAGGGCGATGGCGACCGCGACCCAATAGACCTCGCGCTGCTTGAGACACAGGTTGCACGGGGCCAGTCCGCCGAACCGCTCAAAGGCGTGGGCGGCAGCGAGGAGGCTCAGGGACGCCGCAAGGGCGAACACCGTCCACCAGCGGGTCAGGACACGATAGGCCGACATCATGCTGCGATGCTTAGCGCGGTCCTGCGGGAACGTCGATCCATCATCGTCGGCGGCTGGACCTGACACACCGGGATGCTAGACGAGCGTCATGACGACCGAACCCGCGCCCCTCCCGCCGTCCTCCGAACAGGACGACGTCCGCCAGAATCTGGCGCGCCTGCTACGGCGGCTGGCCGATGACGGGGCCGAAAACGGTCTGACCCTGCACCAGATCCGCGACCGGCTGGACGAGCGGGCCTACGGCCTGCTGATCCTGATCCTGGCCATTCCCTGTCTGGTGCCGGGTCTGTATGGCGTGCCGCAGGTGGTCGGCATCGTCATCGTGATCCTGGCCGCCCAACTGCTGGTCGGGCGTGAAGAGCCGTGGCTGCCGCAGTGGGTGCTGAGGCTGCGCGCGCGGGCCAGCTGGCTGAAGGCGATGGCCGATTTCGCCGAGCAGCGTCTGGGCTGGATCGATCGGTTCTCGCGGCCGAGGCTGTCGGCCTTCGCCTCGGGTGCGGGGGAAAAGCTGGCGGCTCTGTTCATGATTCTCGCGACCCTGACCATCGTCCTGCCCATGACCAACACCATCCCGTCGGTGGCGCTGTCGCTTCTGGCCGTGGGCCTGATCCAGCGCGACGGCCTGTTCGTCATCGGGGGAGCGATCGTGGCCACCGCCTGGATCGGCCTGCTGACCACGCTCGCCGTGGCCTTCCTGCTGGGCGCGGACTGGGCGATGCGGCTGGTCACGGACCATGTTCCGGGGCTGGGCTGAGGCCTGCTCGCCACAAGGTGAAGCCGCGTCGCTTGGCTTGAGCGGTCCGGATGACTAGGTTCCGGCCACAAAGGCGGCCGTGCGTGCCGCCGTGAACCCTTCAGGATCAGGAGACGCGACCATGGACGACGCGACCCAAACCCCCACGGCCCAACAGATCAATGCCGCAAACCCGCTCGGCGTCGACGGTTTCGAGTTCGTCGAGTTCACGGGTCCCGAGCCCAAGGCCATGATTGCGCGGCTGGAGCTGATGGGCTTCACCCAGACCCATGTGAATCCGGCCAATGACGTGGTCCGGATGAAGCAGGGCGACATCACCATGCTGGTCAACCGCACGCCCAAGGGTCAGGCCGCCGAGTTCGCGACCGACCACGGCCCCTCGGCCAACGGCATGGCCTTCCGCGTCAACGACGCCAAGGCGGCCTTCGAGGGCGCCGTGTCGCGCGGCGCCAAGCCGGCCGAAGGTCATGACGGCGGCGCCCTTGGCGGCGGCTATTCCTATGTGCTCCAGGGGATCGGCGGCTCGCTGCTCTATATCGTCGACAAGTACGGCGAGGCCGGCTCCCTCTATGACGGCTGGGACGAGATCGAGGGCTGGGAGGAGGCCGAGCGCAAGAACAGCGTCGGCCTGTTCAGCCTCGACCACCTGACCCACAATGTGCGTCGCGGCCAGATGCGCACCTGGTCGGGCTTCTATGGCGACGTCTTCGCCTTCGAGGAGCAGAAATATTTCAACATCAAGGGCAAGGCGACCGGCCTGCTGTCCCAGGCCATGATCGCGCCGGACCGCGCCATCCGCATCCCGCTGAACGAGAGCCAGGACGACAACTCCCAGATCGAGGAGTTCCTGAAGCGCTACAACGGCGAGGGCATCCAGCACATCGCCCTGCACACCGACAACATCTTCGAGACCGTCGAGGAGATGAAGCGGCGCGGCATCCCCTTCCAGGACACCATCGAGACCTATTTCGACCTGATCGACAAGCGCCTGCCCGGGCACGGCGAGGACGTGGCGCGCATGCGCGAGAACCGCATCCTGATCGACGGCTCGGACGAGGACGGTATCCTGCTGCAGATCTTCACCCAGGACACCTTCGGCCCGATCTTCTTCGAGATCATCCAGCGCAAGGGCAATCAGGCCTTTGGCGAGGGCAATTTCCAGGCGCTGTTCGACTCGATCGAGCTGGACCAGATCCGGCGCGGCGTGATCAAGGTGGATGCGTGACGCCGGGCCACGCGCCCGGCGCACAGGCAAGGATTCGAGGAGCGGCCGAGTGAGGCCGCTCCCGAGGCCTCCGGCCTGGATCCCGTTTACGGGACCGGTCGCAGCGGGGGTGACGGCGGGGCTGGCCGCGCCGCACCTCGGTTTCTGGCCGCTGGTGATCGTCGCCACCCTGATGGGACTGGTGCCGGTGATCGGCTATCAGCTGTGGAAACGGGCGCATCACGAGCGATGACGCCCAATCGGGGAGGCGGACCAATGAAGACCTGGCTTGCGGCGCTTGCGAGCGCTCTGACTGTAACGCTGGCCTCGCCGGTCCTTGCCCAGGACGGAGGGTGGTCGTTGGCCATCCACGGCGGGGCCGGGGTGATCGAGCGGGGCAGTCTGACGCCGGAGCAGGACGCCGCCTATCGCGCGGCGCTGGACAGCGCGCTTCAGGTCGGGGCAGGGGTGCTGGACAACGGTGGCTCGGCGCTGGATGCGGTCGAGGCCGTCATTCAGGTGCTGGAGGACGATCCCCTGTTCAATGCCGGGCGCGGGGCGGTCTTCACCGCCGACGGCCGGATCGAGCACGACGCCGCCATCATGGATGGCACGACCCTGGACGCCGGGGCGGTCGCCGGCCTGACCCGCACCCGCCACCCGATCAGCGCCGCCCGCGCGGTGATGGAGGACTCGCCGCACGTCTTCCTGATCGGGCAGGGGGCCGAGACCTTTGCCCGCGCGCAGGGACTGGACGAGGTCGAGCCGGCCTTCTTCTTCACCGAGCGGCGCTGGCGCGGACTGGTGCGGCAGCTGGAGCGCGACGGCCTGCCCGTGCCCGTCCGGCCCCAAGGCGCTCCGCCGGAAGGGGCCATGGCCGAGGTCGCCCCGCCGCTCGACGAGCGCAAATTCGGCACGGTCGGCGTAGTCGCGCTGGACCGCGAAGGACGGCTGGCGGCGGGCACCTCGACCGGCGGCATGTCCGGCAAGCGCTGGGGCCGGGTCGGCGATGTGCCGGTGATCGGCGCCGGCACCTATGCCTCGAACGCCGACGGCTGTGCGGTGTCGGCGACCGGCTCGGGCGAGTATTTCATTCGCGCGACCGTGGCCCGGGACATTTGCGCGCGGTATGCCATGGAGACGGCTCATCCTGAGTGGGAGAGAGGCCGGGTCGACGAAGTGCTTGAAGACTGCGATCCCGAAATGATCTGCACGGCCCACATGCGACGCCCGATCTACATCGCCGCGAGCGCGGAGATTCGGGAAGTCGGCGAGCTCGGCGGGGAAGGCGGCGTCATCGTCATGACGGGTCGCGGTGAGGCATGGTTCGAAATGAATACCTCCGGCATGTATCGCGGAGCCGCTTCATCGACGGAACCGGCGTGGGTAGCGATCTATGCCGATGATCCCGAATACTCTGCCGAGGAAGACTGAGCCGTGACCACCCGCGATCATCCGAATGTGGCGGTGCCGCCGCCGCTGATCTATTTCGCCTTCCTCGGTCTCGGCTGGGCGTTGGATCGCTATGGCGTCCAGATCGGCCTGCCGGCGGGTGAGGACATCAGCCTCGGCCTCGGGACCGAACTGCGGCGCGGGATCGCTCTCGCCCTGATCCTCGGCGGCCTGCTGCTGGATGGGATGGCGGCGGGGCTGTTCCGGCGACTGGGCACGGCGGTTGAACCGTGGAAGCCCTCGACGGCGCTGGCGACCGAAGGGCCCTATCGCTTCAGCCGCAACCCCATTTACGTCGGGTTCGCCATCACCTACGCCGGGCTGGCGGTGGCGATGGATTCGCCCGTCGCCCTGCTGATGCTGATCCCCTGTCTGGTGGTCATCGACTGGGCCGTGATCCGCAAGGAGGAGGCCTATCTGGCCCGCACCTTCGGCGCCGAATACGACGCCTATCGCAACCGGGTGAGGCGCTGGCTGTGAGTACTGAACGCCCCGACGACCTGTCCGCCCTGGCCATAGAGGAGCTGGACGCCGCCTGCGCGCTCAGCTGGGCCGAGATGAAGCGCATTACCCCCTGGGGCGACACCTATGAGGGGCTGACGGCCGGCGGGCTCGAGGTCGAGGTCGAGCGCCGCTATATCTGGGCCCACCAGCCGGAGGACGCCATCGCCATTGAGGTCGAGGTCCGCCTGCCCGGCACGCGACAGGGCGCCGAGGCCCGCGCCGTGATCGAACCGTCACGCTGACGGGCGGCCGTTAACCTTTCCCGTTGCCAAGCGGGCTGACCCTGCCATCATGGCCGCGGTTGAGGGAGGGTGATCGTGGCTGTTTATGCGACCGATTTTCAGGGGGGCGGCACGTTCGAGCCTGTCGACCCGCCTGTGTTCCTCGGCCTCGAGCCGCTGTTGCTGGCCCTGCTGGTGGCCATCGGCGCCGTCCTGTTCTTTCTGGGCTGGCAACTGAGAAACAGCCAGACGAGCCGCGACACCGATGCCGCCGAGCGCATCTGGAAGGCGATTGATGAGGCGCTGAAGGCCGCCATGAAGGCCGACGGCGGAGCCCTTGTGGGCAAGGCTGAGGAGGTCGAGCGAGTCATCCGCAAACGGCTGGGCGCAACCCTGTCCATCGCCAACGGCCTCAATCCGGGGCTCGACAGCCTCAGGTCTGCGCTGGACGGGCGCCGCCATGTGCCGCACGCTCATAGCCACGCCGAAGCGCATGATGATCACGGCGACCACGGTCATGACGATCATGCGGACGACGACCATGGCGCCGAGGAATCGTCGTCGGCCTCTGTCACCCAGATCACGGTCATCAATGGCAACCGGGACGGTCGGCGAAGCGGGACCGGTCACGGCGCTGGCGGTCGCAACCCTGACCATGGGGGCTCGCTGTCGCCGCGTGAGCGGGACCATGCCATCCGGGCAGCCATCGCGGATCTGAACGACTGGTGGCGGGACAAGGACGCCCGGATCGGCGAGATGCGGGACGCTCATCGCGAGCTGTCGGCGGACTGAGGTTTTCCTTCGGGCTGAAACCGCCTAATCGAGAGAAATGAAACTCGCATCCCTGAAACATGGCCGTGATGGCCGCCTCGTCGTGGTGTCGGAAGACCTGAACTGGTTCACCGACGCCTTTCTGATCGCCCCGACCCTGCAGGCGGCTCTGGATGACTGGGACCGGTGCGAACCGCGCCTGCGTGCCCTGGCTGAAAGCCTGGAACATGAAGCCGTGCCGCGCGGCCGCTTTCATGAGCGCGAGGCCTCGGCCCCCCTGCCGCGCGCCTATCAGTGGGCCGACGGCTCGGCCTATGTGAACCACGTCGCCCTGGTCCGACAGGCCCGGGGTGCCGAAATGCCCGAGAGCTTCTGGACCGATCCCCTGATGTATCAGGGCGGCTCTGACGGCTTCCTTGGACCGCGCGATCCCATTCCGTTGGCCGATCCCGCCTGGGGCTGTGATCTCGAGGCCGAGGTCGTGGTCGTCACCGGTGATGTGCCCCAAGGCGTGTCGCGCGACGAGGCGCTGGGCCACATCCGGCTGGTCGGACTGGTCAACGACGTGTCCCTGCGCAATCTGATCCCGGCCGAACTGGGCAAGGGCTTTGGCTTCGTCCAGTCCAAGCCCGCCAGCGCCTTTACCCCCGTGTTCGTCACGCCCGACTCGCTGGGTGATCGCTGGAAAGACGGCAAGCTGCACGGCGCCCTGACCGTCACCCTGAATGGCAAGCCGTTTGGTCAGGCCGACGCCGGCGACGACATGACCTTCGACTTCGGCACCCTGATCGCGCATCTGGCCAAGACCCGGTCGCTGGTGGCGGGCTCGATCATCGGGTCCGGCACGGTGTCGAACCGCGACGCCGACGGTGGGCCGGGCAAGCCGGTCAGCGAAGGCGGGCTGGGCTATTCCTGCATCGCCGAGGTCCGCACCGTCGAGACCATCCAGCGCGGCAAGGCCGAGACCCCCTTCCTGCAGCATGGCGACACCGTCCGCATCGAAATGCTGGACGAAAAGCACCACTCGATCTTCGGCACGATCGAACAGACGGTGGAACCCTTGGGATGAAAGCCGTCGCCCTGACCCTGATTGCAGCCCTCGCCGCCGGTCCGGTTCTGGCGCAGCAGCCAGAGGCCTGGACGGCCCAGACTGCGGATGACCTCACCCTGGCCTATGCGGTCTTCCCCGAGGGTATCGCGGTGATCGCCCGGTGTCAGGCCGGCACGCCCGAGCTACTGATTCAGGGGCTTCAGATTCGCATGCCGACCATCGATGTCGCCGCGCGGTTCGGGGACGGCCGGGTCCACTGGGGGTCGTGGATGCCCTCCGAGAACGGGCGATACCTGATTGCCGAGCGGCCGACCCAGCTGATGCGGGGCTTCGTCAATACCCGCACGGCCATGCTGCAGTTTGGCGAAGGGGACGGGGCAGTCCAGTTCACTGTGACCCCGCCCGCCGATACCTCCGGGATGGAGGGCGTACTGACGGCCTGTGGTCAGCCCCTGTTCCACGAACGGGACGAGGCCGAGCCACTCCGCCTGTCTGCAGGGGGCGATGATTTTCTCCGCGAAGGCCGGGTGATCATTCCGCCGCGCGCCGCCCGCGACCGTGTGTCAGGCTGGGCCTATGTCACCTGCATGACGGCCGAGGGCGGTCGCCTGACCGATTGCGAGGCCGAGGCTGAAAGCCCTGCTGGCTATGGCTATGGCGAAGCCAGTGTCCGCTCGCTGGAGGAATCCCGTATCCGCGGCGAGGTCCCGCCCGGCCGTCTTGTTTCGATCCGGCTGACGACTTTGGTGAACTGATGAGTTCGACAGGGTTCCGACCGTGGACAGCAGCCCTCGTCGTCATCTTCGGGCTGGCGCAGGCCACGCCCGGCCTGGCTCAGGATCCTGGCGACGACTGGGACATTGTCCGCGACCGGCGCGGGCGAGCGGAGATGGCCCATCTGCAGTTCAGCAACGGATTGGCCATAGTGGTCCAGTGCAAGGACAGGTCCCTTGACGTGATGGTGGGCGGACTTCCACCGGCCAGATCAACACCCAACCGTCTGGGGTTCCGGGAACGTCCCTTTGACCTGCGATTCCGCGGCGAGGAAGACCGGCGGCAGTTTTGGGCAGTAGGGACGGACAACACGCTCGCGGTAAGCCTCCTTCCGGCACCCTTTGCGCGCCAGCTGCGTCAAGGCGGAACCCTGGAGCTGGGGGTTCCGGAGGCCGGCAGTGAGGGGCAGACGCTGACCTATCAGGTCGATTTGCCGCCCTCAGCGCTCAATATTGATGAAGTCCTGAACACCTGCCGTCGCCCGCTTGTTGATCCCCGCGACGAGCTTCTTGACCAGGTGGGGACGAGCGGGCTGCCGACTCGCATTGTCTGGGCAGAACGACCAGACTTCGTGCCACGAGCAAGTGACCTTGTTTCGGGGTTTGCCGTGATCAGCTGTCTCACCCGACCCGATGGTCGCCTTCACGACTGTGTCGTGGAGTCGGAACACCCGCGTGGGGCAACGGCCGCGCGATCCAGCTCGGCAGCTGCCCGCCGTGCGCGCGTCGAGGTTGCCGGAGACCCGGACGCACCCGTTCCGGCCAGGCTCGTCCACTTCACCCTGAGCCTGTTCGTGGATTAGCCATCTTCGGCGTGACAGAGGATGGCGCACCCGGCGATGATCCGCTAAATCCGCCGGACGTCACGCGGGTGTGGTGGAATTGGTAGACGCGCCGGACTCAAAATCCGGTTCCGAAAGGAGTGTCGGTTCGAGCCCGACCACCCGCACCATGGCCCTCAGGGCTGGCCGGTTTTCTGGACGATGATGCTCACGGACGTGGTCGCGAATCCGGCCAGCGCCAGCCGCAGGTGGGGCTCCGGCAGATAGGGCGGGATGTCGACGAAGCTGTCGACAGGGCCGCTTCCGGCATCGAAATCCAGCGGGGCGACGATGTGGCCCGCAGCGGTCAGTCGCTCGGCCAGGGCCGTCAGGTCGCGGCGGCGATAGAGAATGGTCCCGCCCGTTTCGAGCGTGCACTGGTCCGATGTCAGGTTCAGTTCGGTCGTGTGTATCGCAAAACCGCCGGGCTGAAGGGTGTCGATCGATCGTTCGATGAAGGCCATGCCGGCCTCCAGACTGCCCAGATGCTCAAGCGCGCAAGCCGACCAGCAGAAGTCGTAGCCTGTAAGGTCGTCCGGGATGGCGTTCATATCGACCACCCGGAAATCGACTGCGGTCTCGAACACGTCGGGGTCACAAAGGTCCGGGCGCATCAGAGCGGCCTTGCCCTCGGCATGTTGATCGGTGGCCGTCCATCCGGCGTCTGCGGCCTGCTGCGGGGCCAGATCGGTGCCCGTGACCCGGCAGCCCCGCGACGCGAAATAGGCGGCCAGCGGCTCCCGCCCGACCCCGAATCCAAGACCCCGGGCGCCTTAGCGCAACTGGCGGCGCTCATGCAGGGCCTGGGCGATGAAGACGAACTCCCACAGCTTGCGGTGATAGCGGAGGCGTTCCCCCAGCCGTTCCGACCAATAGGAGAACCACGGGGTCTCGAAATCAGCCTGCCGACAAGGGCGGGAGTGGTTGAGCACGTCCACGCCGGGCTTGCGGTCGTTACGCAGCACGGGCTGGCCCAGCCAGTGGCCCTCGTCCGGTTGCCGCAAGGCTGACAACTCACGCAACTGAAGTTCGAGAAGTTCTACCCGCGTCCGCAGCTCAGCGATCTCACGCGTGGATTCGTCCGGGTTGGGCTGCTCTGGATCGGTCGTCATCCGTCAGGATTAGCAGAGGCCGACAGGGCGTCGACCCGGAACTGACAGGGGAGGGGCTTTTCGCAGTTGCAAAATCCGCTGTCGGGTCACATCTGCACGCGATGCAAGCCGGCGATGTAACGAGTCCCAAACCTGTGCGCGGCCCGGGCTTTCCGGAATTCGTCGCCCTGGTCGCCATGATGATGGCGCTGAATGCCCTGGCCATCGACATGATGCTGCCGGCGCTGCCTGCCATCGGCGAGGCCCTGAGCGTGGCCTCCGAGAACTCACGCCAGTGGGTGATCACCGCCTATCTGCTGGGCTTCGGCGTGGCCCAGCTGATCTATGGCCCGCTGGCGGACCGCTATGGCCGCAAGCCCGTGCTGATGGTGGGACTGGGTCTCTATGTGCTGTTCAGCGTGGCGGCGGCCTTTACCACCACGTTCGAGGCCCTGATCCTGGCCCGTCTGGGTACGGGGCTGGGCGCGGCGGCGCTTCGTGTGCTGGCGGTGTCGATCGTGCGGGATCGCTATTCCGGGCGGACGATGGCGCGGGTCATGTCACTGAGCTTCCTCGTCTTCCTGGGTGTACCGATCCTGGCGCCGACCCTGGGGCAGCTGGTCCTGTTCGTTGCGCCCTGGCGCTGGATTTTCGGGGTGCTGGCACTGGCGGGGTCGGGTTTCATGGTCTGGGCCCTGATCCGCCTGCCCGAGACGCTGGCCCCCGAAAACCGCCTGCCGATCCGTCTTGGGCGGATCGCCGAGGCTTTCCGCGCGGTGCTCAGCGACCGGCTGTCGGTCGGCTACACCCTGGCGATGACGGCGATCACCGGCGCCCTGTTTGCTTTCATCAATTCCAGCCAGCAGATCTTCTTCGATGTGTTCCAGCAGCCGGGACTGTTCACCACCGTCTTTGGCCTCATGGCGGCCGGCATCGCCGTCGCGTCGCTGACCAATGCGCGGCTGGTCGAGCGGCTGGGCTCGCGGCGGCTGTCGCACCTGGCGCTGATCGGCTTCATCACTTCGGCCGCCGTCCATGCGGGGGTGGCCCTGTCGGGGAACGAAAGTCTGATCAGCTTTGCCGTGCTGCAGGGGCTGACCATGTTCTGCTTCGGCTTTATCGCAGGCAATTTCGGCGCTCTCGCCATGAACAATATGGGCCGGATTGCCGGCACGGCGTCGTCGGTGCAGGGATTCGTCTCGACCACCTTCGGCTCGCTGACCGGGTTCCTGATCGGGCAGAGCTTTGACGGGACGGCCGCGCCGATGACAATCGGCATCACCACCTGCGGGATTCTGGCGCTGGTTGCCGTGATGGTGGCTGAGCGCGGCAAGCTGTTCAGCACTATCGAGACCGAGAGCCGGCCGGCCTGAGCTTGACCTTGGGCGGCCGGACTGGTCGGTTGGCCGGAACGAAGGCGCCCCGGGACTCATTTCCGGCGGGAGCCACAACGACACCATGAGGAAACCCCGATGGCCTTCAAGCTCGCTTCCGTCTCCACGCTTGCCCTTACTGCCGCTCTGGGCATGACGATGGCGGCCTGTACCTCCATGCCGGGTTGGGGCGGAGCGGGGACCAATCCGGCCGTCCAGGCCCCGGCCCAGGTCCAGTGGGTGCGCGACGTCCACTCGCACGCCCGGCCGGAGATCGCGCGGGTCGGCCACGTCGATCTGGACCTGACTGCCGACTTCGACCGCAAGGTCCTGTCCGGCACGGCGACGCTGGACATCAGCGGGCGCGCGGGCGCCGACCAGATCATTCTGGATGTCCGCAATCTGGACATCGAGTCGGTGAGCGACGGCGCCGGTCGCGCCATGACCTGGCGACTGGGCGCCAGCGATCCGATCCTGGGGCAGGCGCTGGAGATCGACCTGCCGCCCCTCAGCGCCGGTGAAACCCGCAAGCTTGTCATCAACTACGCCACCCGGCCCGATGCCGCGGCCCTGCAGTGGCTGAACCCGTCCCAGACGGCGGGCGGTGAGCAGCCCTATCTGTTCAGCCAGGGCCAGGCGATCCTGACCCGGACCTGGATCCCGACCCAGGACAGCCCCGGCATCCGCCAGTCCTACTCCGCCCGCATCGTGGTGCCCGAGGACCTCAAGGCGGTCATGAGCGCCGAGATGCTGACGCCCGAAGGTGAGCCGGCGGGGCCCGGCCAGCGGGCGTACCGCTTCCGGTTGAGGAACCCCGTTCCGCCCTATCTGATCGCGATCGGCGTGGGTGACATCGCCTTTGCCTCGCTGGGTGAGCGGACCGGCGTCTACACGGAGCCGTCCATGCTGGAGGCGGTGCGCGCCGAATTCCCCGCCGTCGAGTCGATGGTCGAGGAGGCCGAGGCCCTCTACGGGCCCTATTTGTGGGGCCGCTACGACCTGCTGGTGCTGCCGCCCAGCTTCCCGTTCGGTGGCATGGAAAATCCGCGCCTGACCTTCGCCACCCCGACCATCGTCGCCGGGGACCAGTCGCTGGTCGCCCTGGTCGCCCACGAACTGGCGCACAGCTGGTCCGGCAATCTGGTGACCAATGCCACCTGGGACGACTTCTGGCTCAATGAAGGTTTCACCGTCTATTTCGAGAACCGGATCATGGAGGCGGTTTATGGCCGCGACCGCGCCATGCAGGAGCAGGTGCTGGGCTGGGAGGACCTTCAGGGCGAACTGGCCGACCTGCCGCCCGAGGACACCCGCCTGAAGCTGGACCTCGCCGGGCGCGATCCGGACGAGGGCATGACCAACATCGCCTATGAAAAGGGCGCCTTCTTCCTGCGGACGATCGAGCGGATCGTCGGGCGCGACCGGTTCGATGGCTGGCTGAAGGGCTATTTCGAGAGGAATGCCTATCGGCCCATGACGACGGCGATGTTCCTTGAGGATATCCGCACTTACCTGATCCGGGGCGACGCCGCGCTGGAAGAGGCTCTGATGATGGACGCCTGGGTCTATCAACCTGGCCTGCCGTCCAATGCCATGGCCCCCTTGTCGCAGGCCTTTGATCCGGTCGATGCGGCGGCCCGCAGCGTCTTCCTCGAAGGCGGCGCACCGCCGCAATCCCTGTGGCAGGGCTGGAACACCCAGCAACGCCAGCGTTTCCTCGCCTGGCGGCCCGAGGGGCATCAGGCCGGTCAGGACTGGCTAAGCGATGCGCAACTCAAGGCACTGGACGAAGGTCTCGGCCTGTCGGCGGCCGGCAATTCCGAAGTGCTGTTTGCCTGGCTGCAGATTGCCATGACCCATCGCTATGAACCTGCGGTGGCGCCGACCGAAGCCTTCCTGACCGGGATGGGGCGCCGCAAATTCGTCCTGCCGCTGTTCCAGACCCTCTGGGGCGAGGGCGAATGGGGCCGCGACCTGGCGCGGCGCATCTATGCCGAGGCGCGCCCCCTCTATCACCCGGTAACCAGTAACTCGGTTGACGCCGTGGTGGGTGTGCCGAACTAAAGCTGACGCTTTGCGATGAAATGTGGCGGTCGTCCCAGCGGGCGGCCGCCGCTTTCATGACCCCGGCGCCATGATTGTGGCGGTCCAGGCTTCAAGTATACACAATTATGTCGCATTTAGCGGAACGCGGTATGTGGCAACAATCGCACGGTTACGGCCATGTAATCGTTCGGCCTTGGAACTGCCCGAACCCGTACATACTTGATCCTCTGCCAGTCGGGATGGCTGGTAACTGATCAACGATAAAAAAGGAACTACACGCATGCGTAGTCTCGTACTCTCTGCCGCCGCCCTGGCCCTGATGGCCTCGCCCGCCCTGGCCCAGGATCCGGCTTCCAACGTCTATGGCACCATCGGCTACAGCCAGCTGGACGCTGACGGCGTTGACCTCGGTGCTGTCACCGCACGCCTCGGCACCCGCTTCACCCCGAACTTCGGCATCGAAGGCGAAGCCTCCTTCGGCGTGAAGGACGAAGACTTCACCGTCGGCGCGACGACCGTTACCGCCGAGCTGGAATATGACGCCGCCATCTACGGCGTCGGCTATGTGCCGCTTAGCCCGAACTTCGAACTGTTCGGCCGCGTCGGCTACGGCACCAGCGAAGTGAAGCTGTCCAGCGGTGCCGTCTCGGCCTCGGCTGACGGTGAAAGCTGGAATTACGGCGTGGGCGCCCAGTACTCGCTGGACGGACAGAACGGCATCCGTGCCGACTGGACCCGCCGCGACTTCGGTGACGACGGCGACGCCGACGTCTGGTCGCTGAACTTCGTCCGCAAGTTCTAGGGCTGTCGCCAGACAGAACAACGGCGCGTCACCCTGCGGTGGCGCGCCGTTTCTGTGTCCGAGCCGTGGATCAGGCCAGTTCGGGATTCAGGGCCCAGCGCATGGAGCCCTCGCCGAAGGGACGAAAGAACAGGTCGCGATAGCGTTCAAAGACGTCGACGATCTTCTGGGCCAGATCCTGGGCGACCGTCTCGCCCCGCTGTCGCTTGAGAGCGGCCACACATTGCACCACCTGCGCCTGATGGCAGGACCCGCCCATGCTCTTCAGCACAGTGGCCACATCGCGGACCAGGGGTTCGTCAATCCGGGCCATCCAGGGACCGGAAAACTCAGGGGCAGCATACTGGGTCATGGACTGGGGCTCCCGTCAGGTCTCCAAGACTTGAGGTACCCGTTCGCAAAAACGCCTGCCGCGTGCAAGCGGCGCTGTAAAAAATGATCGAAAGGCGAGCCGATCAGCCGCGCTTGCGCACGAACACCGTTCCCGCCGAATAGCCCGCGCCGAAGCTGCAGATCAGGCCCACATCGCCCGCGGCCATATCCTCCTGATGCAGGTGGAAGGCGATGACCGACCCGGCGGAGGAGGTGTTGGCATAGTCATCCAGGATGATGACGTTCTCGGACGGCTCCGGATCGCGGCCCAGCACCTTGCGGCCGATCATCTCGTTCATGTTGATATTGGCCTGGTGGAGCCACAGCCGCTTCAGCCCGGACGGCTCCAGGCCGAGATCATTCGCGTGGCTGACGATCATCTCGGACACCATGGGCACGACGTCCTTGAACACCTTGCGCCCCTGCTGAACGAACAGCTTGTCGGGCTTGCCGATGCCTTCCGGCGCCGCATTGTTCAGGAAGCCGAAATTGTTGCGGATGTTGTTCGAGAAGACGGTCTTCAGCCGCGTGCCCAGAATGTCCCAGCCACCCGACCCCGCCTGGTCGCCGGACTCGACGATCACGGCGGTGGCGACGTCGCCGAAGATGAAGTGGCTGTCGCGGTCCTTGAAGTTCAGATGGGCGGAGCAGACCTCGGGGTTGACCATCAGCACGGCCTTGACCGAGCCCGAGGCGATGAAGTCGGCGGCGGTCTTGAGGCCAAAGGTCGCCGAGGAGCAGGCGACATTCATGTCAAAGGCAAAGCCCTCAATCCCCAGCGCCTGCTGCACCTCGATGGCCATGGCGGGATAGGGGCGCTGCATGTTCGAGGCGGCGCACAGCACGGCGCCGATCTCGCTGACGGGTTTGCCCCAGGCAGCGATAGCCTCCTGCGCCGCCTTGACCGCCATTTCGGCCAGAATCGACAGCTCTTCGTTGGAGCGTTCGGGCAGATGCGGGACCATGCGCTCGGGGTCCAGAACCCCGGTCTTGTCCAGCACGAACCGGCTCTTGATGCCCGAGGCCTTTTCAATGAACTCGACCGAGGACGGGGTCAGGGCCTCGCGGGTGCCGGCGGCGATTTCCTCGGCGTTGCGGGCGTTCTCCAACTCGGCCCAGGCGTTGTAGGCCTTGACCAGTTCGGCGTTGGAGATGGACTGTTCCGGCGTGAACAGGCCGGTGGCGGCGATGACGGCAGTCGGAGAAGAGGCGCTCACAAGGGTATCCGTGTTCTGATGCTGGTCTTCAATAGGCCGGTGGATCGCTTCGGTCGAGGCTGGCGATCAGGCCGCGTGTCCAGCGCTGCAACCCGCCGGTGCGACCGGTGTCGGTCAAAGGCCCCGGCTGGCCCAGTTGCCGGGCCACATCCTCGGCCTCGCAGGGGTATCCGTCGGGGGTCACATACAGCGGATAACGGATCAGGGCTTCGGCGATCAGCGTGTCCAGATCGACCCGGCGGGTACGGCGCGGAAAGCTCAGCGTATCCTCGGTCAGCCCCCAGCCGGCATAGAAGGGCCGCCCCCAGGTCATCACCCGCTTCCCGCGCAGCAGGGCTTCGAACCCGGTCAGTGAGGTCATCGTGGCCAGCCCGTCGCAGGCGTCCAGACAGGCGGTGATGTCCAGGCCCTCGGCGCGCGCATCCACCAGCCCTGCGGTGTCAGCGTCCAGCCGGCCCGGCCGGTTGCCCGCCACCGTATCGGGATGGTCGCGATAGATCAGGAAGGCATCCGGCAAGCGAGCGCGGACCGCCCGGACCAGGCCGGCATTGGTGCGGATGTCCTCACACCCCAGAAGGATGGACCGGTCATTCTCGACCTGACCGACGATCAACACGCGATCACGGTCGGTCGGCCAGTCCGGCGGGGGCGTCGCCCCGCCCAGATTGTATTTGCTCAGCCCTCGCTCGACGAGGGCCTGACGCAGGGCGCGGGCCCGGACGAGGTCTGCGGCCGGGGTCTGTCCGGCCTCCAGGGCCTGTTCCAGCGCGGACGGCCGCGATCCGTCGAAATGGATACCGGTCGGGTCCAGCACGGCCGACAGGGCCGCACGGAAGTCCGACCCCAGGCCCCGCGAGCGCAGGAAGCCGTCCTCCATCCGCCAGAGGGGCAGGGATGCCGCCTCGGCCGCCGGAGCGACGCCGGGCGACTCTTTCCCTGCCCACACGACCAGCCGGCCGCCGCGCTGCCTCGCCGCCGTCACGGCTGCTGCCGTCGAGGTGAAGAAGGCCGTCTCGCCGAGCGGGCTGTTCATCAGGCGCCGAACCGCGCCCCGCTTGGCCGGGGAAAAGCCGACACAGGCCGAATAGCCCGCCAGCCTGCGGGCCCGGTCTCGTTGCTGCAACAGTCGCGACACGGCGGCCTCGGGTGTCGAGGGAGTTTGCGTCACGGGATCGACATAGCGGGCCTGAACGATCAGGGCCGCCGCCACCAGCACCTCGAGCGAGCGGGTCATGCCCGGACGCGGGCAGGCGAGGTGATCGGTGGTGAGACCCCAGCCGGCATGGAAGGGCAGGCCGAAACAGTGGACCGGCAGACCCCGGATCAGGGCCTCGAACCCCAGTCCGCTGGACACGGTGAAGACGGCGTCGACCTGCGGCAGCAGCACATCCAGCGCGACGTCATCGACCGGAATAGCGCCCGTCAGTGCCTCGGATGCCAGACATCCGCGTTTGAGCCCCGCAACGGTGGCCGGGTGCCGACGCACCAGCAACTGACCTGATCCGGTCGCGAACCGGGCAGCCTCCAGCATCCGGGCGAAACTGTCCCGGTCGGCCAGTCCCCCGGCAATAGAGGCGTCGCCCGCCGTCTGGTCGACGACCAGAATGCGCGGGCCGCATGCGGGCGGCAGGTCGAGGTCGGTGCGGCCCATGCTGGTCTTGCTCGGGCCGGCGTCGCGCAGGGTCTGGATCAGGGCGCGGGCCCGGGTCTCCATGGCGGTATCGAACCACGGCTCTGGCTCGCGGATCAGGCTTTCCAGTCGCGACGGGCGCCGCGCGTCATGGTGCACCCCCAGATCGTCGATCAGCAGGCTGTGGGGTGCGGCCCCGGCCTCGCCCAGTCCGACCGATCGCAGGAAGCCGTCCTCGAGCGCCAGATACGGCACCCGGGTCTGCTCCGCCCAGGTGCGGCCGACCAGCGACGTGCCCTTTCGGCCCCATCCGACGACGGCCCGTGTGGCCGGTGTTGGGACGCCCTGCAGCCGGTAGTCGGACAGGAAGGCCGCCAGCCCCCGGATCTTCCAGAGCCCCGGCGCCGAAACCCAGGCATGGGGCCTGTCGTCGCTCATTCGCGCGACTGGGCCTCCACCAGGGCGTCGTGGCTCGCCAGCAGGCGCTTGGCCTGCTCCAGATGCAGTCGCTCGACCATCCGGTCGTCGATCCGCACCACGCCGAGAGCCTCGGCGTCGGGCGAGGAAAAGGCCTCGACGATCTCGCGCGCGTGGGCCACGGCGGCGGCATCGGGTGCGAAGGCGGCATTGGCGGTGTCGATCTGTGATGGGTGGATCAGGCTCTTGCCGTCAAAGCCGAAGGCGGCGCCCTGGGCACATTCGGTCGCAAGGCCGTCGAGGTTGTCGATGCTGTTGTAGACGCCGTCGATGGCAAGGTTGTTCGACACGCGCGCCGCCGCGACAATCATGGCCAGCCAGGATTTGATCGGTTCGCGGTCCGGACCCAGCTTAGCGCCCAGCGCCACGGCCAGGTCGTTGACCCCCGGCATCAGGGCATCGATCGGCGCCTCGCACTGGGCGATCTCCTCCAGATTGAACAGGGCGCGGGGCGTCTCGATCATCGCCCAAAGCGATGTGTGGCCGCCCATCGCGCGCGAGACGGCCTTGATCTGCGTGGCCCGCTCGACCTTGGGCAACACGATCAATCTGGGCTCGACCTCGGCCAGGGCACGGGTGTCGGCTTCCCCCCAGTCGCTCTCGTGGGAATTGATCCGCACCCCGACCATGGCTCGAAATCCGCCCGCTTGAACAGCCGCACAGGCAGCGTCGCGCGCGGCCTCCTTGGCATCGGGGGCCACGGCGTCCTCCAGATCCAGAATGACGACATCGCAGTTCAGCCCCTTGGCCTTGGCTACGGCGCGCGGGTTCGAGGCGGGCACGAACAGCACGCTTCGGCAGGGATGGGGCGTCATGCCTCTCAGACCCGACCGGTGACGGGCACCAGCGCCCCGGTCATGGCACGCGAGGCGGGGGAGGCGATGAACAGCATGACCTCGGCCAGATCCTCGACCTTGGCCCATGTGGCAGGGTCCGCATCGGGCATGTCCTTGCGGTTCTGGGGCGTGTCCAGAATGGACGGAAGGACGGCGTTGACCGTCACCGAACTGGATTTGGTCTCCTCCGCCAGACTCTCGGTCAGGCGATGCACCGCCGATTTCGAGGCGGCATAGGCGCCCATGCCCATGCTGCTCTTCAGCGCGCCGGCGGCGCCGACATTGACGATCCGGCCCTCGGCCGAGGCCTTGAGGTGGGGCAGGGCGGCACGGCTGGTGTTCAGGGCGGTGACCAGGTTCAGGCGATACATCCGGTCCCAGGCGGGCTCGGCGTCGTCGACGGTCTGCCAGACAAAGCCGCCGGCGATGTTCAGCACGGCATCCAGTCGCCCGAAATGGACCTGGGCCCGGTCGACGGCCTTCTTGGCCGCCGCCGCGTCGGTCAGGTCGACGCCGCCGATCTCGAGACAGGCCTGCGAGTCGAACGGGTCCACCGCCGAATGGTCGATGGCGGCGACCTTGAGCCCCCGGGCCAGCGCCGCCGTGATCACGGCCCGGCCCAGCTGGCCCTGACCGCCGGTGATGACCAATACCCTGTCGCTCATGCCTCATGTCTCCCGCTGTTCATTCGGCGGACCATAGGCGGCTACGCCCATGGATCAAACTTGGGATCAAACCGGGGATCACACCGCGAAGGCCCGGTTCAGCAGGTCTTCCAGCGCCGCCTGGTCGACGCGGTCAAAGGCGGCCTTCTCCGTCGAGTCGACATCGAACACGGCGAGCAGTCGGCCCTCTGCATCCCGGACCGGCACCACGATCTCGCTGGCCGAGCGGCTGTCACAGGCAATATGACCGGGGAAGGCATGAACGTCGTCGATCAATTGGGTCTCGCCCGTCACCGCAGCCGCTCCGCACACGCCGCGTCCGAAGGGAATCCGCAGACAGCCAAGGGTGCCTTGATAGGGCCCGACCACGAGCTCGTCGGTGCCGGCGGCGCGCTTGTCCTCATCGACGACATAGAAGCCGGTCCAGAAGAAGGTCTCGAAGGCGTCGTGCAGCATGGAGGCGACGGTCGCCATGCGGGCCGTGCGATTCGGCTCGCCTTCCAGAACCGCCATGATTTCCTCGGCGACCTCGGCATAGCGCGCAGCCTTGTCCTCGGGGCGGTCGTCTCGGGCGATATAGGCCATGGGGGCAGAAATCCTGGGCTCGTGTCAGATTGGCCATATGGGCCCGGATTGGCGCAGCGGAAGGGGTAAACCCCTCGCCCCGCAGGTGAATTCGCAAGCAACCATCTGGGGAAAAGTCTAGCTCGGACACAATGTGGTCACTGTGCGGCAACGGTATGGCACCGGTCGCGTTAACCATATCGCGATGTTCACTGGACCGATCGGCAAGATTGGGAAAAGGTTAACGTCGTGCGGCCTTTGAGTGCGGCAAGGGGTGTGGGGGATTATGAGCGACAACGGCAGGAACAGGGGCATGCGGGGCGGCACCGGCCCGATCGCCATCGCGGCTGTGGCCGTGCTGTTGATTCTGGCCCTGCTGTCGATGGCGGCTTGCGGCGAGCGGACCCCGACCTTCTTCCAGCGCTCTGAAACCGCGAACCCGTGCCCCCGTCCAGCGAATCTGACCGGGTCCGAGTTCAACGCCCAGGAAACCGGCGTCCGCGCCCTGCGCCGGGCGGCGTTCCGGGGCGACTTCTTTGCCCAGCTGGAGCTGGGGGGGCGTTACGCGGCGCTTCGGGCCACCGACAAGAATCTGGAAGACCCGATCGAAAGCTCGGTCTGGCTGGCCATGGCGCTGGCCAACGAGGATGGATTCGCCCCGATCAACCGCGTCGAGCGCGGCATGTTCGGCGGCTTTCGGCCGCTGTCCAAATATGACGACTGCCGCGCCTGGGAGCGCCAGAACGCCTATCAACGCCTGAACAGCCAGCTGTCGCGGATGACCCTGGCCGAGCAGGAAGAGGTGCGCGACCGCGTGATTTACGTCCTGTCGACGCAAGGGGCCGACGGCTATCGCACCCTGGCGCGCCTGCATGATGCGCTCTACGGCGCCTTCGGCGAGCCGCAGGACAACCCTCAGGCCCGCGAAGCGATAGGCCGGGGCTCGGGTCGCGACCGTCGCCGCGGGGGCTATCCCGCCGCGCTGAACCTGTTCCAGCGCAATGAGGTCGACGCCTATCTCTATAACTATCTGGCGGTGCAGACCGGCGATGTCGGGGCGTTTGTCCTGATGAAGGACTTCGAAAGCTCCTCGCCCGGCCGGGCCCAGTACAGCGGCTTTGTCGAGGCCAAGGCCCGTCAGTGGGTGCCGCCGTTCGAATTCTATCCCAACGCAGCGCCGGCGTCGGGCGTGCCCTTCTCGGACGAGAGCCGTCCCCGCGGCGACGCCTATGAGTACGCCCTGTCGCGGGTGACCGAGCTGCCCTTCGTCCATGTCGGCCGGGCCATCCGCTATCTGGGTATCGCCGACAAGGCCGCCGCCCGCCCCGAGGACCTGTCCAAGCGCGAGGTCGAATCGCTTGAGGCCGTGCTGGGTCACCCGATCGAGGGCCGCCTGTCCTATCAGGAGCGGGTCCGGGCCATCCAGCTGGCGGCCGTCAATGGCTCGTCCGAGGCCCAGCTGGTGCTGGCGGTCATGTATTCCGAGGGTATCGGCGTGCCGCCCGACTATGCCCGCGCCTATTTCTGGTACGAGGAAGCGGCCCGTCAGGGCAGCCCCGAGGCCAAGTTCGCCCTGTCGACCTTCTTCGCCCTGGGCGTCTCCGGCGTCGCCGATCAGGACAAGGCCGAGGCCGTGGTGATGCGGATCGACTCGGCGCTGGCCGGGTTCGCCCCCTCGGTGGCCCGCCTGCAGGCCGTCCTGTCCCAGGTCTCCCGTTCCCAGCAGCGCCGTTAAGGAGGGCGTTGACACATGATCACGTTCCGCACCCCCCTCCGCCTCCGCTCCCTGATCGCCCCCGCGCTGGGCCTCGCGGTCGCGGCGACGGCCATGTCGCTGGCCCCGCAGGTCAATGCCCAGGAAGCCGCGCGCGTCGAAAGCGAGACCCGGCCGAACTTTGGCGTCCTTCTGGATCCCCCGGCGCCGCGTCGCAGCCGCGCGACCACGCACCGGCGCTGGACCAGCGGCGACCGTCGCCGCGACTACTACCCCGGCCCCGGTCCCCACGACGGGCGACCCTATCCGGCGGGCGGCGAGCAGGTCGTGCTGGTCGACTGTGGCGGCAATCCGGGATCGGGCGCGATCGAGGACGCGGTGCGCCGGGTCGCCCCGGGCGGGACCCTGATCCTGCGGGCGCGGGGCGGACCTTGCGTCGGCTGGCTGAACATCAACAAGCCGCTGACCATCATCGGCGAGGGCGGGTTCGATCCGCGCGACTGGAACCGCCAGCCTACCGCCACCCTGCAGGCCCCCGATGGCCTGCCCTGCATGACCGTGGCCCAGGGGGTCCGGGTCGATGTTCGCGACGTGGTCTTCTCGTCCCAGCGCGCCGGCGACGCCGCCTGCATCATCGGCTATGGCGCCGAGATCCTGATGAACCGGGTTGGCTTCCGCCATGTCGGCGACGAGGCGGTCATCTATATGGACGGCGGCCTGCTGGACATCCGCAACGCTGTTCTGGAGACCCAGACCGTGGCCCCGGCCATCGTGGCCGACGGGGCCTCGTTGACCGCGTGGGAGGTGGTCGTGACCGGCGCCCATGTCGGCATGGAGCTGATCCCCGGGCCCGGTCAGACGGCCCGGATCGACTCGACGACTCTGAAGGGCATCGGCGCGCCGAACAGCTTTGGCCCCCGCTCGATCGGCATGATCATCCGCTCGGGCCGCGATTACGGCCGGGTCGAGATCACCAACACCGCCATCTGCGGCTTCGTCGAGGGCGTGGCCGTCGAAGGGGCTTCGGTCGACATCCAGGGCAGCCGCGTCTGTCGCTCGGACAAGGGCGTGGTCGTCTACAACGGCGAGCTGACCCTGACCGACACCCGCATCCGGGCCGAAAGCGTCGGCGTGGCCGTGGCGTCGGGCCGGGCCGTGATCACCAACAATGTCTTCTCGGGCGTGCGCGAGGTCATCTATGGCGAGAACCGCGCCAGCATCGAGGCCAGCGGCAACCGCGTCTGGTCGCGCCATGTCTGCCGGGCCCGGTTCCGCGAACGCACCCGGGGCCGGTATGAGCCCTACTGGTCCGGCGGCCAGGGCTGGGAGTGCGTCTATGGCGCCTATCCGCGTGATTGGTGGGCGGAAGAGGACGGTCTGCTGGGCCTCGACTACTATGACGACGGCTATTCCCTGCAGGGCTATGACACCTATCAGGACGGCTACGGCTGGTACGACCGCGAGGGGCGCTACATACAAGACCGCGACTATTACGGCGACGACCGCTGGGTCGAACCGCGCCGTCGCGGCTTCTGGTAGGCCCGGAGGGACTCGAACCCCCAACCAGACCGTTATGAGCGGTCGGCTCTAACCATTGAGCTACGGGCCCCCGGAGGCGACGCCCGGGCCTAGCAGGCGCACGGGATGTTGCAAAGAGGGCGGGGGCGGCGGTGCCGCCCCTTCCCCGATGGAGGAGATGAGCCAAAGCTCCCGTCCGTGTTTGCGGCGGGTTGGAGGGCAGGCGGAGCGCCGGGCCTTCGCCCGGAGACGATGTGTTTTACCGTTTCGACGAAGGCTGACGCTCCGCGCAGACGGTTTTCCGGAAGCTTGCGTCGGGTGGCGGTGTTATCGCCTTACCGCAGCGCCCCCGGCGGGCGGGGCCTTCCTGCGAAGGCTCCCGGAACGACTGAGTATCCCCCTCAGCCCTTGGCCCGATCACGCACCCGGAGGCGGTGATGGGGGTGTTCGGACCCTGAGGCCCGACCCCGCTCCATCCGCTCCCGCCGCTCACAAGGTCGCAGGCCTTACGAGCCCTCCGTGCAACGGGACGGGAGGAGTGTGGCACACGGCTGGACCTGGTCGGGCAGAACGGTCCGGGAAACGGTGGAGGTGTTGAAAGGGTTGGGGAATTAGGTGGCGGTTATCCTATCTGAGTGCGTCAGCTCAGCATTCCTTCTCCCCTTGTGGGAGAAGGTGCCCCCTGAGAAGGGGGCGGATGAGGGGTTACGCTGTGGTTGGATGTTCATCGACCGGGATAAAGCGAACTCTTCGTCAAACCTCTGAGAGACCCCTCATCCGAGCCGCTCACGCGGCCCACCTTCTCCCGCAAGGGGAGAAGGGCACGAACCTGCTTGGCTGCTACGGGCCGCCCGGGTCGTAGGGAGGGAGCCCGTCAGTCTTCCGTCTCCCGATGGGAGAAGGTGATCGTCCCGCCCCGATGAACGGAACCTGACCCCGGGGCGCGAACGTTCATTCAGGCGGTATGGTCCAGGTTGGACTGACAGGGTGCGCGGGTGGCGCGTGTCCGAACCTCAGGAGATTTCCATGATCCGTTCCCCCCTTCGCCTGCTGATGCCGATGGCCGCTGCTGTGGCGCTCGCCGGAGTGTCGGCGCCGGCGCTGGCGCAGTCGATGTCGGAGCCTGCGGGCCATCATATGGTGGCGCCGCCCCATCTGAGTCTGGCGGCCTGGGGTGAGGTCAAGGTCGCGCCGGATATGGCGACGATCAATTTCGGCGTCATGACCGAGGCGGCGACCGCCGAGGAGGCGATGCGCCAGAACGCCCAATATATGGAGCGGGTCATGGCGGCCCTGCGCCGGGCCGGGATTGCCGAGCGCGATATCCAGACCTCGGGCCTGAACCTGTCGGCCCAGTATGACTATCAGCAGGACCAACCGCCGCGTCTGCGTGGCTATCAGGCGACCAACCGGGTCACAGTGACGGTGCGCGATCTGAGCCGGGTCGGCACGACGGCGGATGCAGTGGTCAGCGCGGGCGTCAACCAGATCGACGGCATCAGCTTTGGCCTGACGGACCGGACGGCGGCCGAGGATCAGGCGCGGCGTCTGGCCGTGCGGGATTTGCAGCGCAAGGGCGGCCTGTATGCCGAGGCGCTGGGTGTGCAGCTGGGCGGTATCCGTAGTCTGAGCGAAGGCACGTCGATGAGCGCCCCGCCGCCGATGCCCTATGCCCGGTCCATGGCCATGGAATCCGCCGATGCCTCGACCTCGGTGTCGCCGGGTCAACTGACGGTGCGGGTGGATATCAGCGGGGTCTATGACCTGATCCGGTAGGCGGCTTCTCGATCAGACCGGAAAGGGGTGGCGCGCGGCGTCACCCCTTTTTCGTGCCGTCAGTCAGGCGGCGCGTTTGATGTGGTTGGCGTCGTCCAGCAGCACGACGGTCGGGGAATAGTTGCGGGCTTCCTCGGCGGGAAGCTGGCCATAGGTGACGATGATCACCTTGTCGTTTTTCTGGACCAGACGGGCGGCGGCGCCGTTGACGCCGATCACGCGCGAGCCGCGCGGCGCCTCGATGGCGTAGGTGGTGAAGCGCGCGCCGGTGGTGATGTTCAGAACATCGACCTGTTCATTCGGAAAGATGTCGGCCGCGTCCAGCAGGTCGCGGTCAATGGCGATCGACCCCTCATAGTCGAGGTCGGCCTGGGTCACCGTCGCACGGTGCAGCTTGGATTTCATCAGGGTGACCAGCATGGGGAGTGCGGTCTCCGGTTCGGCGCGGGGAACAGCCCCCGCTGAGGGATGCCTCATATAGGGGCTTCCCCGACGGGCATCAATCGCGATGCTGCAACGCAGCACTGCCCGGTACGACAGGTTCGCGTGTTACGGGACGTTCATTTGACGGTGACGGCTTGCCCTCTATGGTCGATCCTCCGGCGCATTCGGGCCTCGACGGGACTTCCAACCGATATGAAACAGTTTTTCCTGACCGTGCTGGGGGTCTTTACCGGCCTTGTGCTGTTTGTGGTCGTGGTGCCGATCGTGCTGATCACCATGGCGGCAGCCAGCTCTTCGGGCCCTGACGTTCCCCGCAATGCGGTGCTGGAACTGGATCTGCGCGCCGGCCTGAGCGATCAGCCACCGGCCTCGCCCTTTGCCTTGTTCGGGGGCGGGGGCCTGTCGGTCATGCAGGTGGTCGATACCCTGTCCCAGGCCGAGGATGACGCCAACGTCAAGGTGCTGCTGATCCGTCTGCCGGAGACCGGCATGACGCCGGCTGCGGCCGATGAAGTGCGTCAGGCGATCCGCCGGTTCCGCGCCTCGGGCAAGCCGGTCATCGCCCATTCGCAGGGTTTCCTGCCCGCGGGGGCCGTCATGTCCAGCTACATGGTGGGGGCGTCGGCGTCGGAACTGTGGATGCAGAACACCGCCAGCTTCCAGGCGACGGGATTCAGCGCCGAAGAAATCTTCCTGGGCCGGGCGTTCGAGAAATATGGCGTCGAGCCCGAGTTCGAGCAGCGCTATGAGTACAAGAACGCGGTCAACATCTATACGCAGAACGACTTCACCGGCCCGCACCGCGAGGCGATGCTGGCGTGGATGGGGTCGATCTATGACACCTCAGTCGCCCAGGCGGCGCAGGATCGCAAGATCGCGCCGGCCGCGCTGAAGGCCAGTATCGAGGCCGGCCCGTGGACCGCCGAAGAGGCGCTGGAGCGCAATCTGATCGACAAGGTCGGCCATGTCGAGGAGGCCGAGGACGAGGCCCTGCGCCGTGCCGGTCGGGGATCGCGGATCATCCCGTTCGACGAATATTCCAGCGCCAAGGGTCCGGACAACGGCTCGGGCCGTGACGCCATCGCCGTGATTGGTGGCGAGGGCGCGATCATCACCGGATCGGGCGGCAATGCCGATCCGTTTGGTGGCGGGTCGTCGATCCATTCGGACGTGATGGCCGAGGCCATCTATGACGCCATCAAGGACAAGGACGTGAAGGCCATTGTGCTGCGCGTGTCCTCGCCCGGCGGTTCGCCGGAAGCGTCTGAGCAGATTGCCGCAGCGGTGCGCGCGGCCAAGGCGGCGGGCAAGCCGGTGGTGGTGTCCATGGGCACCTATGCGGCGTCCGGCGGCTACTGGATCAGTGCCGAGGCCGATCATATCGTGGCCCAGCCCTCGACCCTGACGGGGTCGATCGGGGTGTTCGGTGGCAAGATGGTGCTGCGCGATGCGCTGGCGCGGTTCGGCGTCGATGTGCGCGGCCTGTCGGTCGGCGGCGATTATGCCGACGCCTATGCCATCAGCGACGAGTTTACGCCGTCGCAGCGCGAGGCCTTCGCCGGTTCGATGGACCGGATCTATGGCGACTTCATCACCCTGGTGGCGCGCGGCCGTGACCTGACGCCTGCGCGGGTTGGAGAAATCGCAAAGGGCCGGGTCTGGACGGGTGCCCAGGCGCTGGAACTGGGTCTGGTCGATGAGCTGGGCGGCATGAATGAGGCCATTGCCAAGGCCAAGGAACTGGCCGGGATCGACGCCGATGCCTCGGTCCGCATCAAGCGCTTCCCCGAGCAGCAGTCGCCGTTCGAGGCCCTCGCCAATGCCTTTGGCGTGTCGGGCGAGGCGGCGCGGGCGCTGATCCTGATCGGCGGCGCCGTCGAGGACCCGCAGGCCCAGGCGGTGATGCGCCGGATCGAGGCCGACCGCATGCGTCGCGAGGGGGCTGTGGTGCTGGCGGATCGGCCTTTGGGTTAACGGGCGGCGGGTTTGCCGCACCCCCCGGTTGCTTGACCCGAAGGCAGGATGGACCGACATTGAGGGTTCGGCGTTAAGGGTGGGCTGGCCCCGATCCGGAGCCGACAAGGAGTAGGCATGAGTTCGACTGGACCGCGTTTTGACAGTCTGGGTGCCGCGACGGCGAGCGTCGGAGGCCCGGGCGGTTTCCTGCGACCGCTGATGTGGCTGGGCGGGCTGATCGCGGCGGGCTGTGCCATGGCGGTCGGGGCCCTGCTGGCCGTGTTCACCGCCATTGCCGTGGCCGTGATTGCCGTGGTCGCCGGGGTGGTGATGTTCCTGATGGGCATGTCCAGCCGGGCGCGCCGCAAGACGGGCGGGGCGCGCAAGGGCCGCCGCCGCACCGATGACGATGACACGGTCATCGAGGCGCACAAGGTGGATGGCACCTGGGTCGCCTATGGCTGGGAACGGTCGGGCCGGTAGTCGGTCGTGACGCTGCAGTTCCAGACCACGCCCTCTCCCAATTTCGATGCCCGGCGCGGCCCGCCCGATATGCTGGTGCTGCACTATACGGGTATGCAGACGGCCGAGGAGGCCATCGCCCGCCTGCGCGATGCCGAGGCGCGGGTCTCGGCTCACTATGTCGTCGATGAGGACGGCACCCTCTATGCCCTCGTGCCCGAGGAGCGCCGCGCCTGGCATGCGGGCAAGGGCGTCTGGCAGGGCGAGACCGACTGCAATGCCGCCTCGATCGGCATAGAGATCGTCAATCCGGGCCATGAGTGGGGCTATCGCGACTTTCCGGACGTCCAGATCGATGCGGTGATCGCCCTGATTGCCGATATCCGCAGCCGCTGGACCATTCCCGACGACCGCATCATCGGCCATTCCGACCTGGCGCCCGACCGCAAGGAAGATCCGGGCGAGCGCTTTCCGTGGAAGCGGCTGGCGGGCGAGGGACACGGCCTGTGGTTCGAGCCGGCGTCGGAGCGGGTGGCAGCGTTGGGCGAGCCTCTGCGGCCCGGAGATGCGGGGCTGGGCGCGACGGTGCTGAGCGCCGGCCTGCACAAGCTGGGCTATGGCGTCGAGCCGCGCGGCGAGTTCGATGAGTCGTTGAGGCTGGCGGTCACGGCGTTCCAGCGGCACTGGCGGCCGGGGCGGGTGGACGGCGTGGCCGACGGCGAGACCCGCGCGCGGCTGGTCGGGCTGTTGCAGCTGGCGCGGCTTACGGCCGTCGATGGCATGGCCTAGCCCATGGCTCAGAAGCCGGATCGCGACGAACTGGTGCGCCGCGACGCGGAGGCGCGAGAGACCTGTCGCCAGCGCGTGCGAGAGGCGGTGCAGCGACGCGGCCTCGCCTCGGTCATGAACCAGACGCGCTGGGAAAAGCTCGTCGCAGCGATCCAGCGGCTGCCCTTTGCGCCGGCCTATTATGTTCAGGACGTGCTGGGCCCCCGCGAGGCGCTCTTGTGGGACTTTAAGTCGACGAGCACGGGTTGCTGGTGCGCCGAATGCCTGGGGCCGTTTCATGCCATTGAGTGGATGTGGATCATTCCGCGGCTCTGGCGACAGGACGGGGCCCTGTTAGCGCCTACCTTGGTCGTAGACTGCAGCATCGCCCTGCGGAGCGAACTGAACCGTGCCCATGTGCCCTATTTTGAAGACGCGCGGGGGTTCTGGATCCAGGGCTATTCGGGAGGCGATCCGACACTGGGGCCGCCGGAGCAGGCCGCCTGACATTGACGGCATGTGCGGCAAGGCGCATTTGTCCCTCGCCAGACGGTCGGACGGTCGCGGCAGGTTTCGGCCTGTCGAGGAAAGTCCGGGCTCCACGGTGAAAAGGCGGCGGGTAACGCCCGCCCGGGGTGACCCGAGGGACAGTGCCACAGAAAGCAAACCGCCGGCCTTTCGAGGCCGGTAAGGGTGAAAGGGTGGGGTAAGAGCCCACCGCGTCGACGGCAACGGAGACGGCACGGTAAACCCCGCCTGGAGCAAGACCGAATAGGGATGTCGTGCAGGTTCGCCTGCGGGGGTCACCGCCCCAGATGTCCGGGTAGGTTGCTGGAGCCGGTCGGCAACGAGCGGCCAAGAGGAATGACCGTCCATGCTCCCTCGGGGGCGGGACAGAACCCGGCTTACAGACCGTCTGGCAATTTCTCTGTGCGCCTAACGCTCGCGACGCGGTCGCTCGCTGCTTGAGGCGGGTTTGTTGCCTAACGCTCGCCGCGCGGCGGCTCGCTGCTTGAGGCGGGGTCTTTGCCTACCGCTCGCAACGCGGTCACTCGCTGCTTGAGACGGGTTGGGGCCTGTTAACCTCTTGGCCGCAAAGGTGGCGCACACTGAGTCCACAGGCTGTTAATACTTTCGATGTTCGCTGTATGTTCTGATCTTTACAGTCCTGATGACAAGAGTTGTCCCGGTTCATGGTTAAGGATCATCAACTAATCCCATTGAGACCCATTTCATCCCATGCTATCCCAGTCACATGATTTGGGGTGCCTGACGTCGCCTGGACGTCGCGACAAGAGCCAAGGGGCGGGCCGGAAGGTCCGAATGGGACGGGGTGTTTCTCTCGACGGTCGAGAAACAATTGGATGCGAAGCGGCGACTGCTGATCCCGCAGGACTTCCGCACCTCCGAAAACGGGGCCGAGCACGCCATCTTCGTCTTTCCGTCGATCGAGGCCGATTGTCTTGAGGCGGGCGGCGACCCCCTGTTTGCCACCTATGTCGAAATGATCCGGTCGCTGCCGTTCGGCTCTGAGCAGCGCTCGGCGCTGGAATGGCAGGTGCTGGGCGAGCAGACGCGGCTGACGTTTGACGGCGGTGGCCGGGTGACCCTGCCGGAAAGCCTGATCCAGGATGCCGGTCTGGGCGAGACGGTCGTGATCGTGGGGCTGGGCGACCGGTTCCAGATCTGGAACCGCGAGGCCTGGGTGGCGCGCCGGGCCGAACGCCGGCAGATGGCGCGGTCGGGTGTTGCTGAACTGGGCGCCCTGCGGCTGGCGGCCCAGCTGAAGGTTGAAGGGGGCGGGTCATGACCGACGCGCCCCGTCCGCATATTCCGGTGCTGCTGGATGCCGTGATCAAGGCCGTGCGGCCCGCGCCCGGCCAGCGGGTGGTGGATGCCACCTTCGGCGCCGGCGGCTATTCGCGCGCGCTTCTGGAGGCCGGGGCCGAGGTGATCGCGCTGGACCGCGATCCGACGGTCCAGCCCTATGCCGATGCGCTGGGTCGTGACTATCCCGAGCGGTTCCGCCTGATCCGGGCGGCCTTTTCCGAGCTGGCCGAGGTGCTGGCGGATGAGGCGCCGGTCGATGCGGTGGTGTTCGACATCGGCGTGTCGTCGATGCAGCTGGACCAGGCCGAGCGCGGCTTCTCCTTCATGAAGGACGGGCCCCTGGACATGCGGATGTCGCGAGAGGGCGAAAGCGCCGCCGACATCGTCAACAGCTGGGAACACGGGCCGCTGGCACACATCTTCAAACTGTACGGGGATGAGCGTCAGTCCGGCCGGATCGCTACAGCCATCCTGCGCCGGCGGGTCGAGCGCCCGTTCGAGCGGACGCTGGATCTGGCCGATGTGGTCGAGGCGGCGCTGGGCGGCAGGCGCGGTGCGCCGACCCATCCGGCCACCCGCGTGTTCCAGGCGCTGCGGATCGCGGTCAATGACGAACTGGGCGAGCTGGCGCGCGGTCTGGAAGGCGCCGAGGCGGTGCTGCCCGAAGGCGGGCGGCTGGCGGTGGTGACCTTCCACTCGCTGGAAGACCGGATGGTCAAGAATTTCCTGACCGAGCGCACCGGCAATACGCCCGGCGGATCGCGCCACGCGCCGCAGGTGATCGAGACGCGCAAGCCCAGCTTTGACCTGCAGTTCAAGGGCTCGGTCGACGCGACGGATGAGGAGCTGGCGGTCAATCCCAGGGCGCGCTCGGCCCGGCTGCGGGCGGCGGTGCGGACCGATGCCCCGGCTTGGGGGAGGCTGGCGGCATGACGGCCCTGAAACGCCTGTTCGACTGGAAGGTGCGCGGGATCCGCTGGGTCGAGATCTTCGGCATCCTGTGCGTCGCGGCCATGCTGCTGTCGGTCTATCTGACCAAGGCGGCGGCGGCGCGCCAGTCGAACCGCATCGCCGAGCTGGAGCGCGAGATCGACCAGTCCTCGATGCGCGTGCGCATGCTGCGGGCCGAGGTGGCGCGGCTGGAGAGCCCGGCGCGGCTGGAGGCCCTGTCGCTGCAAGCCGGTCTGGCCCCGATCGGCCAGCCGCCGGTCGTCGAGGCGCCGGTCGCCGAAGAGCCGCCGGTGGACGATGAGGCGGTTGAGCCCGCTCCGGTCGAGGAGGGGGCGCAATGAGCGTGCAGCCGCATCCGTCGTCCGTGCGCCGTCCGGCCGGGCGACGGCCGAGGCTCCAGACGCCGTCGTGGCGCTGGCTGGCCGAGGGTGTCTGGTGGATCGAGCACGGGTTCGAGCGCGCCCGCGCCCATGCCCGCCCCGAAGAGGACAGTCGGGTTCGCATCTTTCTGGTGCTGGCGGCCTTCGGGCTGGTGTTCGCCGGTCTGGGGCTGAAGGCCGGGTATGCAGCGTTGTTCGAGCCGGTGGACGTCGGCTATCGCGGCGCCGCTTCGGATCGCAGCCGGGCCGATTTGGTGGATCGGAACGGGCGGCTGCTGGCCACCGATGTGATCTTCTATGCCATGTTCATCGACCCGTCGCAGGTCTGGGACCGCGATGTGGCCTATCGGGAAATCCGCCGGGTGATGCCGGGGCTGGACGCGGACCGGCTGAAGGGCGCGATCTGGGGTGACCGGCAGGTCATCGTCGCCAGCGGCCTGACGCCCGACGCGCGCGCGCGGGTGCATGATCTGGGGCTGGGCGGCGTGACCTTCGCCATGGAGGACGGCCGCGTCTATCCGCTGGAGGGCGAGGCCAAACACCTGATCGGGGCAACCGATACGGGCGGGCAGGGTATCTCCGGCGTCGAACTGGCCTTCGACAAGGAACTGCGGGCCGAGGGCGCTGCGGGCGAGCCGTTCGAGCTGTCGATCGACCTGAGGATTCAGGGGGTGGTCGAGAGCGAACTGGCCACCACCATGGCCGAGACCGGGGCCAAGGCCGGGGTGGCGATCGTCACCAATGTCCAGACCGGCGAGGTTCTGGCCATGGCCAGCTGGCCGGAGACGGGGTCGCGCAATCTGGCGACCTCGGGCCACTATGAGATGGGCTCGGTGTTCAAGAGCTTTGCCGTGGCGGCCGGGCTAGATACCGGGGCGGCCGATATGACCACCCTGTTCGATGCGTCCGAGCCCTTCATGATCGGCAAGCGCCGGATCACGGACTTCCACGCCCAGAACCGCGTCATGACGCTGGAAGAGGTCTATCTGCACTCGTCCAACATCGGCACCTCGCGACTGGCGGTGCAGATGGGTCCGGTGGTGATGAAGGACTATTTCGGGCGGCTGGGCCTGCTGGACCGAGCGCCCATCGAGCTGCGGGAGTCGGCGGCGCCCAAGTTGCCCGACGACTGGACCCCCTCGACCCTGGCATCGCTGTCTTTTGGCTACGGCATCATGGTGACGCCGGTGCAGGTGATTGCGGCGGTCGGCTCGCTGAGCAATGGCGGGCGCTATGTGCCGCTGAGCCTGCGCAAGGGCGGTGCTGTCGGTGTTGAGCCGAGGGCGGTGGTCACGCCGCAGACCAGCCTGAACATGCTGGACCTGATGCGCCGTAATGTGGTGCGCGGCTCGGGTGGACGGGCCAATGCGCCGGGCCTGCGCGTCGGCGGCAAGACCGGCTCGGCCAACAAATGGACCGGCAGCGGCTATGATCCGGCGGTGGCGGTGGGCACCTTCATCGGCGTCTTCCCTGCGGACGGGCCGCTGGATGCGCCGCGCTATGCCATTCTGGTGCTGGTCGATGAGCCGGGCCAGTATCCGCGCACCGGCGGCTTTGTCGCCGCGCCCGCCGTGGGACGGATCGCCGACCGCATCGCCCCGTTCGTTGGCGTTGAACGCGCCGATGACCGCTGGCAGCTGGCCGATGGTCGCCCGAACCCGACGCTCAAGGACATGGAGGCCTCGCTGTGATGCACAGCCAGCGCCTGTCCGATCTGCTGAAGCGGGATGTGCCGTCCGATCCGATGATCACCGGCGTGACCGCCGACAGTCGCCGGGTCGATGCCGGTAGTCTGTTCGTCGCCCTGCCCGGAACGGTACAGGACGGGCGCGCCTTCATCCCGCAGGCACTGGCCCGGGGCGCGGCCGCTGTGCTGGCGCCCGTTGATACGCCGGTCGGCACCGCGCCGGTGCTGGTGACGGCCGGCGATGTGCGCCGCGCCTATGCGCTGGCGGCGCGGGGATTTTACGGCGCCCAGCCGAAGACCTGCGTGGCGGTGACGGGCACCAACGGCAAGACCTCGGTCGCCACCTTCTGTCGCCAGATCTGGGCCCGCATGGGTCTGGTCTCGGCCAGCCTCGGCACACTGGGCGCGATGGTCCAGCGGGGCGCGGAGGTCAGCGCCCTGACCGGTCCCGGCCTGACCAGTCCGGATGCCGCCGAGGCCGCGCGCCTGCTGGCCGAAATGGCGGCGGGCGGTGTGACCCATCTGGCGCTGGAAGCCTCGTCGCACGGGATCGACCAGCGGCGGCTGGACGGGGTGAGCCTGAAGGCGGCGGCTTTCACCAATCTGACCCAGGATCATCTGGACTATCACGGCGACATGGACGCCTATCGCGCGGCCAAACTGCGCCTGTTCGAGACACTGCTGCCCCGGGGGCGGACGGCGGTTCTGAATGCCGACTCTGAGGCCTATTCGCGTTTTGCGGCCGCCGGGATCATGTCGGGGCTGGACATTCTGGGCGTCGGCGAGCGAGGCCGTGACCTGACGCTGATGGGGCGCGAGGCCCGGCCGGAAGGCCAGAAGCTGGTGCTGGAGTATCGCGGCGAGAGCCATGAGGTGCTGCTGCCGCTGGCCGGGGCCTTCCAGGCGTCGAACGCCTTGGTGGCGGCCGGTCTGTGTATCGCGGGCGGCGCGGCGGTCGGCGACGTTCTGGCGGCGCTGGAACATATCGAGGGCGCCCGGGGACGGCTGGAGCGCGTCCGGGTGGGTGAGGCCGGGGGCGGCGCAGAGGTCTATGTCGACTATGCCCATACGCCGGACGGGCTGGAGACGGTTCTGAAGGCGCTGCGACCCCATGTGCGCGGGCGGTTGATCGTGGTGTTCGGGGCCGGCGGCGACCGGGACCGGGCCAAGCGGCCCCTGATGGGACAGGTGGCGGCCGAGCTGGCGGACCTTGCGATCGTCACAGACGACAATCCGCGATCCGAGGACCCGGCGACCATCCGGGCCGAGGTGCGGAACGGCTGTCCCGACGCCGAGGAGATCGGCGACCGGCGTCTGGCCATCCAGTCTGCCATCGACCAGGCGCGCGACGGGGATGTGGTGCTGATCGCCGGAAAGGGGCATGAGCAGGGACAGATTGTCGGCGCAACGGTGCATCCGTTCGACGATGTGACTGTCGCCAGTGAGGCCCTGAGCGTTCATGCCTGAGACCCCCCTTTCGCCGCTCTGGACCGCCGACGAAATCGCCCGTGCGACGGGTGGCCAGCGCCATGGTGCGGACTTTGCCGTCGACGGGGTCGCTTTCGACAGCCGCGAGATCGACGCTGGCAAGCTGTTTGTGGCACTGCGCGGGGTGCGCGACGGTCATGACTTTGCGGGGACGGCGTTCGAGGCGGGCGCGACGGGCGCGCTGGTCGAACGCGTCGTGGATGGCGGGCCGTGCGTCACGGTGGCCGACACGCTGAGGGCGCTGGAGGCATTGGGACAGGCCGCGCGCGACCGGTCGTCGGCGCGGCGGGCGGCGGTGACCGGCAGTGTCGGCAAGACCAGCGTGACCCAGGCGATCAAGGCCGGGCTGGATCTGGCGGGGCCGGCCCATGCCTCGGTCAAGAGCTACAACAATCACATCGGCGTGCCGCTGACGCTGGCGCGCATGCCACGAGAGACGGCGCGCGCCGTGTTCGAGATCGGCATGAATGCGCCGGGCGAGATCGCGCCCCTGTCGCAAATGGTGCGGCCGCACGTGGCCTGTGTGACCACGGTCGGGCCGGTGCATATCGAGGCCTTTGCCGATGGCGAGGCCGGGGTGGCGCGCGAGAAGGCGGCGGTGTTCGAGGGCCTCGAGCCGGGCGGCATCGCGGTGATCAACGGCGACAACCCCTGGACGCGGTTACTGGCCGAGGTGGCGCGCGAGCACGGGGCCGAGGTGCGGCTGTTCGGCAGCGCGGCCGATCATGATGCGCGCCTGCTGGACTTTCAGCCGGATGCGGAGGGGGCCACGGTCTCGGCGAGCTTCGCCGGGCAGGCACTGGAGTTTCGCCTGCGACAGTCGGGCTATCACTGGGGGCTGAACAGTCTGGCGGTGCTGACGGTACTGCGGGCCATGGATGTGTCGCTGGATACGGCGCTGGAGGCCCTGGCCGGGTTCTCGCCGCTGGCGGGTCGCGGACAGGTGCGGCAGGTCCGGCTGGCGTCGGGCGGGACCTTCACCCTGATCGACGAAAGCTATAACGCCAATCCGCTGTCGATGACGGCCGGGTTCAGAAGCCTGGGCGCGCGCATCGTGCCGGAGGGCGGACGCCGGGTGGTGTTCCTGACCGACATGCTGGAACTGGGCGATCAAGCCGAGGCGATGCATGCCGGACTGGCCGAGCCGCTGGATGCGGCAAAGGTCGATGTCGTTCATACTGCGGGCGCGATGATGCGCCACCTGCATGACGCCCTGCCGCCTGTGCGGCGTGGGGACTGGCGCGAGACAGCGGCGCAGCTGTCGAACGAGGTCGCGGCTCTGGTCCGCGACGGAGATACGGTCATGGTCAAGGGATCTAACGGCTCTCGCGCCGGGCAGATCGCGACCGCCCTGGCTGGCTTGCATTCTGACGATGGGGCTTAAGGAGGCCGTCCGGTGTTTTACCTGCTCTATCTCTACTATGCGGATGTCGCTCAGGATTATCCGCTTCTGAACCTGGTCCAGTACCAGACGGTGCGCGTGGCGCTGGCGTTGGCCACCGCCATGATCGTGGCCGTGGCCATGGGCAGCCGCTTCATTTCCTGGATGCGCAAGAAGCAGGGCAAGGGCCAGCCGATCCGCGAGGACGGGCCGGTCTCGCACCTGTCGAAGGTGGGCACGCCGACCATGGGCGGGCTGATGATCCTGGCCGGGATCGCGGCGGGCGTGTTCCTGTGGGCCGATCTGACCAACCCCTATATCTGGATCGTGTCGCTTGTGACGGCGGCCTTTGCCGTGCTGGGCTTTGTCGATGACTACGCCAAGGTCTCAAAGCAGACCTCGGCCGGGTTGACCTCGAAGCAGAAGCTGATCGCCCAGACCATTGTGGCGGTGATCGCGGGTGTGCTGACCGTGCTGTGGATGACGCCCTCGACCTCGGCCGGGCTGGAAACGTCCATTGCCTTCCCGTTCTTCAAGGATGTGCTGCTGAACATCGGCTGGTTCTATGTGGCGTTCGCCGCCTTCACCATCGTCGGCTTTTCCAATGCGGTGAACCTGACCGACGGGCTGGATGGGCTGGCCATTGTGCCGGTGATGATGGCCTCGGCGGCGTTCGGCATGATCGCCTATCTGGCGGGCAATTTCGTCTTCTCGGAATATCTGCAGATCCACCATGTGCCGGGGTCGGGCGAACTGGCGGTGTTCCTCGCGGCCATCATTGGCGGCGGCACGGGCTTCCTCTGGTACAATGCGCCGCCGGCCAAGATCTTCATGGGCGACACGGGATCGCTGGCGCTGGGCGGGGCCCTGGGCGCGGTGGCGGTGACCACCAAGCACGAGCTGGTGCTGGGTATCGTCGGTGGCCTGTTCGTGCTGGAGGCGCTCTCGGTCATGATCCAGGTCGGCTATTTCAAGGCGACGAAGAAGCGCGTCTTCCTCATGGCGCCGATCCACCATCATTTCGAGAAGATGGGCTGGCCCGAGTCGACCGTGGTGATCCGGTTCTGGATCGTGTCGGCGATGCTGGCGCTGGCGGGTCTGGCGACCCTGAAGCTGAGATAGACGATGATCCGGGTCCCGGGCTTTGAGGGCAGGCGGGTCGCGGTCTTCGGCCTTGGACGGTCGGGGCTGACGGCGGCGCGTGCGCTGAAGGCCGGGGGTGTAGAGCCCGTGCTGTGGGATGACGGCATCAGCAGTCGCATGCAGGCCGAGGCCGAAGGGTTTGTCGTCGAGGACCTGACGACCGCCGACTGGTCGGGCTTTGCCGCCCTGGTGCTGGCGCCGGGTGTGCCGCTGACCCATCCGGTGCCGCACTGGACGGTCGAGAAGGCGCAGGAGGCCGGGGTCGAGATCGTCGGCGATCTGGAGCTGTTCGCGCGGGCGCTGGCGGCGCTGCCCGCGGGCAAGCGGCCGCGGGTTGTGGCGATCACCGGGACGAACGGCAAGTCGACGACCACGGCGCTGATCGCCTGGGTGCTGAAGCAGGCCGGGCTGACGGTGCATATGGGCGGCAACATCGGCATCGGCGTGCTGGCCCTTCCGGAGCCTGTGCCCGGCGCGGTCTATGTGATCGAATGCTCGTCCTATCAGCTGGACCTGACCACCCGCTTTGCGCCGGATGTGGCCATCCTGACCAACATCAGTCCGGACCATCTGGACCGGCACGGCGGGATGGACGGGTATGTGGCGGCCAAGGCGCGGATATTCGAGCATGCAGGCCTATCGCTGGTCGGGGTGGATGAGCAGGAGGGCCAACGAATTGAGACCCAGCTCGCGCTGGCGGGACGGCGGACCCAGCAGATCAGTTCGAAAGCATTTTCAACCCCCCTCGACCACATTCTCTATGACAACGGATGGATTCGACTGCCGGGCCAGTCGATCGACCTAACTGCCGCCCGCTCCCTCGCCGGCCGTCACAATGCGCAGAACGCGGCTTTTGCCTATGGGGCCGCGCGGGAGCTGGGGGTGGATCATGAGACCGCGGTCGAAGGTCTGCTGTCCTTCCCCGGGCTGGCGCATCGGATGGAGCCGGTTGGGCGGGTCGGCCGTGTGCGGTTCATCAATGACTCCAAGGCGACCAATGCTGATGCGGCGCGTCAGGCGCTGGGCGCGTTTGAGCGGGTGTTCTGGATCGCCGGGGGCCGGGCCAAGGCAGGCGGGATCGACGACCTGACCGAACTGTTCCCACGCGTGGTCGAGGCCTTCCTGATCGGCGAGGCGGCGGGTCCGTTCGCGGCGGCGCTGGGAGAGGTGCCGCACAGGATCAGCGGCGACATGGCCAGCGCGGTCCAGCAGGCCTTTGAGGCGGCGTCTGCCACCGGGCGCGAGGAGGTGGTGCTGCTGAGCCCCGCGGCCGCGAGCTTTGACCAGTTTCCGGATTTCGAGGTGCGGGGCGAGGCGTTCCGCGCCGCTGCCCTGGCCCTTGGTGCCCAGCCTGAAGGGGCGGCATGACCCAGACCTATGTGCCGCCCTTTTCCCGCAGCGACCAGAGCCTGCTGGCCCGGTGGTTCTGGACGGTGGACCGCGGGCTGGTGATCGCCGCCATGGTTCTGATGGGCATCGGCGTGGCCCTGTCGTTCGCCTCAAGCCCCGCAGCCATTCTGGCCGACGAGGGACTGTCCAACCCGTTCCACTATTCGATCCGCATGATCGCGTTCGTGGCGGCGGGGGTCGGGGTGATGCTGGGGGCGTCGCTGCTGTCGCCGCGGGGTGTGCGGCGAGTGGCGGCCTTTGCGCTGGTGGGGGCCTTGCTGGTCATGGCGATCCTGCCGATCCTAGGCAATGAGGCCAAGGGGGCGACCCGGTGGATCCTGATTGGACCGTTCAGCCTGCAGCCGTCCGAGTTCGCCAAGCCGGCGCTGATCGTGCTGGCGGCCTGGATGTTCGCCGAGGGGCAGAAGGGTCAGGGCGTGCCGGGCGTGTCGATCGCCTTTGCCTTCTATGCCGTGACGGTTGGCCTGTTGCTGATCCAGCCAGACATCGGCCAGACGCTGTTGATCACGACGACCTTCATGGCGGTCTTCTTCATGGCGGGCGTGCCGTTGAAGTGGATGGCGGTGCTCGGCGGGCTGGTCATGTCGGGAATCTTCTCGCTGTATTTCCTGTTCGATCACGTGCGGGAACGGGTGGCCAAATTCCTCGCGCCCGGTCAGGAGGACACCCACCAGATCGACCGCGCCTCCGAGGCGATCCGGGCCGGGGGCCTGTTCGGGCGCGGCGTCGGCGAGGGCGTGATGAAGCGCCATGTGCCGGACCTTCATACCGACTTCATCTATTCGGTCGGGGCGGAAGAGTTCGGCCTGATCCTGTCGCTGGTGATCATCAGCCTTTATGCCTTCATCGTGCTGAGAGGCCTGTCGCGGGCCATGCGGCTGAACGACCCGTTTGAACAGACGGCGGCGGCGGGGCTGTTCATGCTGATCGGCCTGCAGGCGGCGATCAATATGGCGGTCAATCTGAACCTGATCCCGACCAAGGGCATGACCCTGCCCTTCATCAGCTATGGCGGGTCGTCGATGGTGGCCATGGGGCTGACCATGGGGCTGGCCCTGGCCTTGACCCGCAGGCGAGCGGGGGCCTACGAGCCCGGCACCGGTCGACGCCCGGCGCCCAAGCTGGGCCGCATTCTTCCATAGGGACATCCATGACCAAGGTCTGTGTCGTTGCTGCCGGAGGAACCGGCGGGCATCTGTTTCCGGCCCAGGCGCTGGCCGAGGAGATGGCGCGGCGCGGCTGGCGGATCGTGCTGGCCACGGATCGGCGGGGTCAGGCCTTTGCCGAGCATTTCCCGGCGGACGAGCGACTGGCGCTCGACTCGGCGACGGGCAGCGGGCCGATCGGCCTGCTGAAGGCCGGGGTCAAGATTGCTATAGGCGTGGCCCAGGCGCGCAAGGCGTTTCGGCGGCTGGAGGCCTCGGTGGTGGTGGGCTTTGGCGGCTATCCGTCGGCCCCGTCGCTGCTGGCGGCGATGAGCATGGGCCTGCCGACGCTAATCCATGAGCAGAATGCGGTGCTGGGGCGCACCAACCGGCTGCTGGCCGGACGGGTCGGGACAGTGGCCTCGGCCTTTCCCACGCTGGGGCGTCTGCCTGACGGGCTGAAGGACCGGCTGGAGGTGGTCGGCAATCCGGTTCGTCCGCCGATCGCGGAGCTGGCGGGCAAGGCCTATCGTGCACCGGGTGCCGGGGGCGACATCCACCTGTTGGTGACGGGCGGCAGTCAGGGCGCGCGGATCCTGTCGGACACCGTGCCGCGCGCGGTGGCGGCCCTGCCCGAGGCGCTGCGCAAGCGGCTGAAGGTGGTGCAGCAGGCACGGCCGGAGTTTCTGGACGCCGCCGCCGCCATCTATGCCGGGGCGGGCGTCGCGGCCGAGGTCGCGCCCTTCTTTTCTGACATGGCATCGCGGCTTGCCGAGGCGAATCTGGCCATCGGCAGGGCCGGGGCCTCGACCTGCACCGAGCTGGCGGTGGTCGGCCTGCCGTCGGTTCTGGTGCCGCTGAAGATCGCCACCGATGACCACCAGCGGTTTAATGCGCGGGGTCTGGTCGAAGCGGGCGGGGCGGTGCTGATCCTCGAGGATGATCTCACCGTCGAAGGTTTGACCGCGACCCTGTCGGGCATTCTGGGAGAGCCGGGCCGTCTGGCAGCCATGGCGGAAGGGGCGAGCGCGGTAGCTCTGCCGGATGCGGCGGCGCGGCTGGCCGATCTGGTCGAGGCCTCCGCCGGTTAAACGGCCTCAGGCGTCAGGGATCGGCACCTGACCGCCCGCGACGCACAGCTGTTCGACCTCGAACCAGTCCTCCAGCATGGACTCGCGAGCTTCGGGCGTTTCCTGGAGGGCCAGGATACGGGTCAGTTGATCGGAAATACCCGCCGCGCGCTCAATCACGTTCTCGCGGGTCAGGCCCACACGACCGCCGAGGGCTTCCGCACGATCAAGGAAGACGACTGTCATGTCTTCATAGATCTGGACACCGTCCAGTGCTGCGATCTCGGGCTGACGCGAATGGGCGAAGAAGATGCCGGCGCAGGCGATGCTGTCGTCGAGGTCCAGTGGCTCGATGGCCGGATCCTGTGAGGGCGCACCAACGGAGGCCAGTGACAGGGCGATGAGGGAGGAGAGGATCATCACTATCTCGAAGTTGAGAAAGGGAAGGCCAGAAAGACATCAGGCCCCGGCGTTGGCCGGGGCCTGATGCAGACTGATCAGGTCAGGAATCGACTATTCTTCTTCGAGTACGGCTTCGAGGCAGCGGTCCAGACCCGGACCCCAGCTGTAGATAACCTGCTGCTTGGCGGTCATCCCGGACTGGGCGTCGACCCGTTCCATGATCTGGACGGCCTCGGCGACGGCGGCCTCGATGACCTGGTCTTCCGACAGGCCACGGGCGGCCGGCAGGGCCTGGGCGCGGTTCAGCATGACGCCGGTGGCGGCTTCAAGGGCGCTGACGTCTTCCGGGTCGGCCTGGATCTTCGAGAAGGCGAAGAACATGGCCGAGCAGGTCAGATGTTGCTGATAGTTCAGCGGTGCGCTTTGGGCCGAAGCCGTGCCTGCGGCCAGCAGGGCGAGAGCAGCAATGCCGCCCGCGAGGGTAAATTTGGTGGTCAGCATGATCGTGCTCCTGTTGCGTGTACCTCTGGTACCGCAAAATCCTGTCAGGCCCCCCTGACTGTTCCTGACCATGACGGATCACGGGGAGCTTGCCTAGGACCGGAAAGTCACATCAGGATCCGGCGATGGCCCTCTTCGACGGCGGCCTCGACACTGCCAAGGACCGGCCCCTCAGGGGCTGTGCCTGTGCAGGCCACGGTCAGCATTTCCTCAGCGTCACCGCCCGGTGATACGGGAAAGGGCGGCTGATCCTCCGGCACGGACGGACCTTCGACGCCGTCGGCGAGGACCGAGGCAAAATCCAGTCGGTCGGCGGTGCGCGCCTCGCAGTCGAACGCCCACCAGGACCAGCCGCCCCAGAAAGCTTGACCCTCGACCTCGAACCCCGGTTCGGCCACCTGAAGGGACCGAATGCGGGCCTGATCGCCCGAGCGGGAGCGGGTCGAAAGGTCGGCGAAGATGGCAAACCGGCCGACCCCGGTCAGAAGCAGTTCCGGGCCTGCCGGCGCGAGTGCGACTGTCTGGCATCCCGCCAGTGCGATCCCGGCGACGAGGGCCGCGGGGATGGATTTCATTAACTGCATCCGATCATCCCGCTTTTAGAGGCCCGCTGTATCTTCCCACCATGTTTGACCAGCAGATGGCCCTTTCCAATGTGGTTGCCGCGCCGGACCGGCGGGTTCGGTCGCGAGCACCGCATCGGCTGGCTCGTCGCGAGGGAGAACGCATCCGCCTGCTGGGCCAGTTGATGGACAAGGTGCGGCCCGAGGAGGTCATGCACCAGCTGGAGACCTGGGTCGAGGCCGAGGTCAAGGCGGTCATCGCCAACCACAATCTGCACAGCCTGCACCTGATCCGGACCGAGCCGCGCGTGGCCGAATTCTTCGCCCTGGCCGATCTGGTGCAGATCGACTCCACGCCGCTGATCGCCTTCGGGCGTCTGGTGGGGCGCGGCACACGACGCAAGCATCGCTCGACCTATCTGGACTGGCGCGAGCATTTTTGGAGCCTGGCCGATCGCAAGGGCTGGCGGGTCATGTTCATCGGTGGCGCCGAGGGCGTGGCCGACATGGCGGCCGAGCGACTGAAGGCGCGGCACGGTCGTGTCGATCTGGCAGTTCGGTCTGGCTATTTCGATGCGGCGCCGGGATCAGAGGACAACCGCCGACTGGTGGCCGAGGTCGCCCAGTTTGCGCCGCAGGTGCTGCTGGTCGGTATGGGCATGCCCCGGCAGGAAATCTGGATCGCCGACCATCTGGACGCCCTGCCCGACTGTGTGGTGCTGAACGTCGGCGCCGCCTTCGACTATGAGGCCGGGGTTCAGAAGGCCGCGCCCCGCTGGATGGGCAAGGCGGGGCTGGAATGGCTGTACCGGCTGGCGGTCGATCCCCGGCGCCTGTTCCACCGCTATTGCGTGGAACCCTGGCACCTGATCGGCCCGATCATGGACGATCTGAAGGCCGCGCTGAAGCGTTAGGCCACCAGCTTCTCGGCCTGTTTCAGGTCGACGCTGACGAGCTGTGAGACACCGCGTTCGGGCATGGTGACGCCGTACAGGCGGTCCATGCGGCTCATGGTCACCGGATTGTGGGTGATGACGATGAAGCGGGTGTCGGTGCGGTTGCGCATCTCGTTCAGCATGCGGCAGAAGCGATCGACATTGGCGTCGTCCAGAGGCGCGTCGACCTCATCCAGCACACAGACGGGGGCCGGATTGGCGAGGAAGACGGCGAAGATCAGGGCCGCGGCCGTCAGGGCCTGCTCGCCGCCGGACATCAGGCTCATGACCGCCAGCCGTTTGCCGGGGGGGCAGGCGTAGATCTCGAGGCCGGCCTCGAGCGGATCGTCGCTCTCGACCAGTTTCAGCTCGGCCTGACCGCCGTCGAACAGGGCCTCGAACAGGGCCTTGAAGTTGTCGTTGATGATGTCGAAGGCGGCCAGCAGGCGTTCGCGGCCCTCGGCATTCAGTTCGTCGATGCCGTCGCGCAGGCGGGCGATGGCGCCGGTCAGGTCGGCCCGTTCGGTGCGCATGGCTTCCAGCCGGTCGGCGTATTCGCCGGCCTCCTCCTCGGCGCGCAGATTGACGGCGCCCAGATGCTCGCGCTCGCGCTCCAGTCCGGCCAGCAGGCTTTCGGCACCGGCAACGTCAGCGGGGCGGGCGACAGCGTCTTCCGACAGCTTGGCTTCAAGGGCTTCGGGCGTCAGCTGAGAGGTTTCGCGGAGGCGATTGACGGCGAGGTCGAGGGCGTCCTCGGTCGCGCGGGCGCGCTCGACCAGACCGGCGCGGGCCTCGCGGGCCTGTGAAGCAGCGGCGTCGGCCGCGCGAGATGCCCGGTCCGCTTCGGTGGCGCGGGTTTCGGCCACGGACAGGGCGTCAGACGCGGCCTTCTTGCGCGTTTCCGCAGCGGTCAGGGTGTCCAGCAGGGCATTGCGCTTGCCCGTGAATTGCTCCGGGGCCTGAGCGGCGACCTTGAGCTGATCGGCGGTGGTGGCCTGTTCGGCTTCGAGGGCGGACAGGCGGGTGCGGGCCTCCTGGCCTCGGCCGGACCAGGCATCACGCTCGCGGGTCAGGGTTTGCAGTTGACGGGTGCGGCCCTCGACGGCGCGGGCCTCGGTGTCGCGCTCAAGCCGGGCCTGGGCGGTGGCGGTGCGGGCGGTTTCGGACGCGGCCCGGGCCTCGGCAACCCGGGCCCGGAGCTCGTCGGGCGAGGTGGCGGGGCTCTCGATGGCGCGGGAGTCCTCGACCGCCGTGACGGCCGCTGCGATCTCGGTGTCGAGGCGGGCCAGGGACTCATCCAGCGACTGGGCGCGGGCTTCGCGGCGGGCGGTGTCGCGGGCGAGGGCCTCGACCCGGTCGCGGGCGGCGGCGACGGCCTTGTCGAGGGTGAACGGCACGAGGCGGGCAGCCTTGACCGCTTCGTCGGCGCCCCGAAGGCGTTCGGTGAGGGATTTCAGCTCGGTCTGGGCGGCGTCCAGTGCCGGGCGGCCCTGATCGATCTCGGTCTCGACCTCGGACAGGCGGGTGCGCTGTTCAAGGCGGATGGCGGCGGGGCGGGGGGCCTCGGCCCGGACGACCAGCCCGTCCCAGCGATAGAGGTCGCCCTTTGCCGTCACCAGACGGGCGCCGACGGGCAGCAGGCGCGACAGGTGCGGAGCCCGATCGGCCGGGGCAACCCCGCACCACGCCAGACGCGCCGACAGGGCCTCGGGGGCCGTGACGTGATCGGACAGGGGGGCGACGCCCTCAGGCCAGACGGGCGGCGCGGCCTCGGCCCCGGACCAGTGGGCGGCGGCGGCGGGGTCGAGGGCGGCGTCCAGGTCTTCGCCCAGGGCTGCGGCCAGCGCCGCCTCATAGCCGCGGGCAGCCTGAACGGAATCGAGGGCCGGGGGGTGGTCGCGCTTGCCGCGGGCCAGAAGCTGGGCGAGGCCCCGGGCCTCGGTCTGCAGACGGCCCAGCTTGTCCTCGAGCGTGCGGGCGGTGGTGCGGGCATCCTGTTCGGCACGGGCCAGCTCGGCACGGTCGGCCTCGGCCTGCTCGACGGCCTCGCGGGCGGCGGCCAGATCGGCCTGGGCGCGGACCAGCGTCGCGTCGGCCTCGGCCTGCTCGGGGGTGTCGGAGGGGGCGAGCGCCTCACGCTCGGCGGCGGTCTGGGCGCGGGAGGCCTCGAGGCGTGCCAGCCGGGTTTCGGCCTCCTGACGTCGGGCGGCTTCGGCGCGGGCGCGCGCCTCGACGGCGGCCAGTTCGGAGGTCAGCCGTTCTACCTCGGCCTCGGCGGTCTGGCGGGCAGACTCGGCCTGTTCGAGGGCGCGGTCCAGTTCGGGGCCACGGGTCGGTGCGGCCTCGATCTCGGCCTCGAGCGCCGCCACGGCGTCGGACAGGCGGGTCAGTTCGCTCTCGGCATCGCCCGCCATGGCCGTTTCGCGGGCGAGGTCGGCGGCGATGCGGGCGGCCTCGCGCTCCAGTCGTTCGACCTCGGCGCGGGCGGCCTGTTCGGCCATGTCGAGACGGTCGCGCTCCAGCGTGGCCCGGTGCAGGACGGCGCCGGCCACCGCATCTTCTTCGCGGGCGGGCTTGAGGCCTTCCTGCGCCTTGAGGGCCTCGGTCCGCGCGTGGGCCGAGGCGACCTCGGTCTTGCCGACCTCGACCTCCGCCTCGCGCAGGGCGGCTGTGGCGTCGTCGCGAGCCTGGACGGCTTCCTTCCAGCGGGCCAGCAGCACGGCGGATTGCAGGGCCCGGATCTCGGCGGAAATCTTGCGGTATTTCTCAGCCTGACGGGCTTCGCGCTTCAGGCGGGTAAGGGCGGTTTCCAGCTCCTTGCCGATGTCGTCCAGCCGGTCGAGGTTGGTCTCGGCGGCCTTGAGGCGCAGCTCGGCCTCATGCCGGCGGGTGTGCAGACCCGAGACGCCCCCGGCCTCTTCCAGAATGCGGCGGCGGTTCTGGGGCTTGGCGGCAATCAGCTCGGAGATCTGACCCTGACGCACGAGGGCGGGCGAGTTGGCCCCGGTCGAGGCGTCGGCGAACAGCAGCTGGACGTCGCGGGCGCGGACCTCCTTGCCGTTGATGCGGTAGGTCGAGCCCTGACCCCGGTCGATACGGCGCGAGACCTCGAGCACGGCGGAATCGGTAAAGGGCTGCGGCGCGCGGCGCTGGGCATTGTCGATGCTGAGCGAGACCTCGGCGTGACTGCGCGCCGGGCGGTCGGCGGCCCCGGCAAAGATGACGTCGTCCATGCCCTGACCGCGCATGGCCTTTGCGGAGTTGGCGCCCATGACCCAGCGAAGGGATTCCAGCACATTGGACTTGCCGCAGCCGTTCGGTCCAACAATGCCGGTCAGGCCCGGGGTGATGTGCACCTCGGTCGGATCGACGAAGGATTTGAACCCGACAAGCCTGAGCCGCTGGAACTGCATCGGGCCGGGGCGTCAGTCGGCCGAAGGGGGTGCGGGACGCGGCTGACCGGCGATGGCGGCCTCAATCTCGTCGGCCGTGCGGGCCGACGTCACGACACCGTCGAGGAACAGGGTCGGCGTACTGCGCACACCCAGGCTGGAGGCCTGACGGGCGCGGGTCTCGATCTCGGCGTAGCGAGCGTCGTCGCTGACGCAGGCCTGGGCCTGATCGAGCGGCAATTCCGCGGCTGTTGCGGCTGAGATCAGCCAGCCATCGACGTTTCCGCTTTGCAGATAGGTCGCCTGACCCCGGAACAGGGCGCCCAGCGCGTCGTCATAATGTTCGGGTGCCGCACAGCGGGCCAATACGGCTCCGGCCAAGGCCAGCTCGGGGGGATTGGTCGGCAGGTCGCGCCAGACGACACGAACCTGACCGGTGTCGATCAGGCGACGCTTGATCTCGGGGAAGTCCGCCTCATGCCAGGTGGCGCAGTGGCTGCAGACCGTCGAAAGATAGGCGGTCAGGGTCACGGGGGCGTCTTCCCGGCCGAGGGTGCGATCAGCGGGATCGACCGCCAGCACCCGCTCGGGCGCGGCCATGGGCGGCGGGGCCGGCCGCACTGCCTGCTGGGCCAGCGCGGGCTGGCCCAGGGCGAGAACCGCCAGAGCAGTCAGTGTGGCAAGACCCGCGACGCGCATGAGGTTTACTTGGCCAGTTCGGCGTCGACGGCGGCCGAGAGGGTTTCCATCGAGCTGTTCGGCACGCGCGTCCCGTTGACGAAGAAGGTTGGGGTGGCGGTCACGCCTTCAGATCGGGCGGACTGAATGCGACCTTCGAGGGCGGCCAGGGCCTCGGGGTCGGTGACGCAGGTGCGGTATTCTTCCTCGCTGAGGCCGACGGAGGTGGCGATGCGGCTGAGGGTGGCGGCCGGCGGGATCCCCTGTCCCCACTCGCGCTGGCTGGCCATGATTTCCTCGACCACTTCGAAATATCGATCCTCACCGGCGCAGCGGGCCAGCAGGAAGCCGGCGGCGGCGACATCGGCGGGCGGGGTCGGGAACTCCCGGAAGATGAAGCGTACCTGATTGGTGTCGACATATTTGGCCTTGAACTCGGGCCAGACCTGCTCCTGCCAGCCCGCGCAGGCACCACAGGTGACCGAGGCGTATTCCACGACCGTGACCTTGGCCCCTTCAGGGGCACCCTTGGCCATGTCGCCCTGGGCCGCCTGTCCACCGTCGGACCCGCCGCAGGCAGCGAGCGTGCCCATGGCAGCGAGGGCGGCGCCGGTCATGGCAGCGCGGCGGCTCATGGCGCTGAAACGGAAGCGGGCGGTCTTGGGGCCGGTGGACATGGGTCAATCCTCTTGACGGTCAGCGCGCGAAAGGCGGGTCATATACAGCGAGTCCTTGGCTAGGACCCCGCCCCGGCTTTGTCGAGACGCCTTGCGGCAAAGTTTTGTTCTAGGGCCTGCCGCTGCGCCGATTGAGCACGCTGCGGCCCAGCCGTTCGAGGGCTGCGGCCAGTGGCGCGGGGGCCGCGGCGACCGAGGCCCTGAGTGCGGCTTCGTCGGCAGCACCGAGCGGGGGAGGGGCGGCAGGTTTGGTCAGGGGTGCGTGCGAGCGTGCGGCGCGCGGGCCGATCGGTCCCTGGGCGATGCGCAGGCGTTCGACCGCGCTCTGGCCAAGGAACAGATTGACCCGCTCCAGAATGTCCGCCGACTGATGCTGGACCAGCAGGGCGGCGGGGCCGGCCACCCGAAGCTCCAGTGTGACACCGGTCGATTGACCGTCTGCACCCTTGCGCGGGCGGGTCAGTTTCTGGGGACGGGTGACGGCGGCCAGCCGTTCGCCGACGATTTCGGGCCAGCGGGCGTCAAGCGCGTCAGCCCCCCGGCCGTAGCGGTCGTCCAGGGTGCGGATCAGCTTTTCCAGCGCCCGGCCGACACGCGGGGCAGGACGGGGCAGGGGCCGGGTCTTGCGGCGGGCCAGGATGGCGCGGGCTTCGTCTTCCGTGGGCAGCGGGCGGGGCATGGTGTCACTATACCCCGGGATGTCATGCGCTCCTATGCTGGAGACGATGAGCCCTCCCGATTCTGACAGACTGGCCACGATCCGCAGCGCGCTGATGGACTGGTATGGCGTCCATGCCCGGGACCTGCCGTGGCGCATGGCACCGGGATCTGCGGAGCGGGCTGACCCCTATCGCGTCTGGTTGTCGGAGGTGATGCTGCAGCAGACCACCGTGCCGCATGCGACGCCCTATTTCGAGGCCTTCACCACGCGCTGGCCGACGGTCAGGGCGCTGGCGGCGGCCGAGGACGGGGCCGTCATGGGGGCGTGGGCCGGGCTGGGATACTACGCCCGGGCGCGCAACCTGCTGGCCTGTGCCCGGGCGGTGGCGCGCGACCATGGCGGGGTGTTTCCTGATACCGAGGCGGAGCTGCGCGCCCTGCCGGGGCTGGGGGCCTATACGGCGGCAGCCGTCGCGGCGATCGCCTTTGGCCGTCGGGCTGTGGTGGTCGACGGCAATGTCGAACGGGTGATGGCGCGCCTGTTCGCCGTCGAGACGCCCCTGCCGAAGGCCCGCCCCGAACTGCGGGTGCTGGCCGATGCCCTGACGCCGGAGCCGGAGGATTTCGACCCCGGCGACTGGGCCCAGGCCCTGATGGATCTGGGGTCGCGCATCTGTCGGCCGCGATCACCGCTGTGCGGGCAGTGTCCGCTAGCCGGGGACTGTCAGGCACGGGCCAGCGGCCCGCCCGAGGCCTGGCCGAAGAAGCTGGCCAAGGTGCCCAAGCCCCGGCGCGAGGGCGTGGTCTGGGTACTGGTCGACAAGGCCGGCCGGGTCGGTCTGGTCAAACGGCCGGACAAGGGCCTGCTGGGCGGAATGTTGGGCCTGCCGACCTCGGGCTGGGATGCCGGGGAGGCCAGCGGACCGCCCGTCGTCGCCGACTGGGTCGAGGCCGGCACGGTGCGCCACGTCTTCACCCATTTCGAGCTGGAGCTGGAGGTGATGCGCGCCGAAGGGCAGGCCGACCTGATCTGGCGCGAGGTGGCTGAGGCCGAGGCGACCCTGCCGACGGTGTTCAGAAAGGTGCTGGTGCGGGCGCTGGCTGCCTGATCCTCCCCAGCGCAGCGGGGGAGGGGGACCACGGAGTGGTGGAGGGGGCGACCGCACCTAAGGCGTTTGAAAGTCTGCAGTCTGAAGGCGCTTGGGAAGACGGCGTGCCCTGTCCGCCCCCTCCACCGCCTTCGGCGGTCCCCCTCCCCCGTGAACGGGGGAGGAGCTATCCCCTACATCGCCGCGCGGATTTCGGCGCGCAGGGTGTCGATGGACTTGAAGCCCTGATCGGTCTTGAAGCGCCAGTAGGTCCAGCCGTTACAGGCGGGGGCGTTTTCCATCAGGGCGCCAAGCTTGTGGATCGAGCCGGTCAGGTCGCCGTGGATCAGGCTGCCGTCGGCGCGGACGCGGGCCTCGCGCGAGCCGTCGGGGGCGTACAGGCGGTCGCCGGGCCGCAGCAGGCCGGCCTCGACCAGGGCGCCGAAGGGCACGCGCGGTTCGGACCGTTTGGAGCCCATGACAGCCAGGTCTTCGGGGTTGGCGGGCACGACGGCAGCGAGGCGCTTTTCGGCCACGCGGATGTAGTCATCCTCGCGCTCGATGCCGATGTAGTGGCGGCCCAGGCGCTTGGCTGCGGCCCCGGTCGTGCCGGTGCCGAAGAAGGGGTCCAGCACCACATCGCCGGGCCGGGTCGAGGCCAGCAGCACGCGGTGCAGCAGGGCCTCGGGCTT
>NZ_DDOD01000020.1:22149-84641 GCF_002341485.1 Brevundimonas sp. UBA2503 | reverse complement strand
CTTTATGAGTTCAGAACCTAGACCGCCTCACCCCGCAGCAGTTTGGGCAGGTCACCGGTGGCGCCGCCCGCTTCGTGCATGAAGGCCCGGCGCAGGGGGGCAATGCGGTTGACGGCGGCCATGCCGAGATCCCGCACGGCCCGGACCGGGGCGATGTCGTTCGAGAACAGCCGGACGAAGGCATCAAAGGCCAGCGTCAGGGCGACCGTGTCAAAGCGCCGCCACTGGGCATAGCGGTCCAGCACGGGCTCGGCGCCGATATCCTCACCCAGCAGCCGCGCGTCGGCCAGCACCTCGGTCAGGGCCGCGACGTCCTTTAGCCCCATGTTCAGCCCCTGTCCCGCCACCGGATGCACCCCGTGGGCGGCATCGCCGATCAGGGCGATGCGCGGCGCGACCATGGCCGTGGCGAGGCTGAGGTCCAGCGGATAGACGAAGCGTGGGCCCTCGGACCGGGCTGTTCCGAGGAAATCCCCGAACCGCCGGTTCAGGTGGGACAGGAAGGCGGCGTCCGATGCGCCGCGCAGGGCCTCGGCCGCCCGGGTCGGTTCGGTCCAGACCAGACTGGCGCGCTGATCGGTGAGGGGCAGGATGGCAAACGGCCCGCCCGGCAGGAAATATTCATGGGCCACGCCCTCATGCGGGGCGGCCAGACGCACGGTGGCGACGACACCGCTCTGGCCATAGGCCTGTCGGATGACGCCGATCCCGGCCGCGTCGCGCACCACGGAACGGCGCCCTTCCGCCCCGACCACCAGGGCAGCCCGCACCTGTGAGCCGTCGCTGAGGGTGACGGTCGAGCGGCCCAGCCCCGTTTCGACCCCGCTTACCCCCACCGGCGCCCGTATTGTCACATCGGTTTCGCCCAGGGCGCGGGCCAGCGCCACGCGCAGGCGGCGGTTCTCGATCATATAGCCCAGCGGTTCGCCGCCTGTGGCGTCGCCGATCTCATCGGCGTCGAAGCGGAGATAGGCCGGGTCAGGCGCTTTGGCCGAGGCGCCGGGCCGGCGCCCGTCGGTCACCAGAATCCGGTCCATGCGGCAGGCGTGGGGCGCCAGATCCTGACCCAGACCGAGGGTGTGGAGCATCCGGTAGGTGGAAAAGGCGATGGCGGTCGATCGCCCGTCGAATGTTGGTGCCAGCTGGGCCTCGAACGGCTGGGGATCCACCAGCGTCACCTCGAACCCTTCGCGCGACAGGGCCAGCGCCAGACTGGCCCCGGCCAGGCCCGCGCCCGCAATCAGAACATCTGTGTAGGCGATATCACTCATGACCCCTTGTCGCGCTCTCGCCCGCTTCCGTCCAGTGCGGCGAAAGGCCCCCGAAAGAGGGTCCGATCCGTGGCGAGGTAAACAGCCCCTTAACCCTCCCTCTGCCACCCTGTCGGTGTTTCGTCGCTGTTTCGTTCGCTAGGGGTCTACCCGCCCATGTCCGCTGCCCTCGCCATCAGTCACCGGATCTGGCTGAGCGCCCGCATCGTCTGGCAGGCGCCGGCGATCGTGCGCTTTCGCGGCATGCTGCAGGCCCTGCTGTCGGTGCTGCTGCTGATCGCCCTGATCTCGTGGAACCGCAACGATCCCAGCTGGAATGCCGCCTCGACCCATGCCCCGACCAACTGGCTGGGCGAGCAGGGGGCGGTGATCGCTGATCTGTTCATGCAGGGTCTGGGTCTGGCGGCCTGGCCGGCCGCCCTGCTGCTGCTCGCTTTCGGCCTGGCCATGGCCGTGGGCGACACCCTGCGTCATCGGCTGGTGGTGACGCCGATGCGCAGCCTGACCGCGACGCTGGGCGTGCTGGCGCTGGCTGCCGCCCTGTCGACGCCGACGCCGCCGGCGATCTGGCCGCTGGTGACCGGCATGGGCGGCCTGTCGGGCGACGGGTTCAGCGGGGTGATTGTCGCCGGACTGAATGCGCTGGGCCTGCCGGGCAACAGCTGGATCGTCAGCATGATGCTGGGCCTGATGTTTCTGGGCGGAGCCCTGACGGCATTGGGCCATGCCCTGGGCCTGCGTCCGGCCGATCTGAGCGACGGGCTGGACTGGATCCGGGGTCGGGCCCGCACACGCGCGGCTACGCCCGCCGAGACGGCCCGCGCCAAGCCCGTGCGACGCGCCCCGCCCCGCCCCAAACCGGTCGATCCCGAGGCCGCCCCGGTGCGTGAGCCCGCGCCCGCTGCGGCCCGCACGACCGACGTATCCGAGCCGCGCGTCGCCCCGACCAAGGCGACCCGTGCCGCCCGCAAGGACGCCGATGTCGACCAGCGGACCTTTGATTTCGTGCGACCGCCGGGCGCCTTTGACCTGCCGTCGCTGGCCACACTGGCCAAGCCGGAAAAACGCGTTGGCGCCGTCGACGAGGCCGCGCTGAAGCAGAACGCCCGCCTGCTGGAAGAAGTGCTGCAGGAGTTCGGCGTGCGCGGCACCATCGACCAGATCCGGCCGGGCCCGGTCGTCACGCTGTACGAACTGGTGCCCGCTCCGGGGGTCAAGCATGGACGCGTGGTGGCACTGAGCGACGACATTGCCCGCTCCATGTCGGCCCGCGCCTGTCGCATCAGTGTGGTGCAGGGACGCAATGCCATCGGCATCGAACTGCCCAATGCCAAGCGCGAAACCGTCTATCTGCGCGACCTTCTGGCCTCGGGCGAATATGACAAGCCCGCCCACCTGTTGCCGCTGGCGCTGGGCGAGACCATCGGCGGCGAGCCCTATGTCGCCGATCTGGCGCGCATGCCGCACCTGCTGATCGCGGGCACCACCGGTTCGGGCAAGTCGGTGGGGGTCAATGCCATGATCCTGTCGATCCTGTACCGCCTCAGCCCCGACGAGTGCCGCTTCATCATGATCGACCCCAAGATGCTGGAGCTCAGCGTCTATGACGGCATTCCCCACCTGCTCAGCCCGGTGGTGACCGACCCGAAGAAGGCGGTCGTGGCGCTGAAGTGGACGGTCCGCGAGATGGAGGACCGCTATCGCCGCATGTCCAAGCTGGGGGTGCGCAACATCGCCGGCTATAACGCGCGCGCCAAGGAAGCCCAGGCCAAGGGCGAGCATTTCGAGCGCACCGTCCAGACCGGCTTCGACGACCAGGGCCGCCCGGTCTATGAATCCGAGAAGATCCGGCCCGAACCCATGCCCTATCTGGTCGTGGTCATGGACGAGATGGCCGATCTGATGCTGGTGGCCGGCAAGGACGTCGAGGGCGCGGTACAGCGTCTGGCCCAGATGGCCCGCGCGGCGGGCATTCACCTGATCATGGCGACGCAGCGCCCGTCGGTCGATGTGATCACCGGCACGATCAAGGCGAACTTCCCGACCCGGATTTCTTTCCAGGTCACCTCCAAGATCGACAGCCGCACCATCCTCGGCGAACAGGGCGGCGAGCAGCTGCTGGGCCAGGGCGATATGCTCTATATGGCCGGCGGCGGCCGCATCACCCGGCTGCACGGCCCGTTCGTGACCGACCGCGAGGTCGAGGAAGTCTGTGCCCACCTGCGGGCGCAGGGGTCCCCCGACTATCTGGACCTGATCACCGACGAGCCGGACGGCGACGGCGGCGACGGGGGCGACGACGGAGGTGGGACCGGGGATGACCTCTATGACCGGGCGGTGGCTGTGGTCACCCGCGACCGCAAGGCCTCGACCTCCTACGTCCAGCGTCGCCTGCAGATCGGCTATAACCGCGCCGCCACCCTGATCGAGCGCATGGAGCAGGAAGGCGTGGTCAGCCCCGCCAACCATGCCGGCAAGCGCGACGTGCTGGCCGGACCGCCGCCTCTTTAGGAGTGGCCCTAACGCTCGCGACACGGTCGCTCGCTGCTTGAGGGATGAACCGGCAGAGGCGGCGCGCGTTGTTCCGGGCCGGTGCGGTGCCGGGTCCGTTTCCGATGAACGGGGCTTCATCGCAGCGCCGGAATATGGTCAGGCTGGAGCCATGACCGCGCCTTGTGGACCGGGGATGCTTGAGCCTCGATCCACTTCACTTTCAAGGATGATTTCATGACGACGCCTCACATCCTGTCCCGCCGCGATTTCGGCCTCGGTGCCGCCCTGGGGGTGACCGGCCTGCTGGTCAGTGCGCCCTCGGTCATGGCCCAGGCGGGCCTGTCGGCCGCCGATCAAGCCGTGGTGGCCCGCGCCCAGACCTATCTGCGCGGCCTGACCTCGGCCCAGGGCGAGTTTGTCGAGACGGGCGCGGGTGGCCAGCGCCGGACCGGCCGGTTCTGGCTGCAGCGCCCCGGCAAGATGCGCTTTGAGTACACCAACCCCGAGGGCCTGCTGGTCGTCTCGGACGGCAACAATGTCATGCGCTATGACCCGCGCCTCGAGGTGTTCCGTCAGGTGCCGCTGAGCGAGACACCGCTGTCGACCTTCCTGTCACGCGAGGTCCGGCTGGACCAGGGCGTGCGGATCGACCGGGTCGTGCGTCGGGAGTCCGGAGCCTTTGCGCTGGTCGCACGCGATTCCCGCCGCCCGAACGACGGTTCAGTCACCCTGGCCTTTGCCGGCGATCCGATGCGGCTGCAGGAGTGGACGGTGGTCGATGCCCAGGGCGCGCGGACCCGCACCCAGCTGACCACGCTGCGGCCTGCGGGCGGCCTGTCGAACAGCCTGTTCCAGCTTCGCGACCCGACCCGCCGCCCCGGACGCAATCGTTGACGCATACGCCTGACGGACGAACCGTGTCGGAACCGCAACAGGAAGCGGGGCTATAACGGGCGTTTGACGTTTTCGATTTGACGTTGCATAATGACAACAGGCTGGCAGCAGCCATTTGACCGCTACGGATGTCATCCCCCTCCCTGCGGCAGAGACACCTCTGAAGGCGCCCGGTCTTGCGGCCGGGCGTTTTTTTGCGCGGGCTCACAAACCCCTGCTAAGCCGGGCGCATGACCCTTCGCCTGACCACCTGGAACATCAACTCCGTCCGCCTGCGCATCGACCAGGTCGCCCGCTATGTGAGCGAAAGCGGCACAGACGTCCTGCTGCTGCAGGAGATCAAATGCACCGACGACCAGTTCCCGGTGCGCGCCTTTGAAGACATGGGTCTGCCGCATCTGAAGATCGGGGGCCAGAAGGGCTGGCACGGGGTGGCCATCGCCAGTCGCCTGCCGCTGGAGGAAGCACCGAACCTCGGCCTTTGCCGCGAAGGGCATGCGCGCTGCGTGTCGGCGACGGTCAAGGGCGTCGAGATCCAGAATTTCTACATTCCCGCGGGCGGCGACCTACCCGACCGCGCCCTCAATCCGAAATTCGATCACAAGATGGATTTCTACGAGCGGCTGACGGCCCACATCGAGCGTCGGGACCCGGACGCCCGGTTGCTTCTGGCCGGCGATTTCAACATCGCCCCGGGGGAATTCGACGTCTGGAACCACCGCCATATGCTGAAGGTCGTCAGCCACACCCCGGTCGAGATCGAGACCCTGACCCGGCTGCAGCAGGCCGGGCGCTTCAGCGATGTGATCCGCGACGCCTTCCCCGATCCTGAAAAACTGGCCAGCTGGTGGAGCTACCGGGCCCAGGACTTCCGCAAGTCGAATCGGGGGCTGAGGCTGGACCACATCTGGACCTCGCCCGGGCTGACCCCGGCCGTGGTTCCCGGCTCGGCGCGCATCCACGAGCCGGTGCGGGCCTGGGAGCGCCCCAGCGACCACGCGCCGGTCAGCGTCGACCTGGACGTCTAGGGCGTCAGAACGGGAAGAAGATCGGGATGGCGACCATGGCCGCGACCCAGGTGATCAGATTGAGCGGCACCCCGATGCGGACGAAGTCCATATAGCTGTAGCCGCCCAGCTGATAGACCAGCACATTGGTCTGATAACCGAACGGGGTCGCGAAAGCCGCCGAAGCCGCCATCATGACCGCCACCAGGAACGGGCGAGGATCCACGCCCAGGCTGACGGCAAGGGCCACGGCCACCGGCGTGATCAGCACCGCCACCGTGGCATTGGACAGCAGCTCGGTGGCGACCAGGGTCACGCCATACAAGATGATCAGCGCCGCCAACGGTCCGAACGGCCGGATGACGTCGATCAGCAGGGTGGCCCCGCTCTGGCCGAGGCCGGTGACCTCAATGGCGATGCCGAGCACGACCATGCCCGCGATCAGCAACAGAATGTCGGGCCGCAGGCCGGAATAGGCCTCTTCGGCGGTCAGGATCCGCAGCAGGATCAGCGCCACCGCGCCACCAAAGGCCGCTGCGGCGATCGGAATCCAGCCCATGCCGGCGGCCAGCACGACCGCCACGAAGATGCTCAGCGACACCATGGCCCGTTTGAAGTCGAATGGCCGATCGGCGGCCGCATAGAGCTTGATGTCCCCCAGCTGGGCATCGCCAGACCCGTTGTCCAACGGGCGGGGCTCGCCAACACGCGGCAGGTTGAACGGCAGGCGAAAGCGCCGCGCCGCTCGCTGGGTCTCGGCCTCGATCCGGGCCTCCTCGGCGCGCTTGCGGCGCAGGGCCTCGGCCTCATCGTCGGCAACCGCGCGTCCCAACTGGCGGGCGCCCACGAAATACAGCCAGAGCGCGCCACAGACGGCGATGGCCAGACCCACCGGCGTGATCTCGAACAGGGTGAAGACCGGCTGTCCGACGTTTCTGGCCATGTCATTGACCAGCAGATTGGTCGAGGTGCCGATCAGGGTGCAGGAGCCACCCATGATGCTGATGTAGCTGAGCGGAATGAGGAACCGCTTCGGCGAGCGATTTAGTGTTTCGGCCACGTCCTTGATGACCGGCGCCGCCAGCACCACGATCGGCGTGTTGTTCAGAAGGGCCGACGCCGCGCCGCACAACATCATGACGATCCACAGCCCTGCCTCGCCCAGGTGCGCGCACAGCTTGGTTGCCTGACGGATCAGCAGACCGAGCAGGCCGGATAGCTCAATGGCGTAGGCGATGACGAACAGCGAGGCGAGGGCGATGACGGCCGGGCTGGCAAAGGCCGCCTGCACTTCGACGGGCCGCACCACACCCAGAAGCAGCAGCACCGCCGCCCCGGCCAGGGCCACGACATCCGCGCGCACCCGTCCGTGGATAAGCACGCCGACCACGGTCACCAGGACGCCAAGGGCTATGATCTGATCGAGAGTCATCCGTCCCTGAAGACGCGCCCCTGAAGCTGGCGTCAATACAGGTCACGGAAATTCGTCTTGAAGGCAGACTGTGCTAAAGATTTGGGATGCTTGGGAATGACACGATGAAATCGATCCGCGATCTGCCTGTCGCCCGTCTGGCGATGGCATCCGTGATGGCCGTGGGTCTGGCCCAGTGCGATCGCGAACCGCGCGAACAGCCCGTGGACGCGGAACCGATCGTCGAGACGCCGGTGCCCGAGCCTGAGATTGCGACCCCGACCACGCTCGACCGGTCGGCCTTTCTGGGCGCCATATCACGGGCCGGTTCGGCCTATGCCATCGGCACGACCGTCAGCGGACCAGACCCGCTGGTCGGCCGCACCTTTGCCATCCGCCTGCCGTTCGGCTGCGGGCGTCCGAAGCCGGCAGCCTTGGCCACGCCTGCCGATGCTGAGGGCACGGCCCGCTCCCCCGACGCCGGGGTGCCGACCCTGGCCTGGGGCCCGGAGAATGAAACGCTGCGCCTGTCGCTGACGCCGGACGACTGGTCAGACACAGCCCTGATCACCAGTTCGGGCGCCGGCGACCGCTGGGAAGCGGTCGAGGGGTTCTGGCTCAGCCGCCCCTGGCTGGGCAGCGAGACCTGCCCGCAACGGATCGACCGCGACCCGCTGGGGGGTGGGACCGGACAGGCGGACCCCCAGACGGTCGGTCTGGCTTCGGTCCATGAGACCAACAGTTCGCGTCTGGGCCGCCGCGACGGACAGGCCTATCGCTTTACCCTGCGGGGCGAAGATGACCGCGCGCCCGTCCCCGCGCCCATGGGCTATCGGGTCGTGCTGGAGGGCCGGTTCGCCAGCTTCCCCGACGGCCGAGCCATTCGCTGTCGCGCCGCCAGCATCGACCAGCGCCCGGTCTGTATCGCCGCCGTCCAGCTGGACCGCGTCGCCTTTGAGGATGGCAGTTCCGGCACCGTGCTCAGCGAGTGGCGTCCCGGATAGGGCCTGCGGCGCTTCCGGGATGACAAATCCGGACGCTGGCAATCCTAGGGCTGGAGACGGTAGCCGCCCTGGTCGGTGACCAGGATACGGGCCTGACCCGGTTCGGGCTCGATCTTCTGGCGCAGGCGATAGATGTGGGTCTCGAGCGTGTGGGTGGTGACCCCGGCGTTATAGCCCCAGACCTCGGTCAGCAGTTCCTCGCGCGACACGGCCTTGGCCCCGGCGCGATAGAGGTATTTCAGGATATTGGTTTCCTTCTCCGTCAGCCGGATCTTGCGGCCCTCGGGGGCTGACAGGGTCTTGGCGGCCGGACGAAATTCATAGGGGCCGATCCGGAAAACGGCGTCCTCGGATTGTTCGTGGCTTCGCAGATGGGCGCGGATGCGGGCCAGCAGCACGGCAAACCGGAACGGCTTGGCCACATAGTCATTCGCCCCTGCGTCCAGCCCGAGAACCGTATCGGAGTCCGAGGTCTGGCCGGTCAGCATGATGATGGGGGTAGACACCCCGGCCTTGCGCAACAGGCGACAGGCCTCGCGCCCGTCCATGTCCGGCAGGTCAACATCCAGCAAAATCAGATCGATCCGTGAGTCGCGGCCCATGCGGATGCCGTCGGTGGCATTGGCGGCCTGACGGGGCACGAACTCCTCGTGCAGGGCCAGCTGTTCGGCGAGCGCCTCGCGCAGGTCGTCGTCGTCGTCGATGATCAACAGGGTCTTGGACGTGGGCATATAATGACAATGGCGAGCGTCGGGCCCTACGCCAAGGGCAGGCCTGCGTTTTCCGGTCTCTCAGTCGGCATCGCGGGTCCCGAACAGGGCCGTGCCCAGCCGCACATGGGTGGCGCCAAAGCGGATGGCAGTCTCGAAATCGCCGCTCATGCCCATGGACAGGACCGGCAGCTCATTCCGTCGGGCGATTTTGGCCAGCAGAGCGAAATGAGGACCTGCGGCCTCCTCGACCGGAGGAATGGCCATCAGACCCTCGACCGCCAGACCGTGCACCTCGCGCGCCCGGGCGATGAAGACGTCGGCGTCGCGCGGCGCAAGACCCGCCTTCTGGGGTTCCTCACCGGTATTGACCTGAATCAGCACGCGCGGCCGCTTGCCCAGCTTGTCGGCGGCCCGCGCCAGCGCCTCGGCCAGACGCTCGCGGTCCAGGGTCTCGATGATGTCAAAGCGGGCCAGGGCCGCCTCGGCCTTGTTGGTCTGCAACGGACCGATCAGCCGCAGTTCTACAGAATGGCCTGCAGCCTCGGGCGCGCCCCAGCGACTGTCCGCCTCCTGCACCCGGTTCTCGCCGAATACGGCCTGCCCGGCGTCAAGGATGGCCTTCACCCGCCCCCACGGCTGGGTCTTGGTCACGGCGACAAGGGTGACGGCGGCCGGATCGCGCCCGGCGTCGCGGGCCGTAGCGTCGATCCGCGCCCGTGCGTCGGCCAGACGCTCGGCGATGGACGCGGGGACGGAGACAGGCGATGAGGAGGACATGACGGGCGATCCGGACGAAAACCAGCTCTGGCAGACGGCACAGGCTCTAAACCGGGCGGCGGCGGCTGTCAGCCCGGGTGTCGCCTCCCTGCCGCCCCTGCTGTTCTTTACCGACCCGGTTCGCACGCCCCGGGCCTGGGAGATCGCCGTGCGCCTGCCCCGGGGGGCCGGGGTGGTCTATCGCGGCTTTGGCCGACCCGAAATGGCAGAGGAGGCGCGGCATTTGCGACGTGTGACGACCGACCGGGGGGTGCGGCTGCTGATCGGTCAGGACGCCGAACTGGCCGAGGCCATTGAGGCGGACGGCGTGCACCTGCCCGAACGCGATCTGGAACAGGCCGGGGCGCTGCGGTCTCGTCATCCGACGTGGATCATAAGCGCCGCCCTGCATAGGGATGCCGCTGTGCCCGAGAGCGAGGCGCTGGACGCCGTCATCCTGTCACCCGTGTTTCGGGCGGGGGGCGCGAGCGTGGATCGGGACCCGTTGGGGATCGCGGAGGTCGCCCGTCGGGTCGCGCGCCTGCCACTGCCGACCTACGGCCTCGGTGGGATCACGTCGGAGACGGCGCCCACACTGGCGGACACCGGTCTGTGCGGGCTGGCGGCGATTGACGGTGTGATGAAGGCGTTCAGCGCAGTCTGAACTGCGCACTCAGAAGCGGAAAATGCTCTCGAGGCGAACGCGCGGCTGGGCGCGGGCGTCAGATTCGCGGACCCGGGCCGGGTCGGGATCAGCGACCGCCAGCCCGGCCGAGGCGCCGACGCGCAGGCTGGGATTGACGCGGTAATAGGCGCCGGCTTCCACATCGCCCCACTCGGCTTCGCGACCGACAGGCGGGCTGAGATTGAAGTCCAGGCCCCAGCGGCCGCTCTCGTTCACGCGCAGTCCGCGACGTTGGCCAGTGCGGGCCGCGCGATCGGCGTCGCTGAGCGACACGCTTGGCGTCTGGGCCCGAGGTGTCGGGCGGGTCTGGGCTTCAGCCGTCGCAGGCGTGAGAGTCAGGGCCGCTCCCCCGAGCACCAGGGCGAGCGAAAGGCTGAGGGTCACACCCGTGCGGGCGCGCTGTGCCTTGACCTGTCCTGTGCGCGTCTGGCGCATGTCCTGCCCTTTGAGCCTTCGACTCTGGTTGGCGTCAGTGACCGGCAAAAGCCGACCCCGGCGCATTACAGCTTGAAACTAAGACACTACAGCTTGAAACTAAGACACTGGCCGCATGGACGGTCAATGCAAACCCGCGCCAAGGGTTGCGCGCATCGCGACTCCGTTCTGTCGTGTGGCGCAAGCGTCACGCGAATTCCGAACATGTCGCCATGTCCCGGCTGGCGAGTCCCGCCCTCCGGGCCGCAGATGCGGCTTTGCCTTGTCTTTGCCCCTTTTCCCCGTGCTATAGGACGGACAGTTCCGGGTCGGTGCGATCCGGGGCGACGCATGCGCTTCTATCCGGGAGCGATGAGGTTGAATCTGAACGGAGAGTCCTGAATGGCCACCCAGTCGGCTGTGGTTCGCGGCGCAGCATTGGTCCTGATGGCATCGAGCCTGGCCCTGGCCGGATGTAGCTCGATCCCGATCATCGGCGGTTCGCGCGACGCAGCGACCTCCAACGCCCCGGCCGTGGGGATCGGCGTGAACGCCTATCTGTGGCGCGCCTCGCTGGACACGCTGAGCTTCATGCCTCTGACGAACGCCGACCCCTGGGGTGGCGTGATCAATTATGACTGGTATTCGGACCCGGCCGCCCCGAACGAGCGATTCAAGGCGACCGTCTTCATCCTCGACACCCGACTTCGGGCCGATGCCCTGAACGTGGCGGTGGTCAAGCAGGTGCGCGGCGCCGACGGCCAGTGGACGGCCGCCCCGGTCGACCCGCAGACCGAAACGGACCTCGAGAACGCCATTCTGACGCGGGCGCGCCAGCTCAACCTCGCCGACGCCCGCTGACCGTGGGGGGCGCTGGCCCCTGCATCTGATCTGACGGGCCCCGAACGGGCTTCGTCTCTCCCGACCGACGCATTCCGGGCCCGGCCCGCGCCGGGCTCGTTCAAGGAGCCCTCTTTCGCGTGGCCCGTTACGACCCCAAGACCGCCGAGCCCCGCCAGCAGGATCGCTGGCACGCGGCTGACGCCTTCACCACACCGGTCACGCCGACCGGCAAGCCCAAATACTATGTGCTCGAGATGTTTCCCTATCCGTCGGGCAACATCCACATGGGCCATGCGCGCAACTATGTGATGGGCGATGTGGTGGCCCGCTTCAAACGGGCCCGGGGCTTTGAAGTTCTACACCCCATGGGCTGGGATGCGTTCGGCATGCCGGCCGAGAACGCCGCCATGGAGCGTGGCGTCCACCCCGGCGAATGGACCTGGTCCAATATCGCGACCATGCGCGACCAGCTGAAGCTGCTGGGTCTGTCGCTGGACTGGTCGCGCGAGTTCGCCACCTGTGACCCGACCTATTACGGCAAGCAGCAGGCCTGGTTCCTGGAACTGCTGAAGCGGGGTCTGGTCTATCGCAAGGATTCGGTCGTCAACTGGGATCCGGTCGACAATACGGTTCTGGCCAATGAGCAGGTGATCGACGGGCGCGGCTGGCGCTCGGGCGCGGTGGTCGAAAAGCGCAAGCTGAACCAGTGGTTCCTGCGGATCACCGACTATGCCGACGACCTGATCGACGGGCTGAAAACGCTCGACCGCTGGCCCGACAAGGTGCGGACCATGCAGGAGAACTGGATCGGGCGGTCCAGCGGCCTGCAGATGACATGGGCCTTTTCCGGCACGCCGCCCAAGGGGTTCGAGGGCGGCATCGAGATCTACACCACCCGGCCCGACACCCTGTTCGGCGCCTCCTTCCTGGGTCTGGCCCCCGACCATCCGCTGTCGAAGCAACTGGCCGAGGCGGGCCCTGCCGTCGCAGAATTCGTCGCCGAATGCCGCCGGGGCGGCACGTCCGAGGCCGAGATCGAACAGGCCGAAAAGATCGGTCGCGATACGGGCCTGAAGGTCCGTCACCCCTTCACCGGCGAGGATATCCCCGTCTGGATCGCCAACTTCATCCTGTCGGAATACGGCACGGGCGCCATCTTCGCCTGTCCGGCCCACGACCAGCGGGATCTGGAGTTTGCGCGCAAATACGACCTGCCGGTGCGGCCCGTGGTGCGGCCTGAGGGCGCGGGCGACGACTTCGACGTGGCGGGCGAGGCCTATACGGGCCCCGGCACCCTGTTCAATTCGGACTTCCTGAACGGCAAGGCCATCGCCGACGCCAAGGCCGAGGTGATTGCCCAGGTCGAGGCGGCCGGGAGTGGCGAAGGCAAGACCCTGTACCGCCTTCGTGATTGGGGTGTCAGCCGCCAGCGCTACTGGGGCTGTCCGATTCCGGTCATCCACTGTTCGTCTTGCGGCGCCGTGCCGGTGCCGGCCGACCAGCTGCCGGTGGTCCTGCCCGAGGACGTGACCTTCGACAAGCCGGGCAATCCGCTGGACCGGCACCCGACCTGGAAGCACGTCCGCTGTCCGTCCTGCGACGCCGAGGCCGTGCGCGAGACCGACACGCTCGACACCTTTGTCGATTCCAGCTGGTATTTCGCCCGCTTCACCGATCCGAAGGCCGATGTACCGATCAATACGGCGGCCGCCGACCACTGGCTGCCCGTCGACCAGTATATCGGCGGGGTCGAGCACGCGGTCCTGCACCTGCTGTATGCCCGCTTCATCAGCCGGGCCCTGTCGGATGCGGGGATGATGTCGGTGAAGGAGCCCTTCGCCGGCCTGTTCACGCAAGGGATGGTGGTTCACGAGACCTATCGCACCGGGGCCGGTGCCTGGGTCGAGCCGACCGACGTCCGCCTTGAGACCGTAGACGGCAAGCGCGTCGCCACCCGCCTTACGACCGGCGAGCCGCTGACCATCGGCGACATCGAGAAGATGTCCAAGTCGAAGAAGAATGTCGTGGCGCCGCAGGAAATCCTCGACAGTCACGGCGTCGATGCCGGGCGTCTGTTCGTCCTGTCCGACAGCCCGCCTGAACGCGATGTGCAGTGGACCACCGGCGGTCTGGAAGGCGCCAGCCGCTTCGTCCAGCGCGTCTGGGCCGAGTTCGACGGCTTTGACGCCGGCGCCCCCGATCAGCCGGAGATCGATCTGGCGCTGCGCCGCGAGACGCACAAGGCGATCAAGGCGGTGACCGAAGGGGTCGAGGGCTTCCGCTTCAACTCGGCCATCGCAAAGCTGTATGGCTTCCTGTCGACCCTTCGGGCCCATGCGGGGGCGGGCGGCGCGGCGCGGCGTGAGGCCCTGTCGGCCTTTGCTCGTCTGATCGCGCCCTTTACGCCCCACCTGGCCGAGGAATGCTGGTCGGCGCTGGGCGAGGCCGGGATGGTCCTGGATGCCCCCTGGCCTCAGTGGGACCCGGCGCTGGCGGCTGATGACGAGCTGACCCTGCCCGTCCAGATCGGCGGCAAGCGACGGGGCGAGATCGTCATGCCGCGCGGGGCCGATCCCAAGGCCGTCGAGGCCGAGGCGCTGGCCAATCCGGCTGTGCGCGCCTACCTTGAGGCCAATGGTCTGTCGGTCAGAAAGGTGATCGTGGTGCCTGATCGCATCGTCAATCTGGTGGCGGGATGACCGCCGGCCTGCGCGGCCTGTGGCTGGGCGGGGCTGCGGCCTTGATGCTGGTCGTTTCGGCCTGTGGCTTCACGCCCCTGTATGGGGAGGCGACCACCGCAGGCCTGTCGCGCGTCGCCGTTGAAACCCCGGACACCCGGCTGGGCTACCGGCTGCGCGAACGGCTGGAAGATGCCCTGCTGTATGATCGGGCCCTCGCGCCCGAATGGCGTTTGGACGTGACGCTTGATCCGTCCCGCAGGCCGCTGGGCCGCCGGATCGACGACACCGCCGCCCGCTATGAGATGACCCTGATTGGTCAGTGGACGCTGACTCCGCTGTCGGGGGGCGAGGCTCTGGCGGGAAACGAGACGGTCACGGTCACCTATGCGGTCTCGGACCAGCCCTATGCCGCGATCGCCGCCCAGGAAGACGCCGAAGAGCGCGCGGCCGAGGCCCTCGCCCAGCGGATCCGCCTGGCCCTGTTCCATGCCGTGGGCCCGACCGCCCCGGCCCGCCCCTGATCCGGGGCCATGCAGCTCTCCAAGGCTCCGGAGATCGAGCGCTTTCTCAAGTCCCCCGACCCGTCAGTGCGGGTGGTCCTGATCCACGGGCGCGACCGCTCGGGCGTGGGTGAACGGGCCGAACGGCTGTGCAAGACCGTGACCCCGGACCTCAACGACCCCTTCAACGTCTCCCTGCTGACCGAGACCGATGTCGAGGCGGACGACGGCCGGCTTGAGGATGCCCTGTCAGCCCTGTCGATGATGGGCGGGCGGCGTCTGGTGCGACTGCGCCTCGGCGGCGAGCGCGTCCCTCAGGAAAAGGCGCTGGCGGCGGTGCTGAAGGGCCACGCCGACGGCCAGTTCAATGCCGACGCCGTCTGGGTGATCGAGGCGGGCAATCTGGGCCGGGATTCAGCGCTGCGCCGCGCGGCCGAGAGCCAGTCAGGGGCCGTGGGCATCGTCTGCTATGAGGACGAGACGGGCGATGTGGCGCGGATGACGCGCGAGGCCCTGCAGGCCGACAATGTCGGACTCACGCGCGAGGCGCTGGATCGGTTCGTCGCCCGGTTGCCCCGCGAACGCGGCCTGATGCGTCAGGAGCTGGAGCGGCTGATCCTCTATATTGGCCCGGGCTCTGGGCGTCAGATCGATGAGGCCGAGCTGGAAGCCCACCTGGGGGTCGAGCCGCAGGCGTCGTTTCAGGATGCGGCCCAGCAGGCCTTTGGCGGCAAGGCGGCGGCCTGTCAGGGGGGCTTGCGCCGGGCCTTTGCCGAGGGCGAGGCGGCGGTGGCCGCCGTCCGCGCGGCGGGCCAGCATCTGGGACGGTTGCGGCGCATATCGGCGGCCATCGCCTCGGGTCAGGGCGCGCGTGAGGCCGCCAAGGCCGCGGGCGTCTTCTGGAAACAGGAGGCCGAAATCCTGCGACAGGTGAAGGTCTGGTCCCCCCGCGACCTGCAGGAGGTCACCGAGGCCGTGGCGCTGGCCGAGGTTCGCACCAAGACCACGGGCCTGCCCGACCGGCTGATCACCGAGCGCCTGTTTCTCGAGATCTCTGCCCGGGCCCGCAGGCTGGGCCTGTAGCTAAAATACGCTTATAATGCAGCGAGTTAGCCTCGCTTCGACGCCTTGCGGAAGGCCGGCTTGTTGGCCGCCGCGCTCTGCCGTGCGACCTTCTTCTCTTCATGCTGCCCCGGCTTGAAGCCGCCGGACGCGGCCGCGCCACCACCCCCGGCCTTCTTGGCGGCCAGGGCCCGCTTCATGGCATCAGCGGTGGGGTTGCTTTTGCCGGGATCGTGGGGCGCGTCGGTCATGTCGTCACCCTAGCACGGCCGCGGATCAAAGGCGCATCAATCGACGGCACAGCTCGTCCAGCTGTTCGAGGCTGGCGTAGCGCAGGATCAGCTCGCCCTTGCCGTTCCGATCGGCCAGATCGACCTTCATGCCCAGGGCGTCGGCCAGATCCTGCTGCAGGGCCTCGATGTCGGCCGAGGCCTCGCTGTTGGCGGCGCCGCCCCGCTGGGACGGCCGGACCGGCCGGACGCCCTCTGTCGCCTGACGGGCCAGAATTTCGGTCTGGCGGACGTTCAGCCCCTTGGCGAGAACCTCTTCGGCCAGCGCCACGGGATCCGCCGCCGTGATCAGGGCCCGGGCATGTCCGGCGCTTAGCCGGCCAGCCATGACATGCTCGCGCACCGGTGCCGGCAGCTGCAGCAGGCGCAGGGTGTTGGCCACATGACTGCGGCTCTTGCCGACCACACCGGCGACGGCGTCCTGGGTGCGACCGAACCGCTCCATCAGCTGGGCATAGGCATTGGCCTCTTCCATCGGGTTGAGGTCGGCCCGCTGGACGTTCTCGATGATGGCGACCTCGAGCACCTCGACATCGTCCATCTGGCGCTCGATCACCGGCACAGTGGTCAGGCGAGCGGCCTGGGCCGCGCGCCAGCGCCGCTCTCCGGCGATGATCTGCCATCGGTCCGTCTCGCCCGGCCAGACGCGCACCAGAATGGGCTGAAGCACGCCGCGATCGCGGATCGAGACGGTCAGTTCCTCGAGGTCCGCCGGGGTGAATTGCTTGCGCGGCTGATCCGGATTGGGGCTCAGCAGCTCGATCGGCAGCATGCGTACGCCCGCAGGCGCGCCCTCGCCCGACACGGCCACCGGCTGTTCCCCGACGCTTTCGCCCAGCAGGGCCGACAGACCGCGCCCCAGACCTCTTTGACGTTCAGACACGACTCTATCTTTCTGTTCAGTACCTTACGCTGCCGCCAAACGACGGGAGCGTTCACGTTTGACCACTTCACGGGCCAATTTCAGATAGGCCTGACTGCCCGCGCACTTCAGATCATAGATCAGCGCCGGCTTGCCGAAGGACGGCGCCTCCGACACCCGCACATTCCTCGGAATGACCGCATCATAGACCTTGTCGCCGAAATGGGCCCGGACATCATTGGCCACCTGGCCCGACAGGGCGTTGCGTTTGTCATACATGGTCAGGACCAGCCCCTGAATCTCCAGCCGGGGATTAAGACTCTGGCGGACCATCTCGATGGTCTTCATCAGCTGGGTCAGGCCTTCCAGCGCAAAGAACTCGCACTGCAGCGGCACCAGAACGGCATCAGCCGCTGCCATGGCGTTGAGCGTCAGCAGGTTCAGGGACGGGGGACAGTCGATCAGGACGTAGTCATACTGCGTCTGGCCAACGCGTCCGTGGGCCAGAAGGGCGTCGCGAAGGCGGAACGAGCGCCTGTCTGCCTGACTGAGCTCGATCTCAACGCCCGACATGTCAGGATCTGACGGGATGATATGCAGCCCGGGGACGGCCGTTTCCACCGCCGCCTCGGCCACGGCCCTACCGTCGGTCACGACGTCATAGATGGTGACGCGCCGTGTTTCACGTGAAACGCCGAGCCCTGTCGAGGCATTGCCCTGGGGGTCCATGTCGACGATCAGGACCTTCTCGCCGATGGCGGCCAGCGCGGTTCCCAGATTGATCGCCGTGGTGGTCTTGCCCACCCCGCCCTTCTGGTTCGACACCGCCAGCACGCGCGGTCCGGGCTTGGTCTCAGACAGAACGGACACGACGCAGACTCCCGATGTGGACGATGCGGCCGCGTGGATCGCTCTGCGACGGCCTTAGCTCAGGGGTGAAGTGCCAGGATTTCCGCGCCTCGCGCAACTCCTCCTCGGCCCGTTCCCCCTTGAGAAACACAGCTTGTGCACCGCGCTGCACATAGGGTTGTGCATAACCCAGAAGCCGCTCCATCGGCGCAAGCGCGCGGGCGGTGACGACGTCTACATCGACATGATCCTGCTCTTCGGCGCGACCGTGGATCACCGTCGCCGGCAATTCCAGCGTTTCAACAACGGTCGAAAGGAAACGACAGCGTTTGCCCAAGCTGTCGATCAGCCACACATGGGCGTCGGGGTTGTCCTTCAGCAGTATGGCCAGAATCAAACCGGGAAAGCCCGCCCCGGCACCCAGATCGGCCCAGGTATTGGCCTCAGGCGCCATCTCGAGCAGCTGCGCGCTGTCCCAGGCGTGGCGCGACCAGAAGTCCGGCAGGGTATCCGGGCCCACCAGATTCATCACCGCATTGGTCTCGGTCAGCATCTCGCGGAATCGGTCCAGCTCGGCCATCCGCTCGGCGGAGGCGCCGGTGCGGGCCTGGAAGTCTTCTCGCGTGCGAACCGTCACGCTGCGACCCGGTTCTTTTTCACATGGGCCAGCAGGGCCGTGAGCGCGCCGGGCGTCACGCCTTCGATGCGGGAGGCCTGCCCCAGTGTCACGGGACGGACCTTGGCCAGCTTCTCCCGAACCTCGGTCGACAGGCTACCCATGGCGGCATAGTCGAGGTTAGCAGGCAGATGCAGGTCTTCCTCCCGCTGCAGCGCCTGGGCATCGGCCGACTGGCGATCCAGATAGCCGGCATAGGTGGCTTCAATGGCCAGTTGTTCGCGCACCGCGGGGCTGCGATCGGCAAGGTCGGGCCGGACCGGCAGGAACTGATCCAGGGTCACGCCCGCATGGGCCAGTAGATCCCGCACCGACCGACGCTGACCATCGGCGTTCACATGAATCCCGAGCTGCTTCGCCTCTCCCGGTGTGAAGCGGGTCTCATTGGCCCATGTCAGGACGTCGTCCAGTTCGGCCTGTTTCGCAGCGAACACGCGCGCGCGGTCAACACCGGCCAGCCCCAGCTCAATCGCCAGCGGCGTCAGACGGCGGTCGGCATTGTCGGCGCGGAGGCTCAGTCGGTATTCGGCCCGGCTGGTGAACATGCGGTAGGGCTCGGTCACCCCACGTGTGACCAGATCGTCGATCATCACCCCGATATAGGCCTGATCGCGGCGCAGGATCACCGGTTCCTGTCCGCCTGCCGCCCGGGCGGCATTCAGCCCGGCCATCAACCCTTGCGCCGCCGCCTCCTCATACCCGGTCGTGCCATTGATCTGGCCGGCCAGATAGAGGCCCGGGCGCGCCTTGACCTCAAGTGTCGGCAGCAGTTCGCGCGGATCAACATAGTCATACTCGATCGCATAGCCGTACCGCATGACCTCGACCGCCTCGAGGCCCGGGATGGTGCGCAGAAAGGCGTCTTGGGTCGCTTCCGAGACCGAGGTCGAAATGCCGTTCGGATAGACGGTCGGGTCGTCCAGTCCCTCGGGCTCGAGGAAGATCTGGTGGCTGGTCTTGTCAGCGAAGCGGACGACCTTGTCCTCGATCGATGGGCAATAACGCGGGCCCCGGCCGGACAGGTGGCCGCCATAGACGGCACTCTCGCCAAGGTTCTCGGCGATGATCCGGTGGGTCTCTTCGGTCGTGTGGGTGATGCCACACGCGATCTGGGGCACGGTGATCCGGTCGGTCAGGAAGCTGAAGGGTACGGGCTCGGCGTCCGCCGCCTGCATCTCCAGCCGGTCCCAGGCAATCGTCCGGCCATCCAGCCGCGCCGGTGTGCCGGTCTTGAGACGACCCAACGCCAGACCCGCGGCGTGAAGGTCCGCGGCCAGACCGGTGGACGGCGCCTCGCCATGCCGACCGGCAGGAATTCGGAGGTCGCCCCGGTGAATGATCCCGTTCAGGAAGGTGCCCGTCGTCAGAACGACGGCAGCCGCCCTCAGGGACTCGCCCGCCTCGGTCTCGATCCCCACTACGCGGGCGCCCTCGACGATCAGCCGCGCGGCCGTCCCCGCCATCAGGGTAAGATCAGCGGTCGCGGCCAGTTCGGCCTGCATGGCCTCACGATACAGACGACGGTCGATCTGCGACCGCGGCCCCTGAACGGCCGCGCCCTTCGACCGGTTCAGCATGCGGAACTGGATGCCCGACACATCGGCCAGCCGCCCCATGATGCCGTCCATGGCATCGATCTCGCGCACCAGATGGCCCTTGCCCAGCCCGCCGATGGCCGGGTTGCAGCTCATCTCGCCGATGGTGTCGAGGCGCTGGGTCAGCAGTACGGTGCGGGCGCCGGCGCGCGCCGAGGCGGCCGCAGCTTCACAGCCGGCGTGCCCTCCCCCGATGACGATAACGTCGAACGTGTTCATGGCCGGGGACATAGGGGAAAACCGGCGTCTCCGCCACCGCGCCCGCTCTGTTTCACGTGAAACTATTTGCCGATGCAGAAGCTGGCGAAGACCTCACCGAGGACGTCCTCCACTCCGATCTCTCCTGTGACCCGCGCGAGACTATGCGCAGCCCGGCGCAGATCCTCTCCAGCCATTTCGGGGGCCACGACCAAGGCCTGACGCCCGGCTCGGACGGACGCCAGAGCCTCCTCCAGCCTGAGGCGATGGCGCTCGCGCGTCAGGGCCGGGAAATCGCCGCCACTGAGATCGGCAGCCAGACGGTCCGACAGCCAGTCGGTCAGCGCTTCCAGCCCCTCTCCCGCGGTCGGCGACACGGTCAGCGTCGCAATTCCCTCCGGCACATCGAGCCAGTCGGCGCGGTCCAGGTCGGCTTTTGTCCGGATGCACAGGTCACCGGGCCTGACCAGCGCACCGGCGGGCCCGACCGGGTCGCCGGGCGCCACCACCCAGAGCCGAAGGTCGGCCGCCTCGGCCCGGGCGCGGGCGCGACGCACGCCCTCGGCCTCGACCGGGTCGTCACTGTCCCGCAGCCCGGCAGTGTCGGACAGGGTGACCGCATAGCCTCCGATGACGAGTGCCGCGTCCAGCACATCCCGGGTCGTCCCGGCGATCGGCGTGACGATGGCAGCCTCCCGCTCAACCAGGGCATTGAACAGCGACGACTTGCCGGCATTGGTTTCGCCGATCAGGACGATCCGATAGCCGTCGCGAATGCGCTCTCCCCGTCGCCCGTCTGCAAGGGCGCGCTGAAGATCCTCGATCAACGCGTCAAGCACGGGCCCCGCCCGGCTGGCCAGCGCATCGGGAATGTCCTCGTCGGGAAAATCGATCTCGGCCTCGACCAGCGAAAGGGCGGTCAGCAAATCCTGGCGGAACCCCGCATAGGTCTCCGCCAGCGCGCCGCCCAACTGGCCCACTGCCTGGGCGGACTGTTCGGCCGTTTCGGCATCAATGAGATCGGCGATGGCCTCGGCCTGGGTCAGGTCCAGCTTGCCATTCTCGAAGGCACGGCGGGTGAATTCGCCCGGCTCTGCGGGTCTCACACCCAGATCAAGCAGGGCGGTGCTGACCGCCTCGACCACGGCCCGTCCGCCATGCAAATGTAGTTCGGTCGCATCCTCGCCGGTATAGCTGGCGGGCGCTTTGAAGCGAAGGACCAGTGCCTGATCCAGGATTGCCCCCTGATGACGCAGGGTGCGGACGACCGCCACTCTCGGCCTGGGTCGGCCCGCCCCGAGGGCATCCAGCACCCGATCAGACTCCGATCCGGACAGGCGGATGACGGCCACCGCCCCCCGGCCCGGCGGCGTGGCCAGGGCAAAGAGCGTGTCCCTCACCTGGGCCTCATTTCGTGGCGGCTTCCATCATGCGCCGGAACTGTTCCTGGGCTTGAAGGCCGAAGCCGGTCCAGGTCTTCATCAGCTCTTCGGGCTGCATGGCGGCCATATTGTCAGACATGCGCTTCTGCATCTCCGAGACCATGGCCTCATTGAGCGGCGCCACATCGGGCAAGCCCAGAAAGGCGCGCGCCTCCGCCGGGGTGCAATCGATCTCGACATTGATCTTCATGATGGGACCTCCTGTTTCACGTGAAACATGCCCTCAAGCAGCGAGCAACCGCGTTGCGAGCGGTAGGGCAAATATCAGGTGTTCATCGACTGGAAGAAATCGCCGTTGTTCTTGGACTGGCGCAGCTTGTCGAGCAGGAATTCGATCGCGTCCTGCGGACCCATCGGATTGAGAATACGCCGCAGCACATAGGTCTTGGCCAGCTGGTCCTTGGGCGTGATGAGATCTTCCTTGCGGGTGCCGGACTTGAGGACGTCGATGGCCGGGAAGATGCGCTTGTCGGCGACCTTGCGGTCCAGAACGATTTCCGAGTTACCCGTGCCCTTGAACTCTTCGAAGATCACCTCGTCCATGCGGCTGCCGGTGTCGATCAGGGCCGTGGCGATGATGGTCAGCGAACCCCCCTGCTCCACATTGCGCGCCGCGCCGAAGAAGCGCTTGGGCCGCTGCAGGGCGTTGGCGTCGACACCGCCGGTCAGCACCTTGCCCGAAGACGGCACAGTCGCGTTATAGGCACGGCCCAGACGGGTGATGGAGTCGAGCAGGATCACCACATCCTTGTTGTGCTCGACCAGACGCTTGGCCTTTTCGATGACCATTTCGGCCACGGCGACGTGACGGGTGGCGGGCTCGTCAAAGGTCGAGGCGACGACCTCGCCCTTCACCGTCCGCTGCATGTCGGTGACTTCTTCCGGCCGCTCATCGATCAGGAGCACGATCAGGAAGACCTCGGGGTGGTTGGCCTCGATCGACTTGGCGATGTTCTGCAGCATGACCGTCTTGCCGACCCGCGGCGGGGCGACGATCAGGCAGCGCTGGCCCTTGCCCAGGGGGGCGACGATGTCGATCACCCGGCCCGAACGGTCCTTCAGCGTCGGGTCCTGGATTTCCATGTGCAGCCGCTCTTCGGGATAGAGCGGGGTCAGGTTGTCGAACAGGACCTTGGTCTTGACCAGCTCCGGGTCTTCCAGATTGATCGTGTCGACCTTGAGCAGGGCGAAATAGCGCTCGCCCTCACGCGGGCCACGCACGGCCCCGTGGATGGTGTCGCCCGAGCGCAGGCCGAAGCGGCGGATCTGCGACGGCGAGACATAGATGTCATCGGGCCCGGGCAGATAGTTGGCATCCGGACTGCGCAGGAAGCCAAAGCCGTCCGGCAGGATTTCCAGCACGCCATCGGCGATGATCTCGACCTCTTCCTCGGCCAGGGCCTTGAGGATGGCGAACAGCAGGTCCTGCTTGCGAAGGTTGGAGGCGTTCTCGACCTCGAGCTGTTCAGCGAAGGCGACCAGATCGGCCGGGGTCTTTTCGTTCAGCTCGGCCAGGGTGATCCGACCGGACGGGACGATAGCCTCGCCGTCATCCTCATCGTCCTCGGACGTCTCGATCTCGGTCGCCGGAGTGTCAGCTGCAGACTCTTCGACCGAAGTCGGCTCGGTCTCGGGGGTGTCGGAAGTGTCGCTCATCAGAACTCGCACGGGAATGAGCCCCCGAACAACCCATGCTCAGGAGCGAAAAGCCTAGAAATGTCAGGCCCTTAGGGGCCAGTCGGGGAACTCCGGAGTCTGCCCGGCCCATAAGGGCGATCAGCGGCGGACACAGGAGGAAGAGAAGGGCACCGCCCGCGAGGACGGCTCAGAACCACGGAAACCACGCCCGCCGCACCGGGTCAAGCCCGGTGCCTTCCGGGAGTCAGCGCGTGCCCCACTCCAGCGTCACGGACAGCACCATGACGATGGCGATCAGGAAGGGGACTTCATTGGTCATCCGCCAGAACCGCCCGGTCCGGGTCGAGGTCCCAGCCTGGATCCGGCGGAACTCTCCGGACAGATAGTCATGCCATCCGCTGAGGGCGAAGATCCCGGCGATCTTGGCCAGCATCCACGGCTGGTGGGCAAAGCTCCAGTCCGTGCCGCCGCCACTGCGCAACCAGAACAGCCACAGGCCAAAGACCCAGGCGGCCGCCATGGCCGGGTTGAGGATGATCTTCAGCAGGCGCCGCTGCCAGGTCCGCAAAAGCTCGCGCATCTCGCTGCGCAGGGGCTCGGCCTTGTCTGCCTGTTCCGCGTCATAGGCATAGAGGCGTGGCAGGAACAGCAATCCCGCCATCCAGGCGATCACCGCCAGAATGTGCAGGGCCCGGGCGAAATCATACAGGTTCACGCGGCGGCCCCTTGCCGCTGTTCCGCCTGACAGGGACAGGCCTTCCAGTCGGCCTGACACCCCGGCCCGAACGGCGCCGTGCCCGACCGATCAAGCGCCGCGATCACACCCTCGGCCAGACCGGAGATGAAGTTCGGCGTCACGCTGACGGTCGGGACCCGGATATAGGGATGGATGCCGTGCTCCTCGGCCAGTTCGCGGTATTCGATATCCAGCTCGACGAGGGTCTCGATATGCTCGGAGACAAAGGCGATCGGCACCAAGACGACCCCGACGCCGTCCCTGCCGGCCTGTTCCAGCGCCTCGGGCGTCGAGGGGCCCAGCCACTTCATCGGCCCGACCCGGCTCTGGTAGCAAAGGCCCCAGTCGGTCAGCCCCAGCCGCTCGGCGACGGCCCGGCACCCGGCCTCGACCTGTTCGGCATAGGGATCGCCCTTGCTCGTCACCAGCGACTCGGGGATGCCGTGGGCGGAAAACAGCACCCGAACGGGCTGGTCTCCGGCGGCGGTCAGGCCCTCGCGGATCAGCCCAGCCTGGGCCTCGACCCAGCCTTCGGCCCGGGGATAGCAGCAGATGGCGCGGCTGGCGCCCGGTCCGCGATAGGTCTCCTGCCACAGCTTGAGCGATGAGGCCGTCGTTGTGGTCGAAAACTGCGGATAGAGGGGCAGGAGGACGATCTCGTCCGGTGCCCACGCCTCGACCTCGGCCGCCACGGCCTCCGTCATCGGATGCCAGTAGCGCATGCAGATGAAGGCCTTGATGTCATCGGCCGGCAGTCGGTCGGACAGGGCCTGCTCCAGCGCCCCGGCCTGGGCCCGGGTACCGGGCAGCAGGGGCGAACCCCCACCCATATAATCATAGTTGGCCTGGGCGCTCTTTTCCCGGCGGCTGGAGATCAGCCGGGCCACCGCAGTGCGGAACAGGCCCGGCAGGCCGATAATGGCCGGGTCATTGAACAGGTTGAACAGGAAGGGCTTTACCGAGTCCGGTCCGTCCGGCCCGCCCAGATTGAACAGCACCACCGCGATCCGGCGGCCCTGACTGTCCTGCGCAGTGCTCATTGGGCGCCGATCCTTTTCAGTACCTGTTCGACATGGGCGATCGGCACATCGGGCAGGATTCCATGGCCCAGATTGAAGATCCACGGACCCTCGCCCCAAGCCTCCAGCAACTGGTCCACGCGGCGATCCAGCGCTTCGCCGCCCACCCGCAGCAACAGCGGGTCCAGCGCGCCCTGGATCGGCTTGATCGCCTGCACCCTCTGGCCGACCACCAGCGGGCAAGCCGTATCCAGCGCCACAGCCTGAACATCGCATTCATGGGCATAACGTTCGGCCAACGCCGCCGATCCGCGCGGGAAACCGATCAGGGGGACGGTCACGCCCAGCTCCCGCACCCGGGCCATCAGCTTCTGATGGGGCTTAAGCACCAGAACCTCGAACAGATCGTCGGGCAGGCCCTCGGCCCAGCTCTCGAAGATCTTGAGGACCTGGGCGCCCGCATCGGCCTGCATCTTCAGATAATGCGCCGTGGCCTCGACCAGAATGTCCAGCAGGGCCAGGACCGTCTCCGGCTCGCGATAATAGAAGGTCCGCGCCTGGGCCCGTTCGCCCTTGCCGATCGAGCGGGTCTCCCCGTCCAGCATATAGGTGGCAACGGTCCACGGAGCCCCGGCAAAGCCGATCAGGGTGCGCTCGGGATCCAGTGCTATCCGAACCCGGCTGAGCGTCTCCCCGACCGGCGACAGGGCGTTACCCGCCCCCGTGGTCAAGGCCTGCATAGACGCCAGATCCGGCAGGGCCCCCAGTCGCGGACCTTCTCCGGCCTCGAACCAGACCTTCTGGCCCAGAGCCTGCGGGATCAGCAGGATGTCGGCAAACACGATGGCCGCGTCGAAGCCAAAGCGCCGCATCGGCTGAAGCGTGGCCTCGGCGGCCATCTCCGGGTTCAGGCAAAAGGCAATGAAGTCGGGAGCTTGGGCGCGCAAAGCCCGGTACTCCGGCAGGTAGCGCCCGGCCTGACGCATGAACCAGACCGGGGGCCGGTCGGTGACCTCGCCCCTCAGGGCCTTGAGCAAGCGCATATCCGTCATGGAGCGGCTTTAGGCCGGGCGGGCCGAGAGCTCAAGCGGGCGAAATGCCTCGCTCTGCTTCTCTTCCTCTCGATAGAGATATTGAAGGTGAAGATAGAAGGTAGGGCCGGGGATGACGGGGACAGTTGACCCGAATCCGGCGCCTGAACAGGACCTTTTCACAGGGATGGGTGGCAAGGACCGAGGCCGCCGGTCATGCCTGTAGAAACCGGGGATAATCCTTAATCAAACCTTAACACGCGGGCCCGCACGCCGACGTCCGTCAGGGGATGATCTGTTTGCGGATTAACGTCTCATTAACCTTTCCCCAGGGTACTCGGCGGCCGGTTCCTCCCTTGGGACAGATGGATCCGAACTGTCGCCGGATCTTCACATTCATCCCCGATGCCTGCGCCCCACGGCCCTCATCCGGGATTCTGCCCGCATGAGGGGCCGATTGATCCCCGTCTGGCGAGGCCCCTCATCCACAGGAATCCCGGATTCGCTCCGCAGGAGTCCTGCCAGGGCCGAACAGGTTTGACGCCTGCGCCGCTTCAGACGATGACAGGACATGACCCCGACACGCTCAGGCTCCGGCCGGCTGGCCACCTATTTCCACGTCCATCTGGTCTCCGATTCGACCGGTGAGACCCTGAACGCCATGGCCAAGGCGGTCACCGCCCGGTTCGACGGCGTCATCCCGATCGAGCACATCTATGCCCTGGTGCGCTCGCCCAAACAGATGGAGCGGGTGCTCGAAGAAGTCTCTGCGGCGCCGGGCGTGGTTCTCCACACCCTGGTCGACAAGGGTCTGCGGCTGCAGCTCGAAGATGGCTGCCGCGCGCTGGACATGCCCCAGATCGGGGCGCTGGATCCTCTGGTCGGCGCCCTGTCCCATTATCTGGGCGCGGCGCTCTCAACCCGGGTCGGAGCCCAGCACGCGCTCGATACCGACTATTTCAACCGCATCGGCGCGCTCGACTTCGCCATGGCCCATGACGACGGTCAGGGCACGACGGAACAGCTGGAGACGGCTGATGTGGTCCTGTGCGGGGTCAGCCGGACCTCCAAGACACCGACCTGCATCTATCTGGCGCACCGCGGCATCCGCGCCGCCAATGTGCCCCTCGTCCCCGGTCAGGAGGACGGCGAGCGTCTGACCCAGCTGAACGGGCCGCTGGTGGTCGGCCTGACCGTCTCGCCCGACCGGCTGGTGCAGATCCGGCGCAACCGGCTGGACGGATTAAATGCCGACCGCAGCTCCTCCTACGTCGATCACGACGCCGTCCGCGATGAGACGATCAAGGCGCGCCGGGCCTTCGAACGCCGCGGTTGGCCGGTCATCGACGTGACCCGCCGCTCGGTCGAGGAGACCGCCGCGGCCATCGTCAATTTGCTGAGCGAGCGCCGCTCGGGCAAGGCGGGCCGCACGCCCGGCATGCCGGCATGAGCGCCGGATTTCAGCGTCAGCCGCTGGTGCTGGCCTCGGCCAGCGCCGCCCGCCGGACCCTGATGGCCGGGGTGGGTCTGACGGTCGATCTCCAACCCGCCGATCTGGATGAGGAGGGCCTCAGGCTGGCCAATCCCGACCTCGGGCCTGCGGACATGGCGGTGTGCCTGGCCGAGGCCAAGGCCGTCGTGGTCAGCCGGATGCGCCCCGGGGTGCTGGTTCTGGGTGGCGACCAGATTCTGGAGGACGACGGGGTCATTGTCTCCAAGGCAGACGATCTGAAGGAGATTGCCGCGCGTCTCCGGGGCTTCCGGGGACGGACCCACCATCTGCACTCGGGCGCGGCGCTCGCCCGGGACGGAGCGGTCGTCTGGCGCCACGTTGACACCGCCGCTCTGACCGTGCGGGCTTTCTCGGAGGCCTGGTTGGCCACATACCTCGAGGCCGAGGGCGCGGCCCTGACTGGCGTGGTCGGGGGCTACAGGCTGGAAGGGCCCGGGGCCCAACTGTTCGCGCGCATCGAGGGGGACTATTTCACCGTCCTGGGTCTGCCGCTGTGGGCGGTGCTGGAGGCCCTGCGGGATCAGGGCGTGATCGACCGATGACGATCCGGGCCGGGGTCGCGGGCTGGCCGATCGCCCATTCGCTCAGTCCGGTGATCCACGGGGCCTGGATCCGGGCCGCCGGTCTGGATGCCGACTACGCAGCGTTCGGGGCGGAAAACGACGATCGCTTCCGGGAGCTCGTTGGTCAGGTCCGCGACGGCATCATTCGGGGGCTGAATGTCACGGCGCCCTATAAGGAAACTGCGCTTGGGCTGGCGGATACGGTCAGCGAGACCGCTCGCGCCTGTGGCTCGGCCAATCTGCTGTGGCAGGACGCCGGGGTGCTCCGGGCCGACAGCACCGACGGCTACGGCTTGAGGGCGGCGCTGACCGAACAGGCAACGGCTTTGGAAGGGATGGGCCGGGTCGCCGTCGTGCTGGGTGCGGGAGGTGCTGCCCGGGCCGCCGTCCATGCCTTGGGCCAAACCTTTTCCGAAGTGCGTGTTCTGAACCGGACGGCTGCCCGCGCTGAGGCCCTCATCGCCGCCGTCCAGCCCCACTGCCCGGCGCGGCTGACCCTCGGTGACGCGGCAGCTGACGCCGCCCTCATCGTCAATGCGCTGAGCGTCCCGCCCGAACTCGACCTTACGACGCTCGCCCCCGACGCCGTGCTGATGGACATGACCTATCGCCCCCTGATGACCGGCTTTCTGCGGGCCGGTGCGGAGCGGGGCCACACGGTCGTTGATGGACTGGCCATGCTGATCGGCCAGGCGCAGCCGTCGTTTGCGACCCTGTTCGGCGTCCGACCGCCCGACGTCGATGTCCGGGCCGAGGCCCTGCGGGTGCTGGGAGAACAGCCATGAAGGTTCTGGTACTGACGGGCTCGATCGGCATGGGCAAAAGCACGACCGCGCGCCTGTTCGAGGAAGCCGGGGCCGCCGTCTGGGATGCCGACGCCGCCGTTCACACACTCTATCAAAAGGGGGGCGCCGCGGTGGATGCCGTAGAGGCGGCTTTTCCCGGCGTGGTCGTCGACGGCGCCGTCGACCGGACCCGGCTCTCGGCCCGGCTTCAGGAGACTCCCGAAGGCTTTCCGGCGCTGGAGGCCATCGTCCATCCGCTGGTGCGGGCCGACCGGGAGGCTTTTGTCGCCCGGGCGCGCGAGGAGGGCCGGACGGTCGTGGTCCTGGACATTCCCCTCTGGTTCGAGACCGGGGCCGACCGGACCGGGGTCACGGCTGTGGTGGTGGTCAGCGCCCCCGAGGCCGAGCAGCGGCGGCGCGTCCTGTCCCGGCCGGGCATGACCGAGGCCCGGTTCCGCCAGATCCTGTCCCGCCAGGTGCCGGATGCGGAAAAGCGCGTCCGCGCCGACGTCGTCATCGATACCGGCCGGGGCATTCCCCATGCCCGGGACCAGGTTCGCCTGTTGATGGACCGCCTGACCTCACCCTCGACGGATTGAAGCCCGGGGCGAAGCGCGGCATCAAGGGCCATGGCCCGCGAAATCGTTCTAGATACCGAAACCACCGGCTTTGATCCCCGGACGGGCGACCGGATGATCGAGGTCGGCTGTATCGAGATCGATGACCTGCTGCCGACCGGCCGCACCTTTCACCGGCTGATCCATCCCGAGCGCGACATTCCCGCCGGCGCCATTGCCGTGCACGGCATTACCCTCGAGAAGTTGCGCGACGCGCCGAAATTCGCCGAGGTCGCGGCCGATCTGCTGGAATTCATCGGTGATGCGCCGGTGATTGCCCACAACGCCAGCTTTGACCGGGCCTTCATCAATCACGAACTGGGCCTGTGCGGCCAGCTGCTGATCGAGGAGGCACGCTGGATCGACACCCTGCAGATGGCCCAGATGCGCTTTCCCGGCATGGCCAATTCGCTGGATGCCCTGTGTCGCCGGTTCAAGATTTCCCTGACCGAGCGCAGCCTGCACGGGGCCCTGATCGATGCCCGCCTGCTGTCCGATGTCTATCTGGAGCTGAAAGGCGGCAAGGCCCGCTCGCTGGAGCTGGTCGCGCACTCGGATGATACCGGCGGACCGGACGGCCCCCGTCGCCACGGGTCCCGGTCGACGCCGCTTGCACCGCGCCTGACCGACGCCGAGGTTCAGGCGCATGCGGCCTTTGTCGCCGCCGAACTGGGGGATCAGGCGCTCTGGCTGAAGGCCTGATCGCTCCGTTCAGAAGGGCTCAGGCCTGACCGGGAGGGGTCGAGGCGCCGCGCGCGACCTGGGCCTGACGCTGGGTATAGATGGCGGTGAAGTCGATCGGCTCCATCAGGAAGGGCGGATAGAAGCCGCCGTCCGACGTCGCCTTGGCGATGGTCTCGCGCGCGAAGGGGAACAGATAGCGCGGGCACTCGATCAGCAGCAGCGGCTCGATGTCCTTCTCCGCGACATTCATCAGCTGGAACAGGCCGCCATAGACCAGCTCGACCTGAAACACCGGCTTGTCTTCGCTGGTGGCCTTGACCGACAGCTTCAGCTCCACCTCGAACAGGCCGTCCTGACGGCCCTGGGCGTTCATCTCGACGCCGAGATCGATATTGGGGCGACCCTCGACCTTCAGGCTCTCCGGCGCGCGCGGGTTCTCGAACGAGAAGTCGCGCACATACTGGGCCATGATGCGAAAGCCCGGCAGGGCGGGCTGGCCCGGCTGCACCGGCGTTTCGGTCGAGCCGTTCGGGGTGTCGCCATTGGGGGCGGGAGGCGTGGAATCGGTCATGCGCGGACAGGTCTTCCTGGATCGATGAGAGCTCGGGCCGCATCGGCGGCTTGAAGGCGGGGCGACTAGCATGGCGGGCGCGGGGCGGCAATGTCACGCACCCCCGGGGGGCAGCGGTGCAGGGGCGCGAGGCCGGGCCGCCTTGCATGGGGCCCCGGCAATCCCTAATCCTCAGGGCCAAGCGCCGCACCTTCGGTGGCGCCAGACCCGGACCCGACGTGAATCCTCAATTCCAGATCATCCTGTTTGCCGTGATCGCGGCCGTGGTGCTGTTCCAGCTGTACAATGTGCTGGGCAAGAAGGTCGGCCGCCAGCCGGAAGAGGATGCCCGTGCCCGGCCGAAGGGCGCGCCTGAAGCGGCCGATGCGCCGCAGGCCGGGCAGGCGGCGGCGGGACCCGCCCTCGATTCCGCGACCCTTGCGGCTATCGCCGGTCTGAAGGCCCGCGATCCCGCCTTTGACCCCCACCGCTTCCTCGACGGGGCCCGTCAGGCCCATGAGACCATCGTCCGCGGCTATGCCGAAGGCGACCGCGAGGCCCTGAAGCCTTTGCTGACCTCGGTCGTCATGACCTCGTTTGAGGCCGGCATGGCCGACCGGGAGGCCCGCGGCGAACAGGAACGGGTCGAGTTTCCCCACGTCCCGCGCGCCGATCTGGAACTGGCGACGGTCCAGGGCGACAAGGCCGTGGCCAAGGTACGCTTCCTGTCGGAACTGAAGCAGACCATCAGCGCCGGCGAGGCAGAGCCGCGCGTCGAGGAGCGCCGCACCGCCGAACTCTGGACCTTCGAGCGCCCGCTGAACGCCAGCGATCCCAATTGGGTGCTGGCCCGGGTGGAGCCCGCCACCGCATGATGGCGACGGCCGGTCGGGCGGGTGCGGTCGCGGCCCTTCTGCTGGCCGCCCTCGTCTCGGCCTGTGCCAGCGCGCCCGAGCCGTCCGCGCCGCCCCTTCCGGTGCCCCCGGTCAGCGAGTTTGAGTTCCCGCATCCGCCGCCCCCTCCCAGACCGGAAAGCCTGCCGGTCGCGGCCTTGCCCGGTTGGGATCAGGAAGACCATCTGACAGCCCTGATCGCCTATTCGACGGGCTGCAGCGCCCGCCGCGACCCGATCTGGCAGGCTATTTGTGCCGAGGCGCGGACCCTTGTGGCGAGGCGTCCCACGCCCAGCGAGGCCCGCGCCTTTCTGGAACGCCGGTTCGTCGCGGTCGAGGCTGTTGCCCCGGAACCGTCACGCGCCCTGCTGACGAGCTATTTCGCGCCGGAGTATGAGGCCCGCCGCGCCTCCGACGCCGATTATGACGCCCCGGTGCTGGCCCGGCCCGCCGGATGGCAGCGCGGCGACCGGCTGGCCGACCGTGCCACCATCGAGGCCAATGCGTCATCCTATGAGATTCTGGGCTGGATGCGGGCCGAGGACCTGTTCTTCCTGCAGATCCAGGGCTCGGGCTATCTGACCTTTGCCGACGGATCACGCGCCCGCGCCGCCTATGCCGCCGACAACGGCCATCCCTTCGTCGGGATCGCCCGGCCCATGGCGGATCAGGGCCTGCTGCCGCCGAACGGCACCTCGGGGGACGCCATCCGGGCCTGGCTGGCCGCCCATCGGGGGCCCGAGGCCCGGGCGGTCATGGCCCTCAACCCCCGCTATATTTTCTTCCGTCTGGACCCCGACGATGGCGGCCATCCGGCGGGGGCTGCAGGCATCCCCCTGCCGGCACGTCGCGCCATTGCCGTTGATCCCTCCCACTGGACCTATGGCGAGCCGGTCTGGATCGAGGCCGACGGCGGCAATCTGATCGGCGCCCGCGCCAGCTATCGCGGTCTGGTCATGGCACTCGACACCGGCTCGGCCATCCGCGGCCCGGTCCGCGCCGACCTCTATATGGGCCGGGGAGAGGCTGCGGGCCAGGAAGCCGGGGCGGTCCGCCACCCCCTCAGGATGTGGCGGCTGGTGCCCCGATTCTAGGTTCGCCCTGCTGACTGGATGGCGTGCCGGAAGCCGTCGGGGTCTCGGAGTCGAAGTTCGATCCGTTTGTCATCGGCGAGGTGCACAACCAGGGAACGGCCGAACAGCCCCGATCGCTCCTCTATCGTCCGTACCCGGCGCAGCTTGATCTCATGATCCAGGCCCCAGATTTCGGGCATGAACATCAGGGAGAACGGGAAACACGGCATAACGTACAATGTATCCCGGGTGACGCAGACCTTCAGTGCGTTGGATGCTCCGCCTAGCGCGCGGATGCCTCCCAGCTCACGCCCCGACGTGCGATTTTCCTCGAAGATGCAGCTGTCGGGACTCGTCGCAAAGATGCGCTTGCCGCGCTGCCTGCGAAAAACAGCGGATGCCGTTACGATGGCCCCAATCCACAAAACGGGGAAGGCGGCGATCAGGACGGCGTGCCGTTCGACGAAATCCTCCATCACCGCCGCCGCATCCCGCCCAGAACGCCGCGCAGGATTTCGCGGGTCAGGGTTGAGCCGGCGGTGCGCAGGACGGATTTGGTCGCGGCCTCCAGCGGGGTTTCCCGGGACGAGCGGCGAGCCGGAGCGCGGGCGCGGGCCTCGCGTTCGGCCTCGCGGCGGATGCGGGTCTCTTCCTTTTCCCGGGCGAGGCGGGCCTTCTCGGCCTCCTTCGCGGCGGCGGCATCAGCCTTGGCCTTGTCCGCAGCGGCTTTGGCCTCGGCTTCGGCGGCATCCGCCTCACCCCGACGGGCGGTCAGGATCTCGTGGGCGGACTCCCGGTCGACCGGGGTGTCATAGACGCCGCGCACCGGGCTGGCGGCCATCACGGCGGCGCGTTCGGCGTCGGTCGCGGGCCCCAGACGGCTGGCGGGTGGCCGGATCTTCGTGCGGGCCACCATCGCGGGCGCGCCCTTTTCGTCGAGGGTCGAGACCACGGCCTCGCCGACGCCCAGCGCCGGAATGGCCTCGCTGGTATCGAACGCCGGATTGGGCCGGAAGCTGCCCGCCGCGGCCCGCAAGCCCTTCTGTTCGGACGGCGTATAGGCCCGAAGCGCATGCTGGATACGGTTGCCCAGCTGGCTGAGCACGCTGTCGGGGATGTCGGCCGGGTTCTGGGTGACGAAATAGACGCCGACCCCCTTGGACCGGATCAGGCGCACCACCTGTTCGACCTTGTCGACCAGGGCCTTGGGCGTGTCGTCGAACAGCAAGTGGGCCTCGTCAAAGAAGAACACCAGACGCGGCTTTTCCGGATCGCCGATCTCGGGCAGCTGCTCGAACAGCTCCGACAGCAGCCACAGCAGGAAGGCGGAATAGAGCCTCGGACTGTTCATCAGCCGGGCCGCGTGCAGCACATTGACCTGTCCCCGCCCGTCCAGACTGGTGCGGATCAGATCCTCGAGCCTGAGCGCCGGCTCGCCGAAGAAGGCCTTGCCGCCCTCCTGTTCCAGCTGCAGTAGCGACCGCTGGATGGCGGCGATCGAGGCGGGGGCCACATGGCCGACCTCGCGCCCGATCCGCTCGGCATTCTCGCCCACATGGACCAGCAGGGCGCGCAGGTCGTCGAGGTCCAGCAGCAGCAGGCCCTCGGTGTCCGCGACGTGGAAGACGACCGACAGCACGCCTTCCTGCACCTCATTCAGGTCCAGCATGCGGGCCATCAACACGGGGCCGATCTCGCTGACGGTGGTGCGGACCGGGTGGCCCGCCTCGCCATACAGGTCCCAGAAGACCGTCGGCGCCGCGCGCGGGGTCAAGGCCAGTTGCATACCCTCGGCCCGGGCGACCAGTTTCTCATTGGGGGTGCCCGCCACCGCTATGCCCGACAGGTCGCCCTTCACATCGGCGCAGAACACCGGGACGCCGGCATCGGAAAACCCTTGCGCCAGAATCTGCAGGGTCACCGTCTTGCCGGTGCCGGTGGCGCCCGCGATGACCCCGTGGCGATTGGCGCGATCAAACCGCAGGTGACGGGCATGGGCCTCGTCATCGTCATCGGTCCACCCCAGAAACAGCCCGTCCGTCGTGCTCATGCCCTGCCCTCGCAATGTCTGTCACATGACATAGACCAGACCGCGATTGACGGGAACGCCCGGAAGCCGGACAACCGGCCCATGAAGTCCGCCCTGGCCGTTCCAACCTCCGCTGTCGCGCGCAATGCGCTGGTGCTGCTGGCCGCCGTGGCGGGCGGCGCGGCGCTCTACTGGCTGCGGGACATCCTGACCCCGCTGGCCATGGCCATCTTCCTGTTGATCATGATCGACGGCATCAAGCGCTTCGTGGCCGACAACACCGTGCTGAGCGACCGTATGGCCGGTGTGGCGGCCTTGGTGTTGGTCATTCTGGGCTTCTTCGCCTCGATCGCCATCATCGTGGACGGGGCGGCGGGCTTCTTCGGCGAGGCTTCCGGTGTTTCCACCCGGCTCGGCCCCCGGATCGACCAGGTCATTCATGATGTGGCGGGCCTGTTCGGCGTGGCCAGCCCGCCGACGGCCATGGACCTGATCGGCGACATCGATCTCCGAAGCTATGTGGCCGATTTTGCCCTGCAGGTGCAGAATGTCGCCAGCGGCGCCTTCTTCGTCCTCGTCTATCTTGGCTTTCTGATCGCGGCCCAGGCGGGCTTCCAGCGCAAGATCGTCGGCATGTTCCCGGTGCGCGAAACCCGGCACGAGGCCCGCGCTGTCTTTCAGCGTATCCGCTCGGGGGTCGAGGGCTATCTGTGGGTCCAGGCCGTGACCGGCATCATGATCTGCGCCGTGGCCTGGGTGCTGATGCGGGCTGTGGGCCTGCAGAACGCCGAGTTCTGGACCTTTGTCATCTTCGTCGTGGGCTTCATCCCGATCCTGGGCGGCGCCGTCGCGGGTCTGGCCCCGCCGATGTTCGCCCTTGTCCAGTTCGAGAGCTACTGGCCGGCGCTGATCCTGTTGATCGGCCTGCAGGCCGTGCTGTTCATTGTCGGCAACTGGATCCAGCCGCGCATGCAGGGCGACAATCAGAACATCGACCCGGTGGTGGTCCTGCTGTCGCTGGCCCTGTGGGGCAAGCTGTGGGGCGTGATCGGCATGTTCCTGTCGACGCCGCTGGCGGTGCTGATGATGGCCATCCTGGCCGAGTTCAAGGGCAGCCGCTGGATCGCCGTCCTGATGTCGGGCGATGGCGAGCCCTATCCGGACGGCGAGGAAACCCTGTCGCGCAAACGCCCTTCACCCCGCGTCAACGCGCCACAGGCGGACGCCTCCGTTTCGGACGACTGACGGCTTGAAAGGGGGGCGGGGGGAAACCACCTGTCCATCACCGCCGCGGCCTCCCTCCCCCTCCCCCGGCTGCGGCGCCGAGGACGACCCCTCCCCCTCCCGGGTTCGTCCAGACAGAGGCCGTCGGGTGAAAACCCGGCGGCCTTAGTCGTCTGTGTTGCCAATGTCCCACACATCGCCCCGACCACCAAACAGCCGGGAACAGCCCAGCCTCGCTGCCGTTGTGTCTGCCGGGAGGGAAGCATGATCACATCCGGGTGGGGACATCCGGTTAAACGAGAGGATACAACGGGATGAAAATCTCCCTGCAAACCGGCGCGGCCATGGCTGCGGTTCTGGCGGCCGGTCTGGCCACCCCCGCCTTGGCGCAATCCGCCCCGAGCGACTGGAGCGGCCCCTATATCGGCATTTACGGCGGCTATCTGGAAACCCAGGATGACGCCAATGAGAGCCTGGTCTTCGACCGGGACTTCGACGGCGAGTTCGACGACACCGTCGTTCTGAACGGCACGACAAACAGCGCTTTCAGCCCGGGCTCCTGCCCGGATGCGGGCAATGGCGCGACGCCCGGCGCCCTCTGCTCGAGCGATGACGGCGGCGTCGAGGCGGGCGTCCGCATCGGCTACGACATGCAGTTCGGTAACTGGGTCGTCGGTGCCGTGGGTGAAGTGTCTGCAGCGGACGCCCGCGACAGCGTGACCTCGTTCAGCACCACGCCGGCGTCCTACATCATGACCCGCGACCTGGAACACACGGCCGCGCTGCGTGCCCGCATCGGCTACGCCATGGGCCCGGTTCTGGTCTACGGCACTGGCGGTGTCGCTTACGGCAAGATCCAGAACAGCTTCTTCACCACCAATGGTGCCAACAGCTTCACCGAACAGACCAGCGAGGACGATGCCGACGGCTATCAGTTCGGCGCCGGCATGGAATGGAAGCTGGCCCCCAATCTGTCGCTGGTCGGAGAGTATCTCTACACCAGCCTCGAAGCGGGCGATTACGTTGTGCGCGCCGGGCCGGGTACGGCCGGGCCGACCAACCCCTTCATCCTGCCGCCCAACACGGCCGGTACCGACATCGCCCGCAGCAACGGCGACTTTGATTACCACGGCTTCCGTCTGGGTATGAACGTTCGCTTCTAAAGCTGGACACCGGTTAAATCCCGGAAGGGCCGGGCTCGCGCAGGCGAGCCCGGCCTTGCTGTGTCAGGGAGGTCCCGTTCGCGCCGTTTCCGGGCTTTCCCTTTGGCGCGCACCGATCTAGTCATCTGGGTCATCCAGGCGGTGATGAGCCGCGCCATCGAGACCCTATTCGCATGTCCCGCGACGCCCCGTCCTCCACCGCCCCCTCCATTGAGATCCTGTGCAAGGGCTTTGAAAAGGCAGCGGGCGAAAAGGCCGATGCCCTGGTCAAGGGCTTTCTGGCCGAGGCGCTGGAAGACTACGACTCCGACGAGACACCCGAGATTGCGCTGGAGGACCTCGCCGCCCTGCTGGCCGAGGCCTGGACCACCGCAGCCGTCCGGCAGGCCAGCGAGCCGGCCCGCATCCAAGTAGGCCCACTGCACGGGGCGGATGGCCGCACCACCGCCTTTGACCGCATCCTGATCGTTCAGGACGACCGGCCCTTCCTCGTCGACAGCGTCATGGGAGAACTGGCCGAGACCGGCGTCTCCGTGCGCGCCATGTTCCACCCGATTGCCGATGTCACGCGCGACGCTGACGGACAGCGCAAGGCCGGCGCCGGACAGTCGCGCGAGTCGGTCATCATCGTTGTGATGGACCCGCTGCCGCAGGAGCGGCGCGACAGCCTTGGCGAAGGCCTCGCCGCCACCCTGTCGGACGTCGCGTCGGCCACAGCCGACCATGGCGCCATGCGCGAGCTGATGGCCCAGTCCGTCGCCCATCTGGAGGCCCACCCTCCCGGCATCGATCCCGAAGTCGTGGCCGAGACCCTGGCCTTCCTGAATTGGCTGAACGACGACCATTTCGTCTTCCTCGGCGCGCGCGACTATGACTATCCGCGCTCGGCGGACGGCGGCTATGAGGCCGAGGCACCGCTTTCCCAGTCAGGCGAGGGTCTGGGCGTTCTGCGCGATCCCGAGCGCACCGTTCTGCGCCGCGCCAATGAGCCTGCCGTCCTGACCCGCCAGATGAAACGCCAGCTGGATCTGTCGGACCCGGTCACCGTGGCCAAGGCCAATGCCCGGTCCCGCGTCCACCGCCGGGCCTATATGGACTATATCGGTGTCAAACGGTTCGGGACGGATGGCCGTCCGTCGGGTGAGACCCGCTTTGTCGGCCTGTTCACGGCCGAGGCCTATGACCGGGTGGCCTCCCAGGTACCGCTGGTCCGGCGCAAGGTCGAGAATGCGCTCAAGCGGGCCGGCAAGGCTGGCAGCGGCCACAGCCACAAACGCCTGAAGAACATCCTCGAGAATTACCCCCGCGACGAGCTGTTCCAGATCACCGAGGACGAGTTGCTGCCGATCGCGCTCGGCATTCTGCACCTCTATGACCGTCCGCGCATTCGGCTGTTCACCCGGACTGATCCGTTCGACCGCTTCATCTCGATTCTGGCCTTCATCCCGCGCGAGCGCTTCCACGCTTCCCTGCGCGAACGGATCGGCCGGATCCTCGCCCGGGCCTGGGGCGGACGCCTGTCGGCCTGGTATCCGCAGCTGTCCGACGCCCCGCTCGTGCGCATCCACTACATCATCGGCGTGACGCCCGGAGAGCACCCGACGCCCGACCCCGTGGCCCTTGAAGCCGAGGTGGCCGAGGCCGGGCGGGGCTGGCCCGAGCGGTTCGAGGCCGCCCTGCGCGCCGCCGGGGTGGACGACGTCGCCGTCGGCCCGCTCAGCACCCGCTGGACCGAAGCCTTCGGGACCGCCTATCGCGACCGCTATACAGCAGCCGAAGCGGTCATCGATCTTGAACGGTTCGACCAGCTGAACGGCACCGGCGAGCGTGACGGCGGTGAGCCGATCGCCGTCCGCGCCTTCCGCACGACCGAGGACAGCCCGCTTCAGTTCCGCTTCAAGCTCTATCACCGTGGCAATCCTGTTCCGCTGTCGGACGTCCTTCCGGTGCTGGCCGATATGGGGCTCAAGACGCTTGAGGAGTGGGGCCATGCCGTCCGACCCCAGGGCGACATGCCCATCCATATCCATGAGTTTCTGCTGGAGGACCCGCGCGGCGAGAAGCTGAGCTTCGACTCCATCAAGGCGCCGTTCGAATCTGCGGTTGCCGCCGTCTGGTCGGGCCTGACGGAAAGCGACGGACTGAACCGGCTGGTGATCGAGCTGGGGATCGACTGGCGCGAGGCCGCCCTGATCCGCACCCTCGCCCGCTATCGCCAACAGACCGGCATGGATCCCAGCCAGGCGGTCCAGGAAGAGGCTCTGTATCTGTATCCCGAGGTCGCGCGCGGCCTGCTGGAGTTGTTCCGGCTCAAATTCGATCCCGACGCGGACGAGGGCGATGGCCGGTTCGACAAGGTCTCGGGCCTCAATGCGCGGCTGGATGGGCTGCTACAGGCGGTCAAGAGTCTGGACCATGACCGCGCCCTGCGTCGCCTGACCAATCTGGTTCGGGCCACCATGCGGACCAACTACTACATCCGCGACGAGCACGGGCAGCCGCAGCCGCACATCTCGATCAAGATCGCCTCGCGTGAGCTGGAAGACCTGCCGCTGCCCAAGCCCTACCGTGAGATCTTCGTCTGGGCGCCGCACATTGAGGGCGTGCACCTGCGCTTCGGCCCCGTCGCCCGGGGCGGCCTGCGCTGGTCCGACCGGCGCGAGGACTTCCGCACCGAGGTGCTGGGTCTGGTCAAGGCGCAGCAGGTCAAGAACGCCGTCATCGTCCCGGTCGGCTCCAAGGGCTGTTTCTATCCGAAAAACCTGCCGCAGATCGTGCGCGCCGGCGGTGACCGCGACGCCCAGCAGGCCGAGGCCATCCGCGCCTACAAGACCTTCCTCTCGGGCATGCTGGACATCACCGACACCATCGCCGCCGACGGCACGGTGGTGACCCCGGAACGGGTCGTGCGCTGGGAAGGGGACGATCCCTATCTGGTCGTGGCCGCCGACAAGGGCACGGCGACCTTCTCGGACATCGCCAATGGCGTCTCGGCGGACTACGGCTTCTGGCTGGACGACGCCTTCGCCTCGGGTGGGTCGGTCGGCTATGACCACAAGGCCATGGGCATTACCGCGCGCGGAGCCTGGGAGGCCGTCAAGCGCCACTTCCGCGAAATGGGCCGCGATATCCAGACCGAGCCCTTCACGGCCGTCGGGGTGGGCGACATGTCGGGCGATGTGTTCGGCAACGGCATGCTGCTGTCGAAACAGACGCGCCTGCTGGCCGCCTTCGATCACCGCGACATCTTCCTCGACCCCGATCCCGATCCGGCCACCAGCTGGGCCGAGCGCAGCCGCCTGTTCGACCTGCCCCGCTCGTCCTGGCAGGACTATGACGCGAAGAAGATTTCAAAGGGCGGCGGGGTCTTCTCCCGCAGTGAGAAGTCCATTCCGCTGACGCCCGAAGTCCGTGCCATGCTGGACATTGAGGATGAGGCGCTGGACCCGCAAAGCCTGATCCGCGCGATCCTCAAGGCCCCGGCCGAGCTGCTCTATCTGGGCGGCATCGGCACCTATGTGAAATCGGTGCACGAAACCGATGCCCAGGTCGGCGACAAGACCAATGACCCCCTGCGCGTTAATGCCGAGGACCTGCGGGTCAAGGTGGTCGGCGAGGGCGCCAATCTTGGCCTGACCCAGGCCGCCCGCATCGCTTTTGCCCTCAAGGGCCGGGACGAGGGTGGTGGCCGCATCAATACGGACGCCATCGACAACTCCGCCGGCGTCGATACCTCCGACCATGAGGTCAACATCAAGATTCTGCTGGGATCGGCGATCATGTCGAGCGCGCTGAAGCCCGCTGACCGCAACCCCCTTCTGGCCGAGATGACCGAAGAGGTCGGCCTCAAGGTGCTGGCCCACAATTACGACCAGACCCTGGCCCTGACGCTGCAGGCCGACGAGGGTGTGGGTGCGCTCGATTCCCAGCAGGGCTTCATGCAGGTGCTGGGTGCCCGCGGGCGTCTGGACCGGCAGGTCGAAGGTCTGCCGGACGATGTGCGCATCGCCGAGATGAAGGCCATCGGTCAGGCCCTGACCCGTCCCGAGATTGCGGTGCTGACGGCCTATTCGAAGATCGAGTTGTTCGACGAAATCGTCGCCTCGACGGCGCCTGACGATCCCTTCTTCCGGGACACCCTGGCCCAGTATTTCCCCGAGCCGCTCGGGCGGTTCGGAGGCGAAATGCAGTCGCACCGGCTGCGCCGCGAGATCATTGCCACGGTCCTCAGCAACCAGATCGTCAATATGGCGGGGGCCACCTTCCCCGAGCGCCTCAAGCGCAGCGCCGAGGTCGGGGCCGGACCGCTGGTCGTGGCCTTCGCCGCAGCCCGCCGCATCTTTCGTCTGGACGAGGCTTGGGATGCGGTGTCGGCCCTAGACCTCAAGGTGTCCTCGTCGGCCCAGATCTCCCTTTATCGCGAGATTTCCACCGTTCTCCGACGCCAGACCTTCTGGCTGTCGCGCCGTGCGCCGCTGTCGGGGGTCACCGTCGACAGTCTGATCGAGACCTACCGTCCGATCGCCGACGCCCTGCTGTCCGAGGGCGGTGACGTCCTGTCGCGGTTCGAGCAGGGTCGTCTGGACGACCGCGTCCGGGGCTTCATCGCCCAGGGAATCCCGGAGGCCATGGCCCGCGAGGTCGCCCTGCTGCGGTCCCAGGTAGCGGTGGCTGATGTCGGGGATCTGGCGCGCGAGGCCGACTGGCCGGCGCCGTGCATGGCGCGCCTGTATCACCAGGTCGGGGCCGCCTTCGATCTCGATCGGCTGCGGTTTGCCGCCGGCCAGGTGCCCTCGGCCGACCATTTCGACCGTCTGGCCGTGCGTCGCCTGATTCAGGACTTCATGGTCGAGCAGATGGTGCTGACCCGGGCCGTCGCCCGCGCGTCAGACCCCAAGGTCGGCCGGAGCGAAGCCACCGCCGAGGCCGCCGTCGATGCCTGGATCGGTCACCGGCTGGAGGTCGTCGAGGCCATGCGGGCCTCGGTCGACGAGATCGAACAGTCGGGTCAGGGCTGGACTTTCGCCAAGCTGACCATCGCCAATGCCACGATCCGGGAGGTGGCCGCGTCGGCGGGCCAGGGCCAGCCGTAGGTCCGCAAGGGGAGGGACATCATGCCGCGTAAATTCCTGGTGGTCGTCGACGACAGCCCCGAGTTCGAGACGGCGCTGCGCTATGCCGCCCGCCGGGCCCGCTCGACGGGCGGTCGGGTGGCCCTGCTGCGGGTCATCGGCCACGGGTCGGATGCCCACTGGTCCGGTGTCCGCGACGAAATCGACCGCCAGCTGCGCGAGGAGGCCGAGGCGCTGCTGATGCGGCTGGGGGAGGAGGCGGCCGATCGCTCGGGCGCCCCTCCGCTGTTCCTGATCGAGGAAGGCGACCCGCTGGCGGCCCTGCGCAAGGTCGTCGACGAGGATCCGGACATCAAGATCCTGATCCTGGCCTCGGGCGGCGGGGGCCGGGGGCCGGGGCCCCTGATCAGCGCCATCCTGAAACAGGGCTCACTGGGCGGGCGCAAGCTGCCGGTGACTATCGTGCCGGGCGAGCTGAGCGACAGCGAGATCGAAGACCTGGCGTAAGAGCGGGCGCGCTATCGCTCGACGCGCGGTGTCTCGCGGCTTGAACGCAGCCCTTGAATGCGGCGATCAGCGGGCGCATGTCAGGGCCATGTTCATCCAGACCGAAACCACGCCCAATCCCCGGGCCCTGAAATTCCTCCCCGGTCGTGACGTGTCGCCCGACCGCACACTGGAATTCCGCACCATCGATGAAGCCTCGGCTTCCCCGCTGGCCGAAGCTCTGTTCGAGCTGGAAAATGTGGTGGGCGTGATGCTGGGCGCTGACCATATCGCGGTCACGCGGGGTCCGGACGGCCCGGACTGGTCCGATATGAAGGCGCCGATCCTGGCCGCCATCATGGATCATTTCGTTTCAGGCCGTCCTGTCGTGAACGACAGCGTCTCGGCGGGCGAGGCCAGCGACGGCGCAGAGGACACCGAGATCGTTCAGGAGATCAAGGCCCTGCTGGACAGCCGCATCCGGCCCGCCGTGGCCCAGGACGGCGGCGACATCCTGTTTGACTCCTTTGACGAGGCGACCGGCCTTCTGACCCTGCGGATGCGCGGGGCCTGCGCGGGCTGTCCGTCGTCGACGGCCACGCTCAAGGCCGGGGTGGAACAGATGATGCGTCACTACATCCCCGAAGTGACCCAGGTCGAACAAACGCTCTGAGCACGGTCCAACTTTTTCGTCGCCCTGTCTGCCGCGCGTGGTAAACCGGCGCCATGCGACTGTCTGCGTCATCCGATGAGGTAAAGGCCCGTATGCAGGCCGAACTGGCTGCTCTGGGCGAAGCCTTGGCCCGTCTGCGGCACGCCTGTGGTCTCAGCCAGGCCGAAGCGGGCGAACGGATCGGCATGACAGGGCAGGGGTGGGGTCTCTATGAGGCCGGCAAGCGCGCCGGCCTGTTCCGGCCGGACATCCAGACACGACTGACCGCCGCCGTGGAGGCTACACCCGAAGCCCTGTCGCTGGAGCGTGGGGCGCCGCCGTCTCCGGCCAGCGCGAGCGAAGAGCGGGTCAGTGGAGTCGAGGTGAGGTCGGCGGCCTTCAAGCCTGCCGAAGCTCCGGTTCCCTCGCAAACTGAAACCTTCACGTTTCCAGTCCAGACCGAAGATGTCTGGCCCTGGGCGTCCAGCGGCGTGGTGCTGGTCTGCGACCCGGGTCGTTGGCCTCGCCGGGGCCAGGGCTGCGTGGTCGAGACGGCCGATGGCGAAAGCCGCGTCCGCGTGTTCGATGGCGCCGACCGGGATTTTCTCATTCTGAAGGGTGGGTCGGGCGGCCTGGACCAGACAGAGCGGCTTGCCCGGCAGGAGGTCGTCCGCCTGTCAACCGTCGTCTCTCGCGACGAAACATGAAACATTTGCATTTCATCCTCGAAGCCGATATGAAACGTTTCAAGTTTGCCGAAACGTCTTTATTGGAGAAATCGGGTGCCTCGTCAGCCCAGACGTCAAACAAGTCGCGAGGGGACGCCGGTAGACAGCTGGGTCGGGGGGCGGATCGCAGGCCGACGTCAGGCTTTGGGCCTCTCCCAAACCGCACTGGCCGAACGCGTGGGCGTCAGCTTTCAACAGATCCAGAAATACGAAACCGGCATCAACCGAATCTCCGCCTCGCGCCTGCATCAGGTCGCCGTCGCGCTGGGGGCCGAGCCGGGCAGTTTCTTTCCGACGCCGGACCCCTCCCGACCACCGGTCGGGTCTTCAGCGCCGCCCCGCCGCCCGCCCTCTCCCGGCGGACGACTGGCCGAGGCCTTTTCCCACATTCCCGATCCCAGGGCGCGACGGGCGCTGGTCGTTCTGGCCGAGGCTCTGGCAGTACCGTCGACGGGTTCGACAGACGCGCGCGCCTGATCAAGGGGCGGGGCGCGTGACCCTGCTCGTTCTGGATACGGCGCAGGGCCTGTGCACCGTCGCTCTCGGGCGCGACGGCCGGGTGATCGCGTCGCGGTCGGAGCCCATGACGCGCGGCCATCAGGAACGGTTGCCGGTCCTGGTCGAGGCTGTGCTGGCCGAGGCCGGTGTTGCTGCGTCGGCGCTCGAGGTCGTCGCCGCCACGCGCGGGCCGGGCTCCTTCACCGGCCTCCGTGTCGGGTTGGCCTTCGCCCAGGGGCTGGCCGCAGCGACCGGCGCCCGCCCGATCGGCCTGTCGTCGCTCGATGCGCTGGCGGTTCAGGCCCATCTGGCTGCCCCCGACGGCCCATCTCCTATTGTGGCTGTGATGGATGCCCGCAGGGGCCAGGTCTATCTGGCGCTCTGGGGGGCCCAGGGCATTTCTGGCGACGGTTCCGGCGTGATTGACTCCTCGCTCGCCCGCGCCTCGATGCAGGCAGCCGGGGCCATGACGATAGAGAACGCGGCCTCCCTTCTGAAAGCATCCAGCCCCAGCACGCAGGTGATCGGCAGCGGTGCACACCTGATCAAACCGGCGTCGTCGGACGCAGGGCAGGTCGAAGGCCCCGATCCTGCGGCCCTGGTGCATCTGGCAACGATCCGAGCGGGTCAAGTCGGCGCCACCGGCCTCGACCCCCTCTATCTGCGCGCACCCGATGCCACACCGCCGACGCGCCTGCCGGGCCAGCCCCGACCGGACCGCGCGTGATTCCCGACCCGGCCCATCTGGCGGCCATCCACGCCCGGGCGATCACGCCCGCCTGGACCGAGGCGGCGCTGCGCGACCTGCTGGATCAGCCCGGCGTCTGGGCCGAGGTGGAGCCGGATGGCTTCATCCTCATGCGTCAGGCTGGCGATGAGGCCGAGGTCCTGACCCTTGCCGTCCTGCCCGAGGCCCGGCGGCGCGGACAGGGCCTCGCCCTTATGCAGGGGGCGCTGGCCGCCTGCCGCACCCGGGGGGTGAGCGATGTCTTCCTTGAGGTCGCCGCCGACAATGCCGCGGCCCAAGCGCTCTACCGCGCCGTCGGCATGATTGAGAGCGGCCGTCGGCGCGGCTACTATGCCCGCAGCGACGGTTCCCCGGTGGACGCCCTGATTCTCACTCTCAACTTGGGCGAGGCGCTTCCCTAGAGCCCGCCAAGGCCCTATTCTTTACCCATGGACCGGATCGAGAAACTTTGCGCCGACCGCGGCATGCGGATGACCGAGCAACGGCGCGTGATCGCGCGGGTGCTGTCCGCAGCCGAAGACCATCCCGACGTCGAGGAACTTTACCGCCGGGCCTCGGCCGTCGACCCGCACATCTCGATCGCCACCGTCTATCGCACCGTCCGCCTGTTCGAAGAGGCCGGCGTGGTCGAAAAGCACGACTTCGGCGACGGTCGCAGCCGCTATGAAGAGGCGGGCGACGACCACCACGACCACCTGATCGACACGAAAACGGGCGAGGTGATCGAATTCTACGACGCGGAGATCGAACGTCTCAAGACCGAGATCGCCAAACGCCTCGGCTTTGACCTGATCGGGCACAAGCTGGAACTGTACGGCAAGCCCACGCCCGGCGCCGAACCTTCGGACCGCGAAGGCCTGATCTACAAGCGCCACAGCCAGCGCGACACCGAGCAAGCCTGAGCCGGCCCCCTGCTCCCCGCCTTGCGGGCGCCACGCCCTGCCCTCATAAGCGTGCCATGACCGACACCGAGACCCTGCCCAGGACCGGAGCGGGTGCGCCCAAGCGCCTGTTCATCAAGACCTACGGCTGCCAGATGAATGTCTATGACTCCGAGCGCATGGCCGATGTGCTGCGCCCGCTGGGCTATGCGCCGACTGAAACGGTCGAGGACGCGGACTTCGTCATCCTGAACACCTGCCACATCCGCGAAAAGGCCGCCGAAAAGGTCTATTCCGAGCTGGGCAAGCTGCGGATCCTCAAGGAAGAAAAGTCAGGGGCGATGACCATCGCCGTCGCCGGCTGCGTCGCCCAGGCCGAGGGCGAGGAAATCATGCGCCGCCAGCCCGCCGTCGATCTCGTGGTCGGGCCCCAGGCCTATCACCAGCTGCCCGAACTGCTGACCCGCACCGCCCGGGCGCGCGGCGAGCGGATCGGCGCCGACTTCGCCCCGGTCGACAAGTTCGATGCCCTGCCGAAGGCGCGCGGCATTCAGGGCGTCACTGCCTTCCTGACCGTGCAGGAGGGCTGCGACAAATTCTGTACCTTCTGCGTGGTGCCCTATACCCGCGGCGCCGAATGGTCGCGCCCGGTCGCCGCCATTCTGGACGAAGCCCGGTCGCTGGCCGATCAGGGGGTGCGCGAAATCACCCTGCTGGGCCAGAACGTCAATGCCTATGACGGCGCGGGGCCGGATGGCACGCCGTCGTCGCTCGCCCGACTGGCCTGGGCGCTGGCCGACATCCCGGGGCTGGACCGCATCCGCTATACGACCAGCCACCCCAATGACATGGGCGAGGATTTGATCGCCGCCCACGGCGAGCTGGACGCGCTGATGCCCTATCTGCATCTGCCGGTGCAATCGGGCTCGGATCGCATCCTGCGGCTGATGAACCGCAAGCACGGCCGGGCCAAATATCTGGATCTGGTCGAGCGCCTGCGGACGGTCCGCCCCGACCTGGCCCTGTCCGGCGACTTCATCGTCGGCTTCCCCGGCGAGACCGAGGCGGACTTCGAGGCGACGATGGATCTGGTGCGCGAGGTCCGATATGCCTCGGCCTTCTCTTTCATGTATTCGCCGCGCCCGGGAACGCCCGCCGCCACCATGGGCGCCCAGGTACCCGCCGAGGTCTCGCGCGAGCGTCTGCACCGGCTGCAGGCCCTGCTGCTGGAACAACAGGTCGTCTTCAATGCGTCGCAGGCTGGCCGGGTTCTGCCGGTCCTGTTTGAAAAGGCCGGGCGGCATGACGCCCAGGCCATCGGCCGCTCGCCCTATCTGCAGTCGGTCCATGTGGAGGACGCGCGCGACCTGATCGGTCAGATCGTCGAGGTCGAGATCACGGCCGGTCAGCAGAACAGTCTCAAGGGGCGTCTGATCCCCCGCTCGGAACAGGCGGCCTGAATGGCGCGCAGTAGCGAATTCATCACCCTTGAGGACGGTGTCCTGCGTCAGGTGGTCGGGCCCAACAGCCGCCATCTGGCCCGGATGGAGTCCGCCTATGATGTCGACCTGGACGCGCCCGGCGGTGGCATCCGCATCAATGGCTCGCCGCGCGACCGGGCCGATGCGCGGCGCATGATCGAAAGCCTGTCGGCCAAGGTCGAGCAGGGAGTCGAGATTACCGACGATCTGGTGATCGCCATCCTGCGTCAGGACCGGCGGGGTGCGGCGGCCACCGGCGGCGTCCTGGCCTTTGGCCGCAAGGGCGCCATCACCCCCACGGGTCTGGCCCAGAGCCGCTATGTCGACATGATGACCCACTGCCCGCTCAGCTTCGGCGTGGGCCCGGCGGGCACCGGCAAGACCTTTCTGGCGGCGGCCTACGGGGCATCCTTGCTCAGGGCCAAAAGCGTCAGCCGGCTGGTGGTCACCCGACCGGCCGTAGATGCCGGGGAAAAGCTGGGCTTTCTGCCGGGCGACCTGAACGAAAAGGTCGATCCCTATCTGGCCCCGATCTGGGAGGCGCTGAACGAGGTTCTGGGCCCCGAACAGGTGCAGGCCCACCGGGACCGCCGCGAGATCGAGACCGCGCCCATCGCCTTCATGCGCGGCCGGACGCTCAAGAATGCCTTTGTCATCGTCGATGAGGCCCAGAACACCTCGCGCATGCAGATGAAGATGGTGCTGACCCGTCTGGGCGAGAATTCCCGCATGGTGGTGACCGGCGATCCGACCCAGATCGACCTGCTCAATCCGCGCGACTCCGGCCTGTCGCACGCCCTGCGCATCCTCAAGGGGGTCGAGGGTGTCGGCGTCGTCGAATTCGCCGCCGAGGATGTCATCCGCCACCCGCTGGTCGAGCGGATCGTGCGCGCCTATGACGCCGACGGCACGCGCGGCGGCACATGATTGAGATCCAGGTCGAGGATCCGGCCTGGCGGGAGGCCTTGCCGGAGGTTGAGGCGGTGGTGATGCGCGCCGCGGCGGCCGCGCTGGGCGAGGCGGCCACTCCGGGTGGAGACCCGCTGGCCACCGTGCTGCTGGAAGGCGATGACGCGGTGCAAGCCCTGAATGCCCGGTTTCGTGACCGCGACGCTCCCACCAATGTGCTGAGCTTTCCCGCCGCTCCGGCACCCGGCGCGCCGGACGACGACCCCTATCTGGGCGATATAATTCTGGCCTTCGGCGTCTGCAGCCGCGAGGCCGCCGATCAGGGAAAGCCGCTCGCCCATCACCTGTCGCATCTGGTCATCCACGGCCTGCTGCACCTTCAGGGCCATGACCATCAGGACGATGGCGAGGCCGAGGTCATGGAGGCGCGCGAGCGCACGCTTCTTGCAGGTCTGGGGATCGATGATCCCTATCGTGCCATTCTGGATCGCGAGCCATGACCGACGCGACCGTTAACCCAACCCTTCGCACGACCGGCCGGATGCGCCTGCTGCGCGCCGGACTTGCCCTTCTGGCAGGCGCCGGTGCGGCCTTTGCCCACCCACCGTTCGGCATTCTGCCGGGGCTTCTCGGCTATGCCCTGATGCTGGTCCTCGCAGACGGATCGCCAAATCGTCGAGCCGCCTTCTGGATGGGCTGGCTGGCGGGCTTTGCCTATTTCCTCGTCGGCTGCTGGTGGGTGGCCGAGGCCTTTCTGGTCAATCCGGCCCAGGCCTGGATGGCGCCGTTCGCCGCAGCCCTGTTGCCCATGGGTATGGGCCTGTTCTGGGGGCTGGCGCTGGCGACCTATCGCAACCTGGAGGTCCAGGGGGTGCGTCGGGTGTTGGCCTTTGCCGCCCTGTTCGCCCTTGTCGAATGGTTGCGCGGCCATGTGCTGACCGGCTTTCCGTGGAACCCGGCGGGCGCCAGCTGGCAAGCGGGCTCGGCCCCCTCGCAGGTGGCCGCCCTTGTCGGCGTCTATGGCCTCGGCTTCCTGACGGTGGCGGGCTTTGCCGCGCTCGGCCCCTTGATGATGCCCGGGGATCGCAAGGCCCGGGCCGGCAAGGCGGCACTGGGTATCGTCCTGATCCTCGCCCTCCATATCTGGGGCGGGTTCCGGCTGACCGGGGCCCAGGTCGAGATGACCCCGACGGTTATCCGCATCGTTCAGGCCGACGTCGATCAACAGTCGAAATGGACGCCCGACGCCTATCGCTCGATCGTCAACCGCTATGTCAATCTGACCGGACGCCCCGGCGCGCGCGTGCCCGATGTGATCGTCTGGCCCGAGGGCGCCCTACCCAATACCGCTAATGCCGTTCTGGCCCCCGATGCGTGGGAGGCCGCCGCGCTCCGCAATGTCCTGCAGCCTGGCCAAATCCTGCTGATGGGGATGAGCCGCGCCGAGCCCGACGCTTCCACCGAGGTCGGGGCCCGCTTCTACAACAGCCTGCTGGCAGTCCGTCAGAGCGGAGAGGGCGGGCTGGAGGTCACCGGCATCTATGACAAGCACCGGCTGGTGCCGTTCGGCGAATATCTGCCCGCGGGCGCCCTGATGAGCCGTATCGGCGTGCGCAGCCTCGTCCACGTGGCCGCCGATTTCAGCCCCGGGCCGCGTCCGGCCCCGCTGAAGCTGGAGGGCCTGCCCGATCTGCAACCGCTGATCTGCTATGAAAGCCTCTATCCCGGCTTTACCCGGGGGGTCGGCGCGGATCGCCCGCTGTGGATCGCCAATGTGTCGAACGACGCCTGGTTCGGGCGGACTTCGGGGCCGGTCCAGCACCTGAACCTGGCTGCCTATCGTGCCATCGAGACGGGGCTGCCCGTGGTGCGTGCCACGCCGACCGGGATCTCGGCCCTGATCGATCCGTGGGGCCGGGTCGATCCGCGCGCCCGACTGGACCCGGGCGAAAGCGGCGTGATCGATACCCGCCTGCCCGCCGCCCTGTCTCCGACCCTCTTTGGGCGGATCGGCGACCTCGGCTTCTGGCTGCTGACCCTGGGGGCCTTGCTGATCGCTATCGGTGACCGGTTCGGGTCCCTTGTCCGACGCTTCCGACGCTGACAGACTGTCCGGTATCGGACATAAGCGGGGAAATGGCCTGTGGCGAGTCGAAGCCGCATTTCGGCCCGTATCTGTCTTGATTTTTAGGTGACACAGCCTTTTGACGGGCGCATGACGGCTTTAACCCGCTGCAGCCGGGCGCGGAACAGGACAAGAGACGATGGCGAGAGGCAAGGGCGTCGATGGCCCCCATCCGGTAGACCGGTATGTCGGGCGTCGCGTATGCGAAAAACGTATCAGCCTGGGCTATAACCAGAGCGATCTGGGGCGCGCCCTGGGTCTGACCTTCCAGCAGATCCAGAAATACGAGAAGGGCGTCAACCGCATCTCGGCGTCCAAGCTGTTCGACATCTCGCGCTTCTTCAAGGTCGACGTCGGCTATTTCTTCGACGGGCTGGCCGAAGGCGCTGCCGGTGTGGCCGAGGAAGGTGCCGGGTTCGAGCATGACTTTCCCGCCACCCGCCAGACGATCGAGATCACCCGGCTCGCACCCCGTTTGTCGGCCAAACGTCAGCGCCTGGCTCTGGATTTGATCCGCGAAATGCTGGACACGCCCGACACCGACGATGCGGATTAGCGGCTCTCGCTAGCCTGACGCCGCTGGCCAAAGGTCGGCGCCGCCGCCTTTTCCTTGGCCCAATACGCCGGGCCGTCGTCGGGTTTGAACATGGTGCGCGGCACCCCGTCGGAATCCACCACGGCAAAGGTGTTGGTCGAGGCCTGATAGATCAACATGTCTCCATTGCCCCGGCGCACCGTCTCGGCATCCGCAGGCGGCGTGGTCGTGAAGGCCGTGATCGCCGCCAGATAGGCGTCGGCCGTTGGCGTGCCGAAATCGGCCCCATTCCGCTCGAACAGCCGCTGAATCTTGGCATCGACTGTTTCACGCCGATTGGCCGTCAGCAGCGGCTTGGCCTCGGCGGAGCCGTCCGCGCTCTTGGCGGCCTCCCCGTCAGACCCGCCGTCCGCCGGCTTGGCATCTTCGGACACCGCCGCACGGTCGCGCGTCTCGACCGCCGACGCCCCGTTATCACAGGCCGAAAGACCCAGAGCGGCCACACCGGCCATCATCAGAAATGAACGTGTCAGGCGCATCAAACCCTCCCTCAAGGAACCCGCCGAAAGGAAAGAAGCACAGGTTAACTGTTCTTGCAATGTTCTTGTTCGGTGAGCGCGAATTCCCGGCTGGGCCGCTGCTCGACGGGGCGGGGAGGGGCGGCTAAGGAAGGCGCATGGCCCAAAATCCTCCCGCTCGTCCCGCTGTGCGTCGTGTCCTTCTGATCGTCGGGGGCGGTATCGCGGCCTATAAGGCGCTGGAGCTGGTGCGTCTGATGCGAAAGGCCGGGCTGGAGGTTCGCTCGATCCTGACCCGGTTCGGGGCCGAGTTTGTCACCCCCCTGTCGTTGGCGGCCCTGACCGGCAGTGCTGTGCGGCAGGACCTGTTCTCGTCGGAAGATGAGACCACCATGGGACATATCGAGCTGTCGCGCTGGGCCGATCTGATCGTGGTAGCTCCGGCCACGGCGGGCCTGATGGCCAAGGCCGCAACGGGCGCCGCAGACGATCTTGCCTCGACCACACTTCTGGCGACCGATGCTCCGGTGCTGCTGGCCCCGGCCATGAATGTCCGCATGTGGCTACACCCGGCGGTGCAGGCCAATCTGTCGACCTTGCTGGGCTTTACCGAGCCCCGCTATGCGGTGGTCGGCCCGGATGACGGGGAAATGGCCTGCGGCGAATATGGCCCGGGCCGCATGGCCGAGCCCGCAGCCATACTTGATGCCATCCTCTCCCATGACGGCAAGGGCGGGCTGTCGACTCGTCTTCTGACCGGGCGGCATGCCCTGGTCACTGCGGGCCCAACCTTCGAACCGATCGACCCCGTGCGCGGCCTGACCAATCGCTCCAGTGGCAAACAGGGCTATGCCATCGCCGGGGCGCTCGCCCGGGCGGGAGCGCGGGTGACGCTGGTCTCCGGGCCGGTGGCGCTGGATACGCCCGCCGGCGTCGACCGGGTCTCGGTCGAGACGGCGGAGCAGATGCTGGACGCGGTAGAGCAGGCCCTCCCTGCGGACCTCGCCATTTTGACGGCGGCGGTCTCGGACTGGCGCGTGGCCGGAGCTGCCGACACAAAGATCAAGAAGCAGGCGGGGGAGGGGCCGCCTGCGCTCACGCTGGTCGAGACTCCCGACATCCTCAAGGCTTTGGCGGGCCGCACAAAGGGGCGCCCGGCGCTGGTCATCGGTTTTGCCGCCGAGACCGGCCAGCTGGAGGCCCGGGCCGCCGCCAAGCTGGAGACCAAGGGCTGCGACTGGATCGTCGGCAATGATGTGTCCGAGGGCGTCTTCGGGCGGGACGAGACCCGGGTGATGCTGTTCAGCAAGGGCGAGGCCCCCGACCCCTGGCCCGAGACCACCAAGACCGCTGTGGCCGACCGTCTGGTCCGCGCCGTGGCGGCCCATTTTACGAAAGAGGCTCCATGACCCGCATCGCTCTCGTGCAACTGCCCCACGCCGAGGGCCTGCCCCTGCCCGCATATGAGACCGACGGCGCGGCCGGCATGGATCTGCGCGCGGCCGTGCCCGAGGACCAGCCCATGGTGCTTGAGCCCGGCGCCCGGGCCCTGGTGCCGACGGGTCTGAAGATTGCGGTGCCCGTGGGCTTTGAGGCCCAGGTGCGTCCCCGCTCCGGTCTGGCGCTCAAGGCCGGCATCACCTGCCTGAACAGCCCCGGCACCATCGACAGCGACTATCGCGGTGAGGTCGGGGTGATCCTCGCCAATCTGGGCGGCGAGGCCTTTGTCATCCGGCGCGGCGAGCGCATCGCCCAGATGGTCATCGCCGCCCATGAGCGGGCGGAGTGGTCGGTCGTCGACAGCCTGGATGAGACCGCCCGTGGCACCGGCGGCTTCGGCTCCACCGGCCGCTGAGCCCCTCAGATCGGCGGCGTGGGGGCGGTGACCGCCCGCCGCCGGACCTGCTCGCGCCAGGCGGTATAGAGGCCGCTCGCGACGATCAGGGCGGCGCCCGCCAGCGTCGAGATCGACGGCGCCACCGACAGGGCCAGCCACCCGAACAGCACGGCGCCTGCGATCTGCAGATAGTCAAAGGGCGTCACCGCCGACACGGGCGCCAGCCGCAGCGACTCGGTCATGGCCAGCTGGGCCACACCGCCCGCCATCCCGGCTCCCACCAGAAAGGCAAAGGCCAGCGGCGGGTGCAAACTGCCAAAGGCCGGCAGCAGCAGCGCGCCTACGACCGCGCAGGCGATGAAGAACCAGAAGACAATGGCCGCCACATGCTCGGTCTGGCTCAGGTGGCGCAGGGTCACCGTCACCCCGGCCGAAAAGCCCGCGCCCACCAGCGCAAACGCCACTCCGACGGCGGGCAGGGGGTCCCCGCCCGGTCGCATGACAATCATCACCCCGACAAAGCCGACCACCACCGCCAGCCAGCGATGCCGACCGACCGCCTCCTTCAGGAACAGGAAGGACAACAGGGTGGCGAACATCGGGGCGGTAAAGCCCAACGTCGTCGCATCGGCCAGCGGCAACAGCGTCAGGGCCTGGAACAGGCACAGGATGCCGGTCACCCCCAGCCCACACCGCCACAGATGCATCAGCGGCCGCCGCGTGGCGATGGCCTTGAGGCCCGGCCCCATCATCACCCAGGCCAGCACCACCGGCAGGCCGAAGATGGCCCGGTAGAACATCATCTCGGGGGCGGTGACGCCGCTTTCGGCCGCCAGCTTCATCAGGCCGGACATCAGCGAGAAACTGCCCGCCGCCAGGATCCTCAGGATGATCCCGCCCGTGATGCCCTCCAGCCGGATCACGGCGTCTCCTCTCAGGCCTGGCGGAAGCCCAGCACGTCCTGCATGTCATAAAGGCCGGGGCGGCGATTGCGCACCCAGGCGGCAGCGGCCACCGCGCCCTTGGCGAACAGCGACCGGTCGATGGCCGAATGGCTGAGGGTCAGGACCTCATCGTCCGAGGCGAACAGCACGGTGTGCTCGCCAACGATGCCCCCGGCGCGCAGGGCGGCGAAGCCGATCTCGCCCTCGGCGCGCGGCTCACCCACCCCATTGCGCGGCGCGGCCCGGACATCCTCCAGCTCGACATTCCGTCCACTGGCGGCGGCCTCCCCCAGCATCAGGGCCGTACCCGACGGCGCGTCGACCTTCTTGCGGTGGTGCGATTCCAGCACCTCAATGTCCCAGTCGCGCGCATCCAGCCGCTGGGCCGCATGCTCGACCAGACCGATCAATATGTTGACGCCCAGCGAGAAATTGCCGCTCCGGACAATGGCGACCTTCTCGGCCGCCGCCTCGATCCGGGCCTCTTCCTCGGGTGACAGGCCGGTCGATCCGATCACCAGCGCCGGGCCACCCGCCTGGGCGCAGCGCTCGGCCAGTTCGACCGAGGCCTCGGGGGTCGAAAAATCGATCACCACGTCGCACAGCGACAGATCGGGCAGTTCCCCGCGATCAAAGCGGGCGGCGACCACCACATCCTTGCGGGCGTCCAGAACCTGAGAAACCGCCCGTCCCATCCGTCCGCGCGCGCCGGAAATCCCGGCGTGGAACAGGGCGTTCACGCGGCGGACTCCCGCGACGAGGAGGCGCCGGGCCCGTCGCCGTCCCCCCCCAGAATATCGGCCCAGAAGCGTTTGGCCTTGCCGGCAAAGCTGGAATTGCGCGGGTTCTGGTCCTCGCCGAACGACAGCGCCAGCTCCTGCATCAGCTCCTTCTGGCGGGGCGTCAGGTCCGAGGGCGTCTCGACGAACAGTTCGACGACCAGATCGCCGCGCTGCTTGCCGTTCAGGTGCGGCATGCCCTTGCCCTTGATGCGGATGGTCCGGCCGGTCTGGGCCCCTGCGGGCACCTGAACCGGGGCCTTGCAGCGGCCGTCACAGGCCTCGGACACCAGACAGGGGGCGTCGATCGCCCCGCCCAGTGCCGCCACCGTCATCGGCACCGGCACGGTCACCAGCAGGTCCAGATTGTCCCGCTCGAACAGTTCGTGCGTCTTGACCGATAGAAAGACATAGAGGTCGCCGCGCGGCCCGCCCCGCAGCCCGGCATCGCCTTCGCCGGTCAGGCGGATGCGCGATCCGTCATCCACCCCGGCCGGCACCTTCAGCGACAGGGTGCGTGAGCGCCGCACCTGGCCCTGACCGCGACAGGTGGCACAGGCCTCGGCCACGCGCTTGCCGGCCCCGCCACAATGCGGACAGGTGCGCTCGACCTGAAAGAAGCCGTTGGCCTGCCGCACGCGGCCCGCACCCTGACAGGTCGAACAGGTGACCGGCTGGGTGCCCGGCTTGGCTCCCGTGCCCTCGCAGGGCTCACAGGCCGTTGTCGTGGGAAAGGAAATCTCGACATCGGTGCCGCGATAGGCGTCTTCCAGCGTGATCTCGAGGTCATAGCGCAGGTCCGAACCCCGACGGGGTCCGCCGCTGCGGGCACCGCGCCCGCCGAACACATCGCCAAAGGCGTCGCCGAACACCTGCTCGAAGATGTCATTGACGTCGGCATAGCCGGCCCCGCCGCGTCCGAACGGACCCTGACCGCCGCCGCCCACGCCCTCATGGCCAAACCGGTCATAGGCGGCGCGTTTCTGCGCATCCGACAGGACGGCATAGGCCTCGGACACTTCCTTGAAGCGGGTCGAGGCCTCCTCGCAGCCGTCGTTGCGGTCCGGGTGGTGCTGCATGGCCAGCTTGCGATAGGCAGCCTTCAGCCCGGCGGCATCGACCGTGCGTTCAACCCCCAGAATCTCGTAATAATCGCGCTGCGCCATCAGGCCGTGATCCTCATTATCCCGTTTCGATCCGGCCGCCCCTCTTCGGCGGAGGCTGGCCGGAAACCGATACCCCGACAGACATGGGTGTCGGGTCGCATGATGCAAGTTTCATGAAACGGCCCCGCCTGTCGCCTGACAAGCGGGGCCGGATGCATTTTGCCTTCCCGAAAGACGGGGGAAGGCGCGGTCGTCAGTCGGCCTTCTTGTCCGCTTCGTCGCCCGAGACTTCCTCGAACTCCGCATCGACCACACCGTCGTCGGCGGGGGCCGCCGCGTCGTCACCTTCGCCCGGCGCACCCTGCTGGGCCGCATACATGGCCTCGCCCAGCTTCATCGAGGCCTGGGCCAGGGCCGTGGTCTTGGCCCGCAGGTCTTCGAGGTCCGAGCCTTCGCGCGCCGCCTTCAGTTCGTCGAGGGCGGTCTGGATGGCCGCCTTGTCGGGCTCGCCAACCTTGTCGCCGTGCTCGGCCATGGCCTTCTCGGTCGAGTGGATCAGGCTGTCGGCCGAATTCTGGGCCTCGACCGTTTCCTTGCGCTGCTTGTCAGCCGCGGCATTGGCCTCAGCCTCCTTGACCATCTTGTCGATGTCCTCATCCGACAGGCCGCCATTGGCCTGAATGCGGATCGACTGTTCCTTGTTGGTCGCCTTGTCCTTGGCCGAGACGTGGACGATGCCGTTGGCGTCGATGTCGAACGTCACCTCGACCTGCGGCATGCCGCGCGGTGCGGGCGGAATCCCCATCAGGTCGAACTGACCCAGGATCTTGTTGTCCGACGCCATCGGCCGCTCGCCCTGGAAGACCCGGATGGTCACGGCCGACTGGTTGTCCTCGGCGGTCGAAAAGGTCTGGCTCTTCTTGGTCGGGATGGTGGTGTTGCGCTCGATCAGCGGAGTGAACACACCGCCCAGCGTCTCGATGCCCAGCGTCAGCGGGGTCACGTCCAGCAGCAGCACATCCTTGACGTCGCCTTGCAGCACGCCCGCCTGAACGGCGGCGCCCAGCGCCACGACCTCATCGGGGTTGACCCCCTTGTGCGGCTCCTTGCCGAAGAATTTCTTCACGGCTTCCTGAACCATCGGCATGCGGGTCATGCCGCCGACCAGCACCACTTCGTCGATATCCGAGGCCTTCAGCCCGGCATCCTTAAGCGCCTTTTCACAGGGCGCGATGGTGCGCTGGACCAGATCCTCGACCAGCGCCTCCAGCTTGGAGCGCGACAGCTTGATGTTCAGGTGCAGCGGGCCCGAGGCGTTCATGGTGATGAACGGCAGATTGACCTCATACTGGGTGGTCGAGGACAGCTCCTTCTTGGCCTTCTCGGCCTCTTCCTTCAGGCGCTGCAGGGCCAGCTTGTCCTGGCGCAGGTCAACGCCCTGATCCTTCTTGAACTCATCGGCCAGATAATCGACCAGACGCAGGTCAAAGTCCTCACCGCCGAGGAAGGTGTCCCCATTGGTCGACTTCACCTCAAAGACGCCGTCGCCGATCTCGAGGATCGAGACGTCAAAGGTGCCGCCGCCCAGGTCATAGACCGCGATCTTCTGGCCGTCGTTCTTTTCCAGGCCATAGGCCAGAGCGGCCGCCGTCGGCTCATTGATGATGCGCAGGACTTCAAGCCCGGCGATCTTGCCGGCATCCTTGGTCGCCTGACGCTGACTGTCGTTGAAATAGGCCGGAACGGTGATGACCGCCTTTTCGACCTTCTCGCCCAGATAGGCCTCGGCGGCCTCCTTCATCTTCTGAAGGGTGTAGGCCGAGATTTGCTGGGGCGAATAATCCTTGCCCTGGGCGCGCACCCAGGCGTCGCCGGTCGGGCCCTTGACGATCTCATAGGGGACCATCTTCTTGTCTTTGGCCACGACGGGGTCGTCGAAATTCCGGCCGATCAGGCGTTTGATGGCGAACAGGGTGTTGGCCGGATTGGTCACCGCCTGACGACGCGCGGGCTGGCCCACCAGCACTTCGCCGCCATCCTGGATCGCCACCACCGACGGGGTGGTGCGGTTGCCCTCAGCGTTCTCGATAACCTTCGGGGTCTTGCCGTCCATGACGGCTACGCACGAATTGGTCGTACCGAGGTCAATGCCGATGATCTTGCTCATGGACTCTACGTCTTGCTCCTGTTCGGCGGATGGCTCCGGGCCTCGTTCGAGCGCCCTTGTCAGCCACCCCCGGGGGGTTGGTGTTCGGTTCGGGCAAATCCCCAGAGAGACAAGGGGCTTTGCACGGCTGATGCCGATATGGGAAGCGCAGGGGCACCCGCAAGCCCTTTCGTGCATACGGGCCCGCTGTGATCGGGGCGCAGACCGCCTCACCGCCTCACGAAAGACGATAATCAGGCTCCGTCAGGTGTCACAGCCTCGGCTGGACGCCAGTATGGGGGTCACCTAAACCAGTTGCACCGCCCGGAAACCGCGCTTTCCGGATTTCATTCGCTGCAGGGACGACGCCCTTATGTCCAAGTTTTCCGGCCTGCGGCTCTGCGGCGTTGCCAGCGCCACCGGCGTTCTGGCCCTTTCGGCCTGCCTGCTGGCGGCGCCTGAACCCGGCTGGGCCCAGTCGGCGGACCAGTCGCGCGGGACAACGCGCGGCGCCCAGTCTTCCAATGACGGCCAGAACCGTCGCGTGCGGGTCCATAACCAGACCGGCTGGACCATCGTCAGCCTCTATGCCGCTGATCCCGCCCGGACCGACTGGCGCGGCGATCTTCTGACGCCCGAGGTGCTGGCGACGGGCGACAGTGCGGTCATCGACGTCGACAACGGCTCGGGCGCCTGCGTCTATGTCGTGCGCGCCGAGTTTTCGAACGGCGAGCGACTGGAGCGGGTGGGCGTCAACGTCTGTCGCATCGCGGACTATTATTTCACCCGCTGACCCCGGTCGCTGAGGCGATCGTGACTGGACGTCCCGGGACACAGGGCGCAGGTTTGCGGCCTGAAACTCAGGAGACCGCCCGATGCGACTGACCCGCCCCGAAGGCCCGACCGATCAGGATTTTCGTTTCAGCCGCAGGGCGTTGGCCACAGGGGGCCTGACCGGCCTGATGTTCGCGGGCTATGCCCCCGCGGCGCTGGCCCAGGACGCCAGCCCGGTCGTCACCGACAGCGAGGGTCTGGTCACCGAAACCGTCAGCTATCCGGCACCGGACGGCTTTGATCTGCCCGCCTATGTCGCGCGTCCCGAGGGCGAGGGGCCCTTTCCCGTGGTGATCGTCGCCTCCGAAATCTTCGGCGTCCATGACTATATCCGCGACATCTGCCGCCGTCTGGCAAAGGCCGGCTATGCGGCCATGGCGCCCGCCTTCTTCGTCCGGGTCGAGGATCCGGCACCGCTCACCGACTTCGGTCGCATCCAGGAGATCGTCGGTCAGGCGGGGTATGAGCAGGTGATGGGCGACATCTCCGCCGGCATGGAATGGCTGTCGCGCCAGCTGTGGGCCAGGGCCGACAAGGTCGGCATCACCGGCTTCTGCTGGGGCGGCAAGGTCGTCTGGCAGGCCTGCGCCCGCTTTGCCGTGATCGACGCCGGCGTCGCCTGGTACGGCCGTCTGGCCCCCGCCGCCGAGGCCACGCCCGAACAGATCGCCGCCGGCCAGCCCTGGCCGGTCGATCTGGCGGCCGACCTGAAGGCGCCGGTGCTGGGCCTCTATGGCGAGATGGATCGGGGCATCCCGCTGTCCAGTGTCGAGCTCATGCGTCAGGCCCTGCAGCGCGCCGGGCGCACCGACAGCGGCATCGACGTCTATGACGGTGCCCAGCACGGCTTCCACGCCGACTACCGCGCCAGCTACAAGGCCGATGCCGCCGCCGACGGCTGGGACAAGCTGCTGGCCCTGTTCGACGCGCGCCTCAAGACCTGAGGGTCAGGCCCCCAAATCATCAGGCCTTCGAGTCGTGGGCCCCGCCCGTGGCCGAGGCTGTGGCCTCATAGGCATGGGCTGCGTCTGAGGCCGAGGTGCCGGGTGCGGGGCCGGACCCCTTGGCGGCGACGACCACCATGGCCGGGCGCACCGTGCGCCCGAACAGGGCATAGCCCGCCTGCAGCGTCTGGATCACAGACCCGCCGGGCACTGTCTCTGACGGCTGCTCCATCATCGCCTGATGCAGGTGCGGATCGAATGCTTCACCCGCCTCGGGCGCCACGCGCACCAGATTGTTGCTGGCAAAGGCCGACAGCAGGGACTTCTGCGTCAGCTCCAGCCCGGTCACCAACCCGGCCTCGGCCCCCTCGGCATTCTTGGGTGCCGCCTGCAGGGCCCGCTCCAGATTGTCGGCCACGCCCAGCAGGTCGCGGGCAAAGCGCTGGATGGCATAGGCGCGGGCGTCATTGTTCTGGGTCTCGGCCCGGCGCTTGATGTTCTCGACCTCGGCCACGGCGCGCAGCGCCCGGTCCTTCCATTGGTCCCGCTCGTCGAGGATGGCGTCGAGGTTGTCCATGCCCACACCTGTATGGGCAGGATCGGAATTCAGGCCCGCCTCGGCGTCGGCTTCATCGGCCGGATCCATACCGTTCAGGTCGTCGAATTCATGAGTTTCGGGGTCGTGCGGTGTGTCGTTCAAGGCTCTTGTCCGTCAAACAATCGGCTCAGTACGCGGGCGGTGTAGTCCACCAACGGAATGATCCTGGCATAGTTCAAACGCGTGGGGCCGATCACGCCGACCGCGCCCAGCACCCGTTGTCGCCCCGTCATATAGGGCGCGGCGATCACAGAGGAACCCGAAAGTGAAAACAGTCGTGTCTCGGCGCCGATAAAAATGCGCACCCCCTGGGCCTCGGACACCCCGTCCAGCAGGCCGATCAGCTGTTCCTTCTGCTCCAGATCATCGAACAGCACCCGCACCCGGTCCAGATCCTCCAGCGCCTCGCGGTCCTGCAACAGATTGGCCCGCCCCCGCACGATCAGCGACCGCGGCCCCGCCGCCCCGGACCAGGCCGCCATGCCGTCCTCGACCAGCCGGGCGGCCGCCGCATCCAGCGCCTGACGCGCCGAATTCAGCTCCTGGCTCATCTCGCCCCGGGCCTCGGTCAGCGAGCGACCCTTCAGCCGGGCATTCAGAAAGTTCGAGGCCTCCTGCAGGGTCGAGGGGGTCATGCCGGGCCCCATGGGCATCAGCCGGTTCTCCACCTGCCCGTCCTCGGCCACCAGAATGGCCAGGGCCTGATCATGGCCCAGCGCCACGAACTCGACGTGCTTGATTCCGGTATCCCGGACCGGGCTGGCGACAATGCCGGCCCCGCCCGCCAGTCCCGACAGCAGGGACGACGCCTCGTTCAGCGCCTGATCGAAATCCACGCGCCCCCCCGGCCGCGCCAGCCCCGCCAGCCGCGCATCGATCTCGCGCCGTTCCTCGGTGCCGACGTCGCCGATCTCCAGCAAACCGTCGACGAACAGCCGCAGCCCGGCATGGGTCGGCACCCGCCCGGACGAGGTGTGCGGCGACGCCAGCAAACCCGCCAGCGTCAGGTCCTGCATGGTGTTGCGGATCGAGGCCGGCGACAGGGCGATGGTCCCGCGCGACAGGGTCCGCGACCCGACCGGCTCTCCCGTCTCCAGATAGGTCTCGACGATGCTGCGGAAGATGTCGCGCGCCCGGGCGTCCAGCGTGGTCAGCGAGGGCGAGGGATGAAACGGCATGGAGCTCATGCGCAGCCTCGTCCGGCATCTGCGGGGGGCGGGTCTTCTGGCATCTGGGAGCGGGACAGGGTCACGCTTTCAGGATAAGCACGCCCGCGACCCCATCCAATACGCAAAAGAGACATCATGCGCCCTTCCGACCGTTCGCCCGACCAGCTTCGCCCCGTGACGCTTGAAACCGGCGTCAACCGCTATGCCGAGGGGTCGTGTCTGGTGTCGTTCGGCCAGACGAAGGTGCTGGTCACCGCCTCGGTCGAGGAGCACCTGCCGCCGTGGCTGCGCGGCAAGGGCCAGGGCTGGGTGACGGCCGAATACGGCATGCTGCCCCG
>NZ_DDOD01000020.1:0-22064 GCF_002341485.1 Brevundimonas sp. UBA2503 | reverse complement strand
CAGGAAATCCAGCGCCTGATCGGCCGCAGCCTGCGCGCCGTCGTCGACCTCAAGGCCCTCGGCGAGCGTCAGGTGACCCTCGATTGCGACGTCATCCAGGCCGACGGCGGCACCCGCACGGCGGCCATCACCGGCGCCTGGGTCGCCCTGGCCTCGGCGCTCGACTATCTGCGCGAGGAAGGGGTGCTCAAGACTGACCCCCTGACCGATCAGGTGGCGGCCATCTCGTGCGGCGTGTTCAAGAACACCCCGGTTCTGGACCTTGATTACGAAGAAGATTCCAGCGCCGAGGCCGATTCCAACTTCGTCCTGACCGGATCGGGCAGCATCGTCGAAATTCAGGCCACCGGCGAAAAGCGGGGCTTCAGCCGCGCGGAGTTTGATCGTCTGTTCGCCCTGGCGCACGGGGGCTGCGAGACGCTCTTTGCCCTGCAGCGTCAGGCGATCGGCCGCTGAGCCGCCCCAGATCCGAGACGTCGCGCACGCTGGCCCGCACCGGGGTGATGGGCCGCTGACCGGGTGACGGATCGGGCAGGCGCGCCCGGTCCAGCACGGCTTCCAGCGTGGCCGCCAGCCGGTCCAGTTTCGCCCGCCGGGTCGGCTTTCGACCCGCCGCATCGGTGACGTAAAAGGCATCGACCGCCCGCTCGCCGAAATTGGCGATGTGGGCGGATCGCAAGGACAGCCCCTCGGCGGCGATGGCGGTCGCCAGTTCCGCCAGCAGGCCCGGCCGGTCGGCGCCCGAGACCTCGATCACGACCGCCTGACTGGCGGCGGTGGTGTCGATCATCACCACGGGCCGGACGTCAAAGGCCGCGCGACGGGCGCTGACGGCGGTCATCACCGTCTCCTCCTCCGGCACATCGGGGGTGCCCTCGGGCACGGCCCGGGCGGCGGCCTCAAGCGACCGGATCAGCCGCTCCAGCCGGCGCGGCTCCGCCTGGCCATAGGGCAGGCCCGCGCCGTCCTGCACCTCGAAGACATCCAGCGCCAGACCCTCGGGCGCCGTCACCACCCGCGCCCCGACGATGTCGGCGCCGGCCCGCGACAGGGCCTGGGCCAGGGCGGCAAACAGGCCGGGACGGTCGGCCGCGGCCACGGCCACCCGGGTTGTCGCCCGCCCCACCGCGCGAGGATGGCGTTCCGCTGCCGGATCGGCGGCCCAGTCGACCAGCACATCGGCGGCGGCGCCGGTCTCGCGCGCCCGGGCGACCAGCTCGGGATAGGCCGCCAGCGGGTCAGGCTCATCGACCGTCTCGCCCTTGAACACCGCCAGCACCCGGCGATGCAGGTCGCGCAGCAGCTGACCCTTCCAGTTATTCCACACGCCCGGCCCGACCGCGCGGATGTCGGCGGCGGTCAGCACCAGCAGCATCCGCAGTCGCTCGGGGTCGCCGACCAGATCGGCGCAGGCCTGAACCGTGTCGGGATCGGTCACATCGCGCTTCTGGGCATAGTCGGACAGGGCCAGGTGGTGCCGCACCAGCCAGGTGACCAGCTCGATGCGCCGACTGTCGACGCCCAGCCGCTCGCACGCCCGCCGCGCCGCGATCGCCCCGTCTTCCAGCTGGCCCCGGTCGCCGCCCTTGCCCACATCGTGCAGCAGCATGGCCAGCATCAGCACCTCCGGATCGGCAATCCGGTGGATGATCTCGGACGCCAGCGGGTGGTCGTCCTTCAGCTTGCCGCGCTTGATGTCGTTGATGATGCCGACGGCCTGCAGGGTGTGCTCATCGACCGTATAGGCGTGGTACATGTTGAACTGGGTCTGGCCGACGATCCGCCCCCACTCCGGCAGGAACCGCCCCAGCAGTCCCGTCTCGTTCATGATGCCCAGCACCCGATAGGGCCGCTGCCCGTGCGCCAGAACCGTCAGAAAGGCGCGGCTGGCCTCCGGGTCGCGGCGCAGGCGCGGGGTCACCCGGGGCAGGGACCGGGTCACGGCGGCAAAGGCGTCGGGATGCAGGTCCAGATCCAGCCGGTCGGCCTCGACAAACAGGGTCAGCAGCCGGGTCGGGTCCTCGTCGAACACCTCGGGCCCGGTCACGCTCAGCCGCCCCTTGTCGACCAGAAACCCGTTTGTTTCCAGCGGCTTGCCGCGCCCGGACCACAGGGCCGACAGGCCGCGCACCAGACCGCCGGCCTTCTTCTGCTGGCGGGCCTCCAGCTGGGCGCTCATGGCCCGGGTCAGGGCCCCGACATCGCGCGCGACCAGAAAATAGCGACGCATGAAGCGCTCGACCGCCGGCTCATCGCCGCGTCCGCGCCAGCCCATGCGCCGCGCCACCTCGGGCTGCAGGTCAAAGGTCAGGGCCTCGACGGGGCGGTCGGCGATGCGGTGCATGTGAATCCGCACCTGCCACAGGAAATCGAAGGCCTCGGCAAACAGCCGCCGCTCGCGCCGGGTCAGCAGATCCTCCAGCGCCGCCTCGCCCAGCGGGCTGTCCGGGGCCAGCCCCCGGGCGATCCAGAACAGGCAGTTGAGGTCCCGCAGCCCGCCCTTGCCGTCCTTGACGTTGGGCTCGACCCGATAGCGCACCGCGCCGACCTTCTGGTGTCGCGCCTCGCGCTCGGCCAGTTTGGCGGCGATGAAGGGGCGCGCATCGGCCTTCTCCACCTGCTGGCGAAACCGGATCAGAAAGGTTTCGGCCAGATCCGCATCACCCGCCAGAGGGCGCGCTTCCAGCAGGGCGGTGCGCACCGTCATGTCCGACTTGCCGACCGACAGGGCCTCGTCCATCGACCGCGAGGTGCTGCCGATCTTCAGCCCCAGATCCCACAGGACGTAGAGCACGAACTCGGTCACCTGCTCGGTGCGCGAGGTCGATTTCCACGGCCGCAGAAACATCAGGTCGAGGTCCGAATGCGGCGCCAGAACGCCCCGGCCATAGCCCCCGACGGCCAGCAAGGCGAGGCGCTCGGCATCGGTGGGGTTGGGGGCGGGAAACAGGTGTTCGGTGGTCACCCACCACAGGCTCTGAACCATGCGATCGGCGGCCCGGGCATACAGGCGAGCCACCTCGACCCCGCCCGCCCCCTGCACCAGACGTTGGGCGGCTTTCGACCGTCCGTTCGACAGGATTTCGGCCAGAATCGGGGCCAGCGCCGCCCGGGGCCGGGCCGTGGCCGCAGCGGCCTCAAGGGCGGCGATGACTTCGGGGTCCAGATCGGGCGCCATCCCGATCAGCGCCGGCCCGGCCTGGCACTGCGCGACAGGGCCTTCAGGCGATACAGCACCTCCAGAGCCTCCCGAGGGCTCAGGTCGTCGGGTTCCAGCTCCGCCAGGGCCTCGACCATGGCGGGCGGGGCCACCGGCGGGGCAGGGGCAGGGGGCTCGGCCATGGCAAACAGCGGCAGGTCGTCCAGACGGCTGTCGGCCTCGCCCGTGGTCTCCAGCTGGTCCAGCACCGCCCGGGCCCGCGCGACCACACCGGTCGGCACCCCGGCCAGCTTGGCCACCTGCACGCCATAGCTGCGGTCGGCAGGGCCGGCGACCGCCTCGTGCAGGAACACCAGATCGCCGTTCCACTCGCGCGCCCTCAGCGACAGATTGGCCAGATGGTCCAGCCGCCCCTCCAGCTGCGCCAGCTCGTGATAGTGGGTGGCGAACAGGGCACGACAGCGATTGGCCTCGTGCAGGGCCTCGGTCACGGCCCAGGCAATGGCCAGCCCGTCATAGGTGGCCGTGCCCCGCCCGATCTCGTCCAGCACAACAAAGCTGCGATCCGTGGCCTGGTTGAGGATGGCGGCGGTCTCGACCATCTCGGTCATGAAGGTCGACCGGCCCCGGGCCAGATCGTCCCCCGCGCCAACCCGGCTGAACAGCCGATCGACCACGCCCAGCCGCATGGCGCGCGCCGGCACGAAAGCCCCGGACTGGGCCAGCACCACCAGCAGGGCGGCCTGACGCAGGAAGGTCGACTTTCCCGCCATGTTCGGCCCGGTGACCAGCGCCAGACGCGGACAGCCCCCGGTCCCCGCCCCATCCAGCCGGCAGTCATTGGGCGTATAGGGCTTGCCTTCGGCCCGTACCGCCGCCTCGACGACCGGATGGCGCCCGCCCTCGATACACAGCTCCAGCCCGTCATCGACCTCCGGCCGGACCGCGCCGACCTCTTCGGCCCATTCGGCCAGCGCTGCGGTGGCATCCAGCCAGCCCAGCGCATCGGCGAGCGCCTGAATCGGGGCCGCCAGCTCGCGCACCCGGCCGCGCCAGCCCTCGAAGGTCTCGACCTCCATGGCCGTGACCCGATGCCCGGCCTGGGTGATGCGCGCATCCAGATCGGACAGTTCAACGGTGGTGAACCGGACCTGATTGGCCAGGGTCTGGCGGTGGATGAAGGGGCTTTCGGTACCGCGCTGCATCAGCGGCTCGGCCTGTTTGGCCGTGACCTCGAGGAAATAGCCCAGCACGGCATTGTGGCGCACCTTGAAGGGGATGCCGCTGTCGGCCACGGCCCGCGCCTCCAGCTCGGCGATCACCCGGCGGCTGTCGTCGCGCAGGGTCCGCGCCTGATCCAGCTCGGGCCGGTGACCGGCCCGGACCAGACCGCCGTCGCGGGCCAGATGAGGCGGATCCTCGACCAGTCCCTCGTCCAGCTCGGCCAGCAGGGCCTGAAGCGCCGCATCCGGCGTCAGCGCCGCCAGCGCCCGCTCCAGATCATGGGGCAGGTCAGGGTCCAGACGGTCCGACCGGCGCGCAAACAGGGCGGTCAGTTCCTGGGCGGTGCGGGTGCCCGCGCGGATCGCCGCCAGATCGCGCGGCCCCCCGCGGCCCAGCACCAGCCGGGTCAGGGCGCGGGCCGTATCCGACGACCCCTTCAGCAGGTCCCGGACCTCGCCACGCAGAGCACGGTGCTCGACCAGCCAGCCGACGGCGTCCAGCGCCCGGTTGATCCGGTCCGGGTCGCGCCCGGGGCGGGCCAGTCTCTCGGCCAGCGCCCGCGCACCGCCGGCGGTCACGGTCCGGTCCAGCGTGTCCAGCAGCGACCCCGCCCGCTCGCCTCTCTGGGTGCGGTCGATCTCCAGACTCAGCCGGGTAGCCGGGTCGATGGCCAGATGCTGGCCCTCGGCCGAGCGGCGCGGCGGCGACAGCACCGGCACCGCCCCGACCTGGGTGGTCTCCAGATAGGCGGCGATCAGGCCCAGCGCCGAAATCTCGACCGGCTCAAAGGCGCCAAAGGCATCCAGCGTCGCCACGCCATAGAGGCGCGCCACACGCTCAGCGGCGGCCCGGGGCTCGGCCAGCGCCTGGGCCAACGGCTGGACCGGCGCATCGGCGGTGGCCAGCGCCTGATCCAGATCGGCATCGCCGAACAGCCGGTCGGGCACCAGAATCTCGGACGGGGCAAGGCTTACGAGGGTCGAGGCCAGATCGCCCGCGTCACAGACGGCGGTCTCCACCGCACCGGACGACAGCTCGACCGCGGCCACGGCGGCCCGGCCGCTACGCAGCGTCACCGCCACCAGCCGGTTGGCCCCGCGCGCATCCAGCAGGCTGTCTTCGGTCAGGGTGCCGGGGGTGACGACCCGCACGATCTCGCGCCGGACCACGGCCTTCGATCCGCGCTTCTTCGCCTCGGCCGGGTCTTCGGTCTGGTCACAGATGGCCACCCGGTGCCCTTGCCGGATCAGCCGCGCCAGATAGCCTTCCATGGCATGGGCGGGCACGCCGGCCATGGCGATGTCCTCACCCAGATGCTTGCCCCGCTTGGTCAGGGCCAGCCCCAAGGCGCCCGCCGCCACCTCGGCATCCTCAAAGAACAGTTCGTAGAAATCGCCCATCCGAAAGAACAGCAGGGCATCCGGCTGGGCCGCCTTGGCTTCCAGGAATTGGGCCATGACCGGGGTTGCGCCCTCTGTGGAGCGCACCGGCTGTTCGGCGACGGGGGGTGGGGTGAGCGGACGGTTCATGCCTCGCCACAGGGTGACGGATCGCGCGCTCCGCCTCAAGCGTCTCTTGCGCACCCGGACCGTCGCTGCGACAAGCGGGACAGGCGGTTAAGGGAACGCGGTCCAAAACCGCGGCTGTGCCCGCAACTGTAGGCGGCCAGGCCGTCGTCCGGTCCGGGAGCAATCCCGGCGTCACTGAGCGGTTTTCGGACGGTTCGGGAAGGCGAGGGCGGCGGCTATTGATCCGCAAGCCAGGAGACCTGGCCGCCGATGTCGCTCGTCTTCTGTCCGGGACCAGACAGGGGCGCGGGGACCTATCCGTCGAAGCGACCCGATCCCAGCGCCGGCCCCTCCTCTCGGAGGGTCGGGATCGGTCGCATCGTGAACCGCCCGTCGCGCGCTGCCGCCGGGCTGACGGAGACTGTCCGATGAGACATTTGATGACCACGGCATCGCTTGCCGTGCTGTGTCTGTGCGCGAGCACACCCGCCCTTGCCCATGATCCCGATCCCGGCGATCCCGGCGATCCGGTCCGGCTGGAGGAGGTGATCGTCACCGCCACCCGACTGCCGCAGCCGGAGGGCGAGACCCCCGGCGCCCGGGTCTTCACCGAGGCCGATATCGAGGCGCGCGGCGCGATCTTCGCCGCCGACCTGCTGGCGGAAGTGCCGGGCGCGGCGCTGGCCCGCACCGGACCGTTCGGCGGCCTGACCCAGCTGCGCCTGCGCGGGGCCAGCCCCGGCAAGACCCTGGTGCTGATCGACGGCGTGCCGGTCAATGATCCGGCCGAGATCAATGGCGCCTATGACTTTTCCAGCCTCAGCCTGTCCGACATTGCGCAGATGGAGGTCCTGTCAGGCCCGCAGTCCTCGCTGTGGGGCTCGGACGCCATCGGCGGGGTGGTCGCCCTGACCACGCGTGAGTTCAGCGGCGTCCGCGCCGATCTCGAGGCGGGCTCCCTGAATACCCAACGCGGCGCGCTGTCCATCGGCCGGGCCGGAGCGCGGGGCGCGCTGGGGCTCAGCGTCTCCGGCTTTCGCACCGACGGGGTCTCGGCCGCCGCCAGCGGCACCGAGGACGATGGCTTTCAGACCCTGACGGCGGGCCTCAAGGGCCGGATCACGCCGCGCGCCGGGGTCGAGCTGGACGGCGGCCTGCGCTGGACGCAAAGCCGCGTCGAGATCGACGGCTATCCCGCCCCCGCCTTTGTGCTGGGCGACACCGACGATGTGTCGAAAAGCGAGGGCTGGTCAGGTCACGGCCGGCTGTCGGTCCGGACCGGCCGGGTGCGCCACCGGCTGATGCTGGCCGCCTCGGAGCTGGAGCGCGAGACCCGCTCGGCCTATGCCAACCGGTTCGAGGCCGACCGCCAGGTCTGGCGCTGGGACACGGACGGCACGGGCGGAGAGGGCCGCCTCACCTGGGCTGCGGGGCTGGAGCGGCGGGCCGAATCCGCCAACCTCGACAGCGGTCTGTCCGACGATCTGGGCACCAGCTCGGTCTATGGCATCGTCCTGTTTCCCCTGACGTCACGCGTCACGATCGGCGCGGCGCTTCGCCATGACGACACCGATGATTTCGGCGCCGCGACCACGGGCCGGCTGACCGCTCATGCCGATCTGAGTGCGGGCTTCGGCCTGTCCGGCGCCTTCGGCACGGGGTTCAAGGCCCCGACGGTCAGCCAGTCGGTCTGTGACTTCTGCTTTTCGGCCGACCCGTTCCCCACGCTAAGGCCTGAACACGCCGAGGGGGCTGAGCTGGCGCTGGGCTGGCAGAGCCCGGGCGGCGGAATCATGGGGCGGCTGACGGTCTATCGCCTGACCATCGAGGACCAGATCATCTACCGCTTCGATCCCGTCACCTTCGACAGCGTCTATATCAATCTGGACCGCACCCGCACCGACGGCATCGAGCTGGAGGGCCGGGTCGTGCTGGGGGCAGGGTTCGATCTCAGCCTGACCTATGGCTGGACCGATGCCCGCGACGAGAGCGATGGGGAGCCGCTGCTGCGGGTGCCGGAACACGCGGGCACGGTGGGTCTGGGCTACAGCGGCGCGCGGTTGAGCGGCCGCCTCACCGTCCGGGCCGAGGGCGACATGCCGGACGCCGGCGGGACGCGCGAGAGCTTCGTCACGGCCGATCTCCACCTTGGCTATGCCCTGACCGATCAGGTCGAGCTGACCGCACGGGTCGACAATCTGTCGGACGCGCGCTGGCAGTCGCTGCTGGGCTATGGCGAACCGGGACGGACCTTCGCCCTCGGGGTCAGGCTGCGCTACTGACGCCGGAAAAGGCGGCGGCCGCATCACCGGTCGCCGCCAGCCGTCCGCCCTGGTCAAATACGGTCCAGTCCAGATCGGGGCGGGCGGCATTGACGGCCGCCAGCAGGGCGCGGGCCTCGGCGGCCGAGGTGACGCAGGCCAGCAGGCTCGAACCCTCGGCCATGCCGGTCAGGCTGTCGGCGGCATAGGCCAGCGCCGCCTGCATCGGGTCCAGACGCGCCTCAGCCAGACGTCGGCGCAGGCGCGACAGCAGCACAATGTCGGAGGCCGAGGCCCCGACCATTTCGTCGGAGCCCGCGAACAGCAGGCCATTGGCCAGCACCGAGGCCAGCTGCACCGCCACTCCCTGTTCGGCGAGCGCCGCCAGCACCCCCTCGCGACGCGTGCGCTGGTCCAGAATATTGAGCGGCAGCTGGATCAGGTCGGGCTGGAAGCGCCGCGCCACCAGCACCGGACTGTCCTCAAGCCGGGTGCGAATGCCGATGCGCCGGAACAGGCCGCGGTCCTTCAGGGCGACCAGTCGCTCCCACAGGGCGCGACCCTCGGCTCCGGCCAGATCACGCACATCGCGGACCAAAAGCACATCGCCGCGCGGCAGACCCAGACGTTCCAGCGAGCGCCGGGCCCGGGCCTCGATCCGGTCGGGACCTTCGCCCGCGTCCAGCGTCGTCACCGACACCTGAAACGGGGAGGGGAAGGGCCAGGCCTGGCACAGGGTGCGCTCGTCATCGCCCTCGGGCCGGGTCAGGATGCGGCGAATGCCCCCGTCGGCGGCGGTCTGCAGCAGCTGGGCCAGACCGGACTCGCGCGACAACGCGCCACCTGCAGCCTCGCGCGGGGCGGCGGGGACCACGGCGAGCGCCAGCTGGGCGGCGGGAGGGGCGGAAATCTCTGAACTCACCCGACGATACTGACGCCCAATGCTTAAGGTCGCCTCACCGAGAGTTTGCCAGAACCTTACCGCACGCCGTTTTGTGGTCAGTCCGCGTCGGGCTGCCGGTCCGGGTGGGCGGCGATGAATGCGGGGTGATCGGCCGCCGCCGTCTCGATCGCCAGAAGCCGGGGAAAGGCCTCCAGCGGCACACTGAACCGCCGCGCGGAATAGATCTGCGGGATCAGATAGCAGTCGACCAGACCCGGCGCCTCGCCAAAGCTCCAGCCCCGCCCGTGGCGGGCGACCAGGGCCTCCAGCGCCTCGAAGCCGGGCGTGATCCAGCGTTCGGCCCAGCTGTCGACGGCGGCCTGATCGGCTTCGAACTGACTGCGCAGAGCCTTCAACACCCTGAGATTGTTGAGCGGGTGGATGTCGCAGCCGATGACGGCCGCCATGGCCCGCACGGTCGCCCGGTCCATGGCTGTCTCGGGCAGCAGGGGCGGCCGGGGATGGCGCTCTTCCAGCCACTCCAGAATTGCCGGGCTCTGCACCAGCACCCCCTCGGCCGTCTCCAGCGCGGGGACCATCCCCTGCGGGTTCAACGCCCGATAGGCGTCGGACGTCTGCGCCCCGGTCCGCAGGTCGATGCCATGCGTCTCATAGCTCAGCCCCTTGAGATTGAGGGCAATACGGGTCCGGTAACTTGTGCCGGAACGGAAATAGCCGTGCAGGATCATGAAAACCTCAGGTCCGGGGCGGTCCCATGGTGAAGGACAGGGGCGCAAGGCCTTCTATCACAGCCTCGATGCGGTCGCCGGTCTGAACCGGGCCCACTCCCGCCGGCGTGCCGGTAAAGATCAGGTCGCCCGGGCCGAGGTCCCACAGCCGCGCGGCCTGCGCGACAATCTCATGCGGGGCCCAGATCATATCCGATAGACGCGCCGCCTGACGGACCTCGCCATTCACCGACAGGCGGATGGCCGACGACGCGTCCGGCCCGGACCCAAGCGTCAGGGCGCCACACGGCGCCGACTGGTCGAACCCCTTGGCGGCATCCCAGGGGCGGCCCTTCGCCTTGGCCTCGGCCTGCAGGTCGCGTCGGGTCAGGTCACACCCGACCGCCCAGCCAATGATGTCCGCATCCTTGCCCAGCGCCAGCACCAGTTCGACCTCATGATGCAGATTTTCGGTCATCGAGGGAAAGGCCGGATGGCCCCCGTCGGTCACCAGCGCCATGGCCGGCTTGGAGAAAAAGAACGGCGCCGGCCGGTCCGGATCGGCCCCCATCTCGCGAGCATGATCGGCATAGTTCTGGCCCACACACAGAATGCGTCGGACGGCATAGCGCTGGTCGCCCCCCGTGACGGGCAGGGACGGGGTCTCGGGGGGAGGGATCAGCCACTGGGTCATGGACCGAGGCTTAAGCCCGGACCAAGGCCTCCGCAACGGGCGGCAACGCCCGCCACACCACCCCGCCTATGCTGCAATGCGGGAACCCGCTGGCGTCGGTGGCGTTGCCACCCTATATCTCATACTATCGTCAAGCTTACAGACCGGGAGCGTCACCATGGCCACCACAAAGGCCCGCGAAGACATCAAGAACGACCTGAAAACCCTCAAGGAAGACATCAAGGTGGGGGCTCGCGAAGAGGGCGAACGCCTGCGCGCCCGCGCCGAGGCCGCCGAGGCCCGTCTGCGCAACAAGGCCGATGAAGTCCGCGGTCAGGCCGAAGCCTATTATGAGCAGGCCCGCGTACGCGGCCGTGAATATTATGACGATGCCGCCGAGCGCTTCGACGAAGCCCAGCGCTATCTGGTCGAACGGGTGCAGGAGCGCCCGATGCAGTCGACCGGCATCGCCCTCGGCATTGGCGTCGTGATCGGCATGCTGATCGCCGGTCGTCGCCACTGATGCTGGGACGCGGACTCGTCAAAAAGGCCGTCGCCATTGCGGTGGCGGCCGGGGCCGCATTCGTTGCCGTGCTCTGTCTCGGGGCGGTGGTCTTCTTTGCCCTGTCCGTCGTGATCGTGCCCATGGCGGCAGCGGCCGTGACGTTCCTGCTGTTCGCCCTGGCGGCACTCGCCGTGGTCATGGTCTTCCTCAAAAAGGCCGAGGGCGACGAGGAAGAAGACGAGTCCAGCCTGACCGACGGCCTCGCCGGTCGCGCCTTCCTGCTGTTTCGTAACCGGCCGATCCTGGCCTCGGTCGCGGCCCTGGCGGGCGGGTTCATCTTCCTCCGGAACCCGGCGCTGGCCACCATGGTGGCAGCAGCCTTCACCGAAAAGAGCCGTCATCGCTGACGCGACGGCGGCCCTATTCCACTACCGGATCGCCTGACGCGCCCGCGGGATTCAATTTCCAGCGGATGCGCGTTTCTGCGTCCGTGCGGGCCGATCCCCGGACAACGATCTGCAGGGCGCGCCGGGTCTGACCCTCGACGCTGTGAACCGAGGGCTCGATGGCGACATCGGGCCCATCGGTGCGGAACCACCATCCCCGTCCGGAATGCCCTCTCAGCAGGATCGAGCGACGGTCGCGGGCCAGCGACGCCTGGACGCCCGGCTCCAGCTGGAACCGCACGGCATAGGGGGCGGCCAGGACCGGCGGCGGACTGGGGGCCTGGTCAGCCGGGAACAGCCGTTCCTCGGCACGCAACTCATCCAGCCGTTGATCGAGGTACAGACGCCGCTGGTGGGCCAGACCCGTCAGCGGCGCCCAGCCGTGATGCTGGGCCTCCAGCCACAGGGCGCCGTCGCCCTGTCGCTCGTCGTGCCGCACCGCATAGGGGCGGGTCAGCAGCCGCGGCCCAAGAAGCTCGGCCTGCCATCCGCCCAGCGGCTCACCCAGCGAGGTCTCGCTGAGCGTCAGGGTCGAATGGCCCGGTGTCAGCCTCAGCCCCTGACGCTCGAACGCCCGGGGGGTCCAGCCACAGCCGGTGATCAGCCGGTCGCGCCCGCAGACGATTTCCAGTGCCAGCGGCTGGGCGCAGGCCGCCTCGGTCCATGGCCCGCGCGGCGGTGCCTCGACGTCGATCACCAGATTCAGCAGCGGGCTGCGCATCCGGGCCAGACCCCCGACCGGGGGCTGGGACGGCGTCGAAGCCGTGTCGGTGGTCGGCGCAATTCCGGCCGCCGAGAGGGCCGCCGCCACACGTGCCGGGGTCGAGACCCCGCCGCCATGAACCCCCGGCAGGCGACCGTCGGGCATCACCAGCGCCTGGGTCGCGAGCGCCAGTTTCTGAAGGGCGGTCTCGACAGCCTCCGACACCGGTTCGGACAACTGCGTCAGCCCGTCCTTCAGCATCAGCAGATCGAACAGCAGCTCCAGCCCCGCTTCAGGGCTGCGCGACATATGGGCGCCGTCGGGCCTCAGCGTCCGCGACAGGGCGCGCGGCAGCCGTTTCAGGGCGCGCCGACGCAGGCGCGCGCCGGACATACCTGCGAGCGCACATCCGGTGACCGCCACGGCCACGGTCCGGGTCGCCGCCCCGCTGGCCGGTCCCGGTGGGCGCAACAGCTGACGGGCTTGCCGCGCGACCAGAACAGCCAGCTGACCCCGCCCCACATCATCGGCCACGGCCCCCATGCGGCGAAGCGCCGGGGCCAGATGCAGCAGTCGCCGGGCCATCCGGTCGGGGTCCCAGGCAAAGGGGGCCCAGCGGTGAAACACCCGTCCCCAGGCCAGCGTCAGCCGCAGAGCTTCCCGCGCCCCGGCCTCGCCCTCGTGCATCAGGGCAGGCAGCCAGTCGAAACTGTGCAGCGCCTCGGCAAAGCCGCGCGACGGGCTGGCCCGGTCCCACGGGTCCTGCGGGGCGGGTACATCCAGACTGATCCCGGCCAGGGTAAAGCGCCCCTGCAGGATGGGTTTGCCGGCGCCGGGGGTCTCAAGCGGGCGAAAATCTCGGGGCGTGGCGGCAAAGGCCGAGGGCTTCAGCCCCCAGGGCCGACCTTTCAGGGTCTGGCCATAACCGGGAAGGCCATACAGCTCGATCCAGATCTGGCGCGTCATCAGGCGACCGATCACCAGCGGCCAGATGCCGACCCCGGGACGCGCGCCTGACGGCCTGACCGGCGTGCGGGGCGGTGCCCCGCGCAGCCCTGGAATCTGGCCCTCGGGAACCGAGGCCTCGGGCTTGGCGAACGGGCCGATCCCCGCCATCAGTGACCCTTCAGCGCCGCGATATTATCGGCATAGGTGGACGGCCCTCCGCGGAATACGGCCGTGCCCGCCACCAGCGCATCCGCCCCTGCCGCAACACAGTCTGCGGCATTGTCCGCCGTCACCCCGCCATCGACCTGCAGGGTGGCCTTCGAGCCCGCGGCATCCAGCCGCTGGCGGACCCGCGCGATCTTGTCGAGCGAGGCCGGGATGAATTTCTGACCGCCAAAGCCCGGGTTCACCGACATGATCAGCACCAGATCGACCAGATCGATGACCTCGTCGAGGATCCCGACAGGGGTGCCCGGGTTCAGCACCACCCCCGCCCGGGCGCCCAGTTCCCGGATCCGGCCCAGCGTCCGGTGCAGGTGCGGCCCGGATTCCGGATGCACGCTCAACACATCGGCCCCGGCGTTGCGATAGGCCTCCAGCCACGGATCAACAGGGGCTACCATCAGGTGCACATCGAACGGCAAGCGCGTGTGCGGGCGCAGCGCCTTCACCACATCCGGGCCGATGGTCAGATTGGGCACGAAATGGCCGTCCATGACATCGACATGGACCCAGTCGGCACCGGAGGCCTCAAGGGCGGCGACCTCCTCGCCCAGCCGGGCAAAGTCAGAGGCCAGAATGGACGGACAGATCAGGGGTGCGCTCATGGCCCCGGGATAGGCCGACCCCTGCGTGGGAGCAAGACCCCCGAAGGCCTCAGGCGGCGGTGCGGCGGATCGTCAGGCTGGCGCGCTGGGCGTCGCTCAGCACGGCTTCGTCCAACCGGGCCCCGGTCAGGTCGGCCCGCTCCATCACAGCCCCGGTAAAGTCGGCGGCGACCAGACGCGCGTATCTGAGGCCCGCATCCGACAGATTGGTCGGCATCGACCGTCCCCCGCCCAGCGGCAGGGCGGCCAGGATGGCGCCGTCCAGATCTGCATGGCTGAGGATCGCGCGCATCATCCGGGCCCCGCGCAGGTCGACACCCCTGAGATTGCAGCCCCGCAGGTCCGCGCCTTCCAGATTGGCCCCCTGAAGCGGCACGCCGGACAGGTCCATTCCGACCATACAGGCCCCCTTGGCATTGAGGGCGGGCAGTTTCAGCCCCTTCAGCCGGGCGCCCAGCGGACGAAGATCCTTGCCCTCGAAATTGGCCGGAGCGCCCAGGACTCCGCCGCTCTCGGCCCAGGCATTGGCGTCCAGCGCCTGTTCCAGCAGGGCATCGGCCTCGGTGATCGCCTCCAGCGTCGGTTCGCGCAGACAGCCGGTCATGTCGGTCCGTTCCGTGCGCGCCGTATCGAAGGCCACATGGGTCAGGATCGCGCCGATCATGCGGGCGCCCGACAGATTGGCTCCCCCGACGTCGGCTCCTTCCATCAGGGCTCCCGACAGATCGGCGTCCTTGAGGTTGGCGCGCGTCAGGCGGGTGTCCTTCATGGCGCAGTCGGTGAAATCGACCTTGAAGGCGCTGAATCCCTCCAGCGTCGCCCCGTTCAGCGTGGCGCCGGTGAAGGAGGCGCCATCGGCATTGCCCTGATGGGTCTCGTGCTTGACCGAAGACAGGCCCTTGGTCGCGTGGGGTACGGCGATCACGCCTTCGCGGAAATCCGCCTGGGTCAGGTCGGCGCGCGCCAGATCCGCCCCCCGCAGGCACGCCCCGCGCAGATCGGCCTTCACCAGCTGGGCGCTGCTCAGATCGGCTTCGCGCATGTCGCAGCAGAACAGGACAGCACGGTTCAGCCGCGCGCCCGACAGCCGCGTGCCCCGCAGCGAACAGCCGGTGAAATCGGCTTCCTCCAGATTGCGTCCCGCAAGATTCAGCCCGTCCAGCGCCATGAATTTCAGCGACAGGCGCCGCCCGCCTGCGCGGCCTTCGACAAAGCGCTCATGCGCCATGACCAGCATGTCCACATCACCTTGTCCGAGGGCGCGGCGCGTGAAACTCATGCAGGCATTCCTTCAGAATTCAGGCCCAGCGCCCCGGTCAGGACGGCCTCGGACAGATCGGTCAGTCGCATCTGGCATCCATGCAGGCGCGCCCGGCTGAGGTCGGCTCCGGCCAGTCGCCCGTTTCGCAGGTCCGCGCCAGAAAGGTCCGCCCCGCGCAGGATGGCGCCGGTCAGATCGGCGGGCAGGATACGGTCGGCGGACAACAGCAGCGGCCCCAGCTGGGCCTGCCGCAGGTCGGCGCCGTTCAGCCGCGCTCCAGCCAATCGCGCCCCGCGCAGGTCGGCTCCCCGGAGGTTACAGGCCCGCAGGTCAGCCCGCTCCAGATGGGCGCCCTGCATCTGCACCCCCTCCATATCGAGACCGTAGAAGATCGCCCCCCGGGCCGACAGGGCCGTCAGATTCAGGCCCCGGATCGACTTCAGCGAGCGCAAGTCGACGCTGTCGAACACGGAAGGCTTACCCTCCCGGCCGTCGGTCTCGCACCACAGGGCATGGTCGCGCAGCATGTCGGCGGCCGGCAGGCGCGACACCGGATCGCCCGAGGACCGGTCGTCCGTCAGGCTGCCTTCCATGCGGGCGCCGTCCGTTCGCCACGACTGACGGTTTACGCCGACCAGCACGGCGTCGCGCAGATCAGCCCCGGACAGGTCCGCGCCCGACAGATCCGCTCCGGCCAGATCGGCGCCCCTGAAGCTGGCCTGCTTCAGATTGGCCCGCACCAGTTTGCAGTCCTTCATCACCGCATCGGTAAAGTCTGCGGCCACGGCCACCACCCCCGTCAACCGCGAGCGCTCCAGATTGGCCCCGGCCAGACAGGCGCCATTGGCCTGGGTCTCATGGCGGGCCCGGGCCTCGATCACGCGAAAGCCCACCCGGGCATCGGCGGCGGCGATGGTGCCTTCGCGCAAGTCCGCCTCGAACAGATCGGCCCCCGTCAGATCGGCCCCGCGCAGGCAGGCCCCGCGCAGATCCGAGCGCCGCATCGACGCCTCGGCAAGTATGACATCCTGCATGTCCGCGCCAAAGAAGGTGGCGTTGTCCAGCCGCGCCCCCGACAGGTCACAGCCGGTAAGGTCGGCGGCGGAAAAATCGGCATCGGCCAGATTGCGACCCTTCAGATCCAGCCCGCTCAGGTCCATCCAGGCGAACACCGCCCGTGCCCCGCCGGGCCGGGCCTGCCACAGGCGATCGTGGCGGGCGCAGATCGCGTCCACCTCGCTCTGGGTCAGCCGTCGCCGTGCGACAGGTTCAGCAGCCTGGGCCATGGCCGCACGCTGACACGATTACGCTTAAGGAAGGTTTGCTGTCCGGCCTCAGACCTTCAGCAGGCCCTGCTCTTTCAGACTGTCGGCCAGCTCACCGGCCGACACCCACACCCGGGTATAGCCGGCCTCGCCCAGCCGGCTCAGCTCGCCGACCAGATCGGCGCGCGGTGAGGCGGTGAAGCGGGCATCAAAGCCGTCCCCCGTCTCGCTGATCCGCACCAGCGGACGGCCGGTCTCCAGCCGGTGCAGAAAGCCTTCGCACAGCGCCAGCGCCTCATCGGCCATCAGGCCGGTCTCGACCTCAAGGCCCGCCTGACGTAGCCGCTCCGTGCCCCGGCCCGAGGCAAAGGGTGAGGGGTCCAGCGCGGCGATCACCACCCGCGCCACCCCGGCCTCGGCCAGGAAGTGGGCGCACGACTTGCGGCCCGAAGACCGCGCGCCGCAGGGCTCCAGCGTCACATAGGCGGTCGCGCCTTTCGCCTTGTCGCCGGCGGCGGGAACCGCCTGTTCCTCGGCGTGGGGCCTGCCGCCCTGGGCCGTGGCGGCCTCGGCGACCACCTCGCCGTCGTTGACCAGCACACAGCCGACCGCCGGATTGGGCCAGGTCTCGCCCATCCGCGCCTGCGCCAGTTCTATGGCGCGGGCCATATGGCGGGCGTCGTCAGGCGCGCTCACGCCTGTTTCTCCGGCAGCGGCGGAAGGTCTGCGGCGCGTCCCGTATCCAGATAGCGGGCGTCGGTCGGCACCAGATCGCCGTCCAGGTCGATCTCCAGCGGATTGCCGGTCGGAATCTCGACCCCGACGATCCGGTCATCCGGCACGGCGAACAGATGTTTGACAATGGCCCGCAGCGAATTGCCGTGGGCGACGATCAGCACATCCTCGCCCGCTTTCAGGCGCGGCGCGATCTCGGCATCCCAATAGGGCAGCACCCGATCCAGGGTGGTCTTCAGGCTCTCGGTATCCGGGATGGTCTGGCCTTCGTACAGCGGATCCCCGGCAAAGCTGTGCGGGTGGTCGTCCTGCATCGGCGGGGGCGGGACGTCATAGCTGCGGCGCCAGATGCGGACCTGATCCTCGCCGTGCTGCTCCGCCGTCTCGGCCTTGTTAAGGCCGGTCAGCCCGCCATAATGACGCTCGTTCAGGTGCCAGTCCCGCACGATCGGCACATCCTTCAGCCCCGCCGCCGACAGCGCCAGATCGCCGGTCCTCAGGGCCCGCTTCAGCACCGAGGTGAACATGACGGCGGGGGTGAAACCGGCCTCAGCAATCAGCGTTCCGCCCTTTCTGGCCTCGGCCTCGCCCTGGTCGGTCAGGTCGACATTGACCCAGCCGGTGAAGCGGTTCTCGAGGTTCCACTGGCTCTGGCCGTGACGCAGAAGGACGAGGCGGGGCATGCAGATCTCCGGATGACGAGGGTTTTCGCCTAGGCTGCCCCCGGGCAGGGGTCAAGCCGGGCCGGGCGCGCGCACCATTTGATCGGGGCGTCGCTTTCCCCCTATAGGCCTCCGCTGTTACTTGCCCCCATGAGGTGTCTGATGCCCGGCCTGATCGCCCCGACCGGCTTTCGCGAATATGATGCCCGCTGGGTTCTGGGCTCCGATCTCGACCTTCAGGGCGTCGAAACGCTGGGGCTGGCGCTGGCCACGCTTTTGCACGAGCTGGACAGCCCGCGACTGGTCACCGGCCACGACTTCCGCAGCTATTCGGAGGAGGTGAAGGCCGCCCTGATCCGGGGTTTGGTCACGGGCGGGGCCGAGGTCCACGACATCGGCCTCACCCTGACCCCCATGGCCTATTTCGCCCGCGAGGCCCTCGGTGTTCCCGCCGTTGCCATGGTCACCGCCAGTCACAACGAAAACGGCTGGACCGGCGTCAAGATGGGGGCGCATCCGCCCTTCACCTTCGGCCCCGAGGAAATGGCGCGGCTCAAGACGCTGGCGCTGGACGGCGGACGGATCGAGAGCCCCGGCGGGCGCGTGATCGCCGTTCAGGGTTTTGCCGACCGCTATCAGGCCGAGGTCGCGTCCGGGCCGACACTGTCGCGGCCCATCCGGGTGGTCGCTGCCTGCGGTAATGGCACGGCGGGGGCCTTTGTGCCCGAGGCCCTCCGCCGGATGGGGGCCGAGGTGATCGAAATGGATACCGACCTCGACTGGACCTTCCCGCGCTATAATCCGAATCCGGAAGACCGCGTCATGCTCGACGCCATGGCCGAACGGGTGCGCGAGACGGGCGCCGACCTGGCGCTGGGGTTCGACGGCGACGGCGACCGGTGCGGCGTGGTCGATGACCGGGGGCACGAAATCTTCGCCGACCGCATGGGGCTGATGCTGGCGCGCGATCTGGTCGCCGATCATCCCGGCGCGACCTTTGTCGTCGATGTGAAGTCGACCGGCCTCTACCGAACCGACCCCGTGCTGGCGGCCGCAGGCGCGCGCGTCGCCTATGGCATGACCGGCCACAGCCATATGAAGCGGGCGGTCGCGGCTGAAGGCGCGCTGGTCGGCTTTGAAAAGTCCGGCCATGTCTTCTTCGCCCCGCCGCTGGGCCGGGGCTATGACGACGCCCTTGTGTTCGCACGCGAAATTCTGCGCCTGCTCGACCGGGCGGGCGGGCGTCGTTTGTCCGAGCTCGAATCCGACCTGCCGCCCGCCTTCACCTCCCTGACCATGAGCGCCCACTGTCCGGACACGGAGAAATATGCGGCCGTTGAGCGGGTCAGCGACGCCTATCGCGCGCTCGCCGAGGCGGGCGGAACTGTGCTGGGCTGCCGCATTCGCGATCTGGTGACCGTCAATGGCATCCGTGTCGAGCTGGAGGACGGCGGCTGGCTGCTGGTCCGCGCCTCGTCCAACAAGCCGGAACTGGTGGTGGTGGTCGAAAGCCTGACGTCAGAGGCCGACATGCGGGCGCTTTTCCATGAGGAGGTCAAGCCGCGTCTGGCCGCTCATCCCGAAGTCGGCGCCTGGAATCAGGAAGTTTGACCGCACCCGCGCAGCGGTCCATTAGGCCCTCGACCGGGAGGACGGGTGACCAGTTCAAGCGACCAGATCGTCATCGTCGGCGGCGGATTTTCCGGCGCCATGGCGGCCGCGCGTCTGGCGGAGCAGGGTGTGACCTCGACCCTGATCGATGCGGGCGGCGACTTCGGCCTCGGCGTTGCCTATTCCACGCCCTTCGACGGCCATTTGCTGAATGTACGCTCGAACCGGATGAGCGCGATCGAGGGGCGCCCGGACGATTTCGTCGACTGGCTGGGCCGTAACCACCCTGACCACGCCGACCCGGAAGGCTTCGCGCCCCGCCGCCTGTATGGCCTCTACGTCCAGGACCGACTGAGGGCGGTCGAAGCGTCCCATCCCGGCTGGATCATCCGGGTGCAAGGCCGGGCCGGGGCGATCGAGGGCACGACGGTCGTGCTCGACGACGGCCGGCGCGTTTCGGGTCGGGCCATCATGCTGGCAACCGGCAATCCCGCGCCCCGCACAGCGTCGGCGGACAGCCCGAGGATCATCGCTGACCCGTGGGCGCCCGGCGCGCTCGACGGGATCCGCGGCGACGACCGCGTCGCCATCATCGGCACCGGCCTGACCATGGTCGATATGGCGGTCTGGCTGCAGGCACGGGGCTGGCGCGGACCGCTGTTCGCCCTGTCCCGACGGGGGCTGGGCCCGCGCGCCCATCATGATCACCCTGAGGCCCCCCTGCCGGTCTCGCCCCAACTGGCTGACGGCCCGGCCTCGGCGCGCCTGTCTGCGGCCCGGCGGCTGGCGAAGCAGGGTCAGTGGCGGGCACTGATGGAGGGGCTGCGCCCGGTTACCAGCGATCTGTGGCGCGCGGCGGACGCCGCCACCCGCGCCCGCCTCGTCCGACACCTGCGCCCCTTCTGGGATGTGCACCGCCACCGGATTGCCCCCGCCATTGCTGCAGAAATCCAGACCCTGACCGACGCCGGGCGGTTGACGGTCGTGGCAGGGCGGGTGGTCTCATTGGCGCCCACTGGCGATGGTGTGACCCTGACTTTCCGGCCCAAGGGCGCAACTGTCACGCAAATGGCAGAGGCCGACTGGCTGATCGACTGCACCGGCCCGGGCCACGACCCGGCCCGCGATCCCCTGACCGGTCCGCTGATCGCCGCCGGTCGCGCCCGGCTGGATCCTCTCGGGCTTGGGCTTGATCTGGATGAGGCGGGCCGGGCGTTAAGGTCAGACGGCACCCCCGACCCCACGCTTATGGTTCTGGGCCCCCCCGCCCGCGCCACCTTCTGGGAAACCGTCGCGGTCCCCGATATCCGCCAACGGATCGAGGTCCTGGCAGGGACGTTGGCTGACCAAGGAGTATCTGCATGAGCCACCACAAATCCCGCACCCTCGCCGGTCGCGATCTGGCCCCCGAAACCCTGATGATGGGCTTCGGCTATGATCCCACCCTGTCCGAAGGGGCGATCAAGGCGCCGCTGTTCCAGACCTCGACCTTCGTCTTCAGATCGGCCGAGGACGGCAAGCGCTTCTTCGAGGTCGCCTATGGCCTCCGCGAAAAGGAGCCCGACGAGGCGCTGGGTCTGATCTATTCGCGCATCAACAACCCCAACCTCGAAATCCTCGAGGACCGACTGGCGGTCTGGGATAAGGCGGACCGGGCGCTGGTCTTCTCCAGCGGTATGGCGGCCATTTCCACGGCCATGCTGGCCCTGACCCGTCCCGGCGACACCGTCCTCTATGCCGCCCCGGCCTATGGCGGCACCGAATATCTGTTCGACCGCATCCTGCCCCGCTATGGCGTCAAGGTCGCCCAGGTGCTGGCCACCGGCGGCACCGAGGCCCTGAAACAGGCCATTCGCGAAACGGCCGCAAAGGCGGCGGAAGGCGGCGGGCGTCTCGCCGTCGTCTATCTGGAAACCCCGTCCAACCCGACCAATCAGGTGGTGGATATCGCCGCCGCCGTGGCCGAGGTGCACGGTCTCGGTCAGGCCGACCGGCCCATCGTCGCCGTCGACAACACCTTCCTCGGCCCGCTGTGGCAGCGCCCGCTGGAACTGGGCGCCGATCTGTCGCTCTACTCCCTGACCAAATATGTGGGCGGCCATTCCGACCTGATCGCCGGCGGCTGTCTGGGCTCGGCCGAGGTCATGGCCCGAATCGCCGAGATGCGGACCATCTGTGGCACCGCGACCGACCCTCATACGGCCTGGCTGCTCAGCCGCAGCCTCGAGACCCTGCACCTGCGGATGGAGCGGTCCCAGGACAACGCCCGGATTCTGGCCGAGCGCCTCCGCGCCCATGAAAAGGTCACCGATGTGCTGGTCGCCGGGGGCGGTGCGGGCGAACAGCGCGCCATCTTCGAGGCCCAGTGTCAGGGCCCTGGCTCGACCTTCTCGATCCGGCTGAAGGGCGGCGAGGCCGAGGCCTTCCGCATGCTGAACGCCCTGAGGCTGTTCAAGCTGGCCGTCAGCCTCGGCGGCTCCGAAAGCCTGGCATCCCATCCGTCCAGCATGACCCATTCCGACTATTCGACCGAGGCCAAGGGCCGCTGCGGCATCGGCGACGACCTGATCCGCCTGTCGGTCGGCGTCGAAAACGTCGAGGACCTGTGGGTCGACCTCGAACAGGCCCTCGCTGCGGTCTGACCTAGCTGTCGTTTCCAAGAAG
>NZ_DDOD01000018.1:0-48232 GCF_002341485.1 Brevundimonas sp. UBA2503 | reverse complement strand
CTTTATGAGTTCAGAACCTAGGCGGCCCGCCTGAGCCTGCGGCCTGCGCGTTCCGTCTTGGGTTTGGCATCGAACAGTTCGGCCAGTTTCTCGATCATGGCGCCGGCCAGCTGGTCGACGTCGGTGATCATCAGGGCGCGGCGGTAGAAGCGGGTCACGTCGTGGCCGATGCCGATGGCCAGCAGTTCGACGTCGGACCTGTCCTCGATCTGGCCGATCACCTGCCGGAGGTGGCGTTCCAGATAGTGGACCGGATTGGCGGTCTGGGTCGTGTCATCGACGGGGGCGCCGTCGGAGATGACCATCAGGATGCGCCGGGCCTCGGTGCGGGCCAGCATGCGCTCGTGCGCCCACGCCAGCGCCTCGCCGTCGATGTTCTCCTTGAGCAGGCCCTCGCGCATCATCAGGCCGAGGTTGCGCTTGGACCGGCGCCAGGGGGCGTCGGCGGTCTTGTAGATGATGTGGCGCAGCTCGTTCAGGCGGCCGGGGTTGGCGGGACGACCGGCGGTGATCCAGGCCTCGCGCGGCTGGCCGCCCTTCCAGGCGCGGGTGGTGAAGCCGAGGATCTCGACCTTGACGCCACAGCGCTCCAGCGTGCGGGCGAGGATGTCGGCACAGACGGCGGCCACCATGATCGGCCGCCCGCGCATGGAGCCGGAGTTGTCGAGCAGTAGGGTCACGACCGTATCGCGAAACGGGCTCTCGCTCTCGGCCTTGAACGACAGGGGCGCGGTCGGGTCGGTGATGACGCGGGTCAGGCGAGCCGTGTCGAGGACGCCCTCTTCCAGATCGAACATCCAGCTGCGGTTCTGTTGCGCCAGCAGGCGGCGCTGCAGCTTGTTGGCGAGGCGGGCGACCACGCTGGACAGCTGGGTCAGCTGCTGGTCCAGCAGGGCACGCAGGCGGTCCAGTTCGACCGGGTCGCAAAGCTCCTCGGCGGCGATGACCTCGTCAAAGGCGGTGGTGAAGGCGCGATAGACGGAGGGGTCATTGCCGCCTTCGCCCTCGGTGCGGCCGGGGCGCATGCCCTCTTCGGTGTCGGAGGCCTGATCCGACTCTTGCCCGTCGGCCTCGGCCGGAGCGCCGTCCGGACGGCTGTCGCGCTCGCCTTCCGAGCCGGAGTCCTCGCTGCGGCCCTCGGGTGAATTGTCCTCGCTGTCGCCGGTGTCGGGGTCTTCGCTGTCGTCCTCGGTCTCGGAAGGGGCGTCGTCCGCCGCCTCGTCCTCGCCCTCGGTGTCGTCGGCCTCGTCGGCCTGGCCATTGCCGGGATCGAGGTCGAGGGCCTTCAGCACGGCCTGCATCTCGCGGCCATAGACCTGTTGGTCGTCCAGCGCCGCGACCAGCCGGTCGAGCGCCGGACCGGCCCGCTCGACCAGGTCGTCACGCACCAGATCGAGGGTGGCGGCGGCGGCTTTGGGCAAGGGGCGCTCGCCCAGTCGTTCGGCCAGCAGCAGGCCCACGGCCTGATCCAGCGGCACCTGATCCGCCTCGGTCACGCGGGTAAGGCCGCTGCGCTCCATGCGGGTGACGAGGGCGGCCTCCAGATTGGCGCGAACCCCGGCCATGGCGCGGCCGCCCACGGCCTCCACCCGGGCTTGCTCGGCGGCCTCGAACACCTCGGCGGCGCGGCTGTCCAGCGGGGTCAGGGTCCGGTGCAGGCTGTCGTCATGATTGGCCAGCCGCAGGGCCAGGCGGTCGGCCTGTCCCCGCAGGGAGGCGCTTTCCGGGCCGGAAGGGTCGCGCGGCGGGTGCGGCAGGGTTAGCACGCCATTCGACATGCGCGGCCCATCCGAGGCGAACACGACCTCGAGCTCGTCCTGCTCCGCGAGGGCCCGCGCGGCATGGGCGAGGGCGCGCTTGAAGGTCTCTGTCGGTGTGTCCGGCGGCATGGTCCTGACCTAGCCCCGGCGGGGCCTCGGGGAAAGGGGCGCGTCCGGGAATTGAGACGGTGAGAAAACACCGTCTGAATAGTCTGAATGGTCTGAAGGAGTGTCCTCATCTCCTCCCCGCCTGCGGGGAGGTGGATCGCGGGCGTAGCCTGCGAGGCGGAGGGGGCGGTGAGACCGGGGACGTCGTGCGCGACGCGTTGTTCAACGGCAGCGCTACCCCCTCCACCACTCCGTGGTCCCCCTCCCCATCAAGATGGGGAGGAGATGAGAATTCACCGTCTGAACCGTCTGAACCGTCTGGTTTCGCACCTCCGCTGTCCGGGGGAATGGCAACCGGACAGTATGGATCAGGCGCGGACCCGGTCGGGAAGAACGGTGCGGGAACGGGGCGGGCTTCTGAAAAAGTTGGTTTTTGGGGCGGTGGCCATCATGGTCACCGCCCTCAGTCCAGCGTCATCCTCGGGCTCGACCCGAGGATCGGTGACGTCCGCAACGGCCAACGGTCTGCCCGGACCGATCCTCCGATCAAGTCGGAGGATGACGAGACATCAGGACCGGCGGGGCCCTCAGCCCTTCTTGTCGGCCTTCAGCTTGTCCTGGTGGGCGCGGATGCCGATGGCGATCAGCTCGGCGGCCTCGCCGGCGTCGCCCCAGCGCTTGACCGTCGTTTCCTTGTTCTTCTCCAGATCCTTGTAGCGGGTGAAGAAGTGCTGGATCTGGTCGATCATGATGGCCGGCAGCTGACGATAGCTGGCGACGTCGGTGTAATAGGGGTGGAGCGCGTCGACGGGTACGGCGAGGATTTTTTCGTCCATGCCCTTTTCGTCTTCCATGATCAGCACGCCGATCGGGCGCGAGCGGATGACGCAGCCGGGCACCACCGGCGTCGGGTTCAGCACCAGCACATCGCAGGGGTCGCCATCGGCCGACAGGGTGTGGGGCACAAAGCCGTAATTGGCTGGATAATACATGGCCGTATGCAGGAAGCGGTCGACGAACAGGGCGCCCGACGCCTTGTCCATCTCATATTTCACCGGCAGGCCCCCTTGCGGGATTTCGATGATGACGTTCAGGTCCCAGGGAGGATTGGGGCCGACGGGGATGGCATCAATGTTCATGACGGGTCTATTGTGCACTTGCGAAACGGGGAGGCGCGCGTGATAGGCAAACCCGGCACCAGTAGCAAGCGTTCCGCGCAGGGCCCGACGGATGGGGCGGCAAGGGCATTCTCCATGAGGCGTCGCACATGAGCTCCCTCGACTGGGCCGCAGTGGCTCTCTTCATCCTGTGCTGGCTGGGCTATGAGCCGGTCCTGCGCGTGCTGTCGCGACGGTTCGGCACCCTGAATCAGGACATGGAGCTGGTCCGGCAGGTGTGGATGTCGGTGATGACCCGGCGCGAGATCCGGCTGGTCGACAGCCAACTGATGGGTCATTCGATCAATTCGGCGTCGTTCTTTGCCTCGACCAATCTGCTGCTGATCGCGGCGGTGGCGGGCATATTGTTCGGCGGAGAGGCAGCGCTGAGAGGCTTTGCCGCCGTGGGGGCGGAGGCCGTGCCCCTGCCGCTGCTGGAGGCCAAGCTGGCGCTGATTCTGGCGTGTCTGGTGCGGGGCCTGCTGGATTTCATCTGGTCGATTCGCCAGCTCAACTACACCCTTGCGGTGATCGGCTCGGTGCCCGAGCAGGACGAGGCGCTGGATCGGGCCGCGCTGGGCCGGGCGGCCGGCGATCTGATCAATCCGGCGCTGGCGTCATTCAGTCAGGGGGTGCGAGCCTATTATTTCGCCCTCGCGGCGGCCGCCTGGCTGATGGGGCCGCTGTGGCTGGGCGCGGGGGTGATCGCGGCCTTCGCCCTGCTGATCTGGCGGCAGGAGGGGTCGCCCGCAGCCCGGGCCATCCGCAAGGTGCGGGCAGTTCTGGAATCGGAGTCGGGCAAGGGCCCGCCTGCGCCCTGATACTGAGCAGTTGCAGCCCTTAATGGGATATTTTTTTGACGTTGAAACGGTTACATCGGCCAAAAATACCGCTTGAGTGTTACAATGCGTGACGACGGGTGAAAAATACCTGCTTGACGATTTGTGCACTGCAACCTAACTTGACCTTGACGCCTTCGGGCGTCTTGCCCTTCCTGGGCGTTTCCTCCCTATAGACTTTCATGCCGCGCCTCCGGGCGCGGCATTTTTTCTGTCCGAGGGGTCAGGGGACGAGGTCGCTCGCCTCCCGCGCCAAGCTGTCGATCAGGCGGGTGATGATTCCTTGGCAGCGCGCCCAGCCCGGGCCCGGCTGCATAAGCGCCTCATCCAGATATAGCGCCCGGGAAATCTCGATCTGGAGGGCGTGGAAGCCCTCGCCCGGGTGGCCCCAGCGCTCGGTCGTCCAGCCCCCGGCGTAGGGCTGGTTCAGCGCCACCCTGAGCCCTTCGCCGCGCAGGAGGGCCGCCACGCGCCGGGTCAGGGCGGTCGCGCAGGCCACGCCGTGGCGGTCGCCAAGTACGATCTGGGGGAAGGTGGCGACCGGGCGTTTGGCTGGCGGGCTGGCGCGCGGGCCGGGCATGGAGTGCCAGTCGATCAGAACGGCTACACCGTGCCGGGCGCGGGTCTGCTCCATCAAGGTGTCCAGCGCCGCGTGATAAGGACCATGGGCTTCCTTGATGCGGCCGGTGACCTCGGCGAGGCTGATGCGATCGCGGTAGAGGGGGCGCCCGTCGCCGGTCAGGCGCGGCACCACGCCATAGCCCGATTGGGCCCGTGGCCCGCCCTCTGATCCTGTCGGCAGGTCGTCGATGAGGGTGGGATCGAGGTCGGTCGGGGCCCGGTTCAGGTCGAGCCAGGCCCGGCCATGGGTCGCCAGCAGCAGCGGGATGCCGTGCCCGGGCGCGCCCTCGATCAGGCGGTCGACCAGGGCATCCTCGGCGCTGCGCAGCGACAGCTCGGACAGGTCCGGGTCAAAGCCCGCCGACTTCGGGTAGAGGCGGCCCGAGTGCGGCGAGGCGAACACCAGCGGACTGGTGGCCTCCCCGACAGGGGACAGCAGGCGAAACGGGGCCTGGGCCTGCAGATCCCCGTCTTCACCCGACATACGCCCTCCCCTTTGGCCCGCCCGTCGAATCCCTGTGGACACGGATCACTGATTTTCATGGCCGGTTTACGCTTGTCGCCTTAACCTTTTCCACAAGTGAGTAAAACGGCCGTTCGGGCTGACGGCTTTGGGGACCAATCGATGGCACGCATTCTTCTGGCAGAAGACGATGGATCACTGCGGGGCTTTCTGACCCGGGCGCTGGAGCGGGCCGGTCATGAGGTCGTCGACTGCGAGAATGGCGATGACGCCATCGATGCGCTTGAGGACGGCCCCTATGACCTGCTGCTGACCGATATCGTCATGCCGGGTGCCGACGGCATCGAGGTGGCCCGCGTGGCCGCCGCCCGCCAGCCGGGCCTGCGCATCATGTTCATCACCGGCTTTGCCGCCGTGGCCCTGACCGCCGCCCAGAGCACCCCCCAGGCCAAGGTGTTGGCCAAGCCTGTGCACCTGCGCGACCTGGTCGGCGAAGTCGAGAAGATGATCGCCGCCTGATAAGCGTTCTGACAAGGCCGTGAGGGGCTTGCAGTCTCGCGCGGAGACGGGTTATACCCCGCGCCTTCCCGGACCGGCACCTGCCGGCCCCGCCCCGGCGGACGCGTAGCTCAGCGGGAGAGCACCTCGTTGACATCGAGGGGGTCACAGGTTCAATCCCTGTCGCGTCCACCATTCCTTTCCAGACAATGCGCAATCACAAAACCCGCCCGGGTGACCGAGCGGGTTTATATCGTGGGGGTCACTCCTCCGGGTCGGGCACGGACTCGCCGGTGTCGCCCTCGTCGAACAGGCGGAACTCGTGCCAGAGGCCGTTGAGGATGCCGAACGCGACGGCGAGGCCGAGGCCGAGGATCCAGGCAAAATACCACATCGTTCAGGCCCTTCGGTTCAGTAGAGGTCGGGGTTGGTCTTGAGCGCGGCGGTGGTCGAACGCCCCCACAGCACCTTGTAGACCCAGGCGGTGTAAATCAGGATCAGCGGCAGGAAGACCACCGTCACCCCCAGCATGATGAACAGCGTCAGATGGCTGGACGAGGCATTCCAGACCGTCAGGCTGGAGCCCGGGTCGATCGAGCTGGGCAGGATGAAGGGGAACATCGACAGGCCGACGGTCGAGATGATGCCGACGGTCGCCGCCGAGGAGCCGACGAAGGCCACGGGCTCGGACTTGCGCCACAGGCCCAGCAGGGCCGCAGCGGTGCCGAGGAAGCCCAGCGCCGGGGCGATCAGCATCCACGGATAGGTCGCATAGTTGTCCATCCAGGCGCCGCCGGCGGCCTCGACGGTCGAGCGCAGGGGGTTGGAGAAGCCGTTGGGGTCAACCTCGCTGACGATGCGGAAGCCGAGGTCACCGAACGCCACCCAGGCACCGCCCGCCGCGAACAGCACGAGGCTGAGCAGGCCCGCGACGGTGCCGATGGCAAAGGCGCGTTTCTGCACCGGACCGCGCTCGGCCTTGAGCCCCAGCCAGGTGGCGCCGTGCAGGACCAGCATGGTCACCGACAAGAGGCCGCACAGCAGGGCGAACGGGGTGAACAGACCCAGCAGGGTGCCTTCGTAGAAGGACCGCAGGTCACTATCGAGCCGGAAGGGGGCGCCGATCAACACATTGCCGACGGCGACACCGAACACCAGGGCAGGCACAAAGCCGCCGATGAACAGGCACCAGTCCCAGAAGCTGCGCCATTTGGGCGAGGGCCGCTTGGACCGGTATTTGAAGGCCACGGGTCTTAGGATCAGGGCGGACAGCACCAGGAACATGGCGAGGTAAAAGCCCGAGAAGCTGACCGCATAGACGAACGGCCAGGCGGCGAAGATGGCCCCCCCGCCGAGGATGAACCACACCTGGTTGCCCTCCCAGGTGGCGCCGATGGTGTTGATCACCATACGGCGTTCCTCGTCGGTCCTGGCGACGAACGGCAGCAGGGCGCCGACGCCGAGGTCAAAGCCGTCGGTCAGGGCGAAGGCGATCAGCAGCACGCCCAGCAGGCCCCACCAGATGACACGGAGGGTGGCGAAATCGAGAGGCAGTTCCATGACGGATCTCCGGGTCTGTCGGGTCAGGCGGTGGCGGGTTCGGTCTCGCCTGAGGGCGATCCCGGTTCGGAGTCTGAATCGCCATGTCCGGCGAAGGGCCCCTTCTTGATGGTGCGCAGGATCAGGCCGACCTCGACCACGGCCAGCGCGCCATACAGGACGGTGAAGCCGATGATGGTGCCCCACAGCTGCGGCACGGTTAGGCTGGAGGCGCCGAGGAAGGTCGGCAGGACCCCTTCGACGGCCCAGGGCTGACGGCCGACCTCGGCCACGATCCAGCCCAGCTCGGCCGCGATCCACGGCAGGGGAATGGCCAGCACGGCGAGGCGCAGGAACCACTTGGTCTCATGCTTGCGCAGGGTGCACAGGATGAAGGCCGTGGCGAACAGACCGATCATCAGGAAGCCGATGCCCGCCATGATGCGGAACGACCAGAACATGACCGGGACATTGGGCACTGTCGCCCAGGCGGCGGCGCGGACCTGTTCGGGGGTGGCCTCACGCGGGTCGGCCACGAAAGGGCGCAGCATCAAGCCATAGCCCAGGTCGTTGCGGCGCAGTTCGAAGTCGCCGCGGGCCGTGACGTCCTCCGGATCGGCCTTGATCCGCTCGAGCGCGTCATAGGCCAGCATGCCGGATTCGATCCGGGTCTCGGCCACGGCGACGAGGGGCAGGATGCCCTCGACCTGGCCGTCCAGACTGCGGGTCGAGATCAGGCCCAGAACATACGGGATCTTGATCTCATAGTCGGTGCGGTGGTCGACCATGTTCGGCAGGCCGACGGCGGTCAGGCCGGCGGGGGCGGGCTCGGTCTCCCACATGGCCTCGATAGCGGCCAGCTTCATTTTCTGGTTGTCGGTCAGGGCATAGCCGCTCTCGTCGCCCAGCACGACGACCGACAGGGACGAGGCCAGGCCGAAGGCGGCGGCCACGGTCATCGACCGTTTGGCAAAGCCCTTGTGGCGGCCCTTGAGCAGATAAAAGGCGGAGATGCCCAGGACGAAGACGGCGGCGATGACATACCCGGCCGAAACGGTGTGCACGAACTTGGCCTGGGCCACCGGGTTGAACAGCACGGCCATGAAGTCCGTGACCTCCATCCGCATGGTGTCCGGGTTGAAGGTCGAGCCGACCGGGTTCTGCATCCAGCCGTTGGCGATCAGAATCCACAGGGCCGACAGATTGGTGCCCAACGCCACGAGGAAGGTGACGAACAGGTGGGTCACAGGCTTCAGCTTGTCCCAGCCAAAGAACATCAGCCCGACGAAGGTGGCCTCGAGGAAGAAGGCCATCAGACCCTCGATCGCCAGAGGGGCCCCAAAGATGTCGCCGACGTAGTGGCTGTAATAGCTCCAGTTCATACCGAACTGGAATTCCATGGTCAGGCCGGTGGCGACCCCCAGCACGAAGTTGATGCCGAACAGCGTGCCCCAGAATTTGGTGATGGTCCGCCAGATGGGGCGGCGGGTCATCACATAGATCGACTCCATGATGACCAGCATGAAGGCGAGGCCCAGCGTCAGGGGCACGAACAGGAAGTGGTAGAGGGCCGTCAGCGCAAACTGAAGGCGGGACAGGTCAACGACCGCCAGATCGATCATGGAACCGAACACTCCCTTGGTCATGGCCGGATTGGCCGGATGTGATGCCGCCCTAAACCATGGGGCGAGTCGCGCCTTGATCTGGATCAAGGGCCGGCAGGATCGGAATCCAGTATAAGGCCCGGGTGACCGCCGTGCCCCCCTCCCCCCTGACCCTGCGACACTGGTTGCGTGAAGCCGGCCGCCCGCAGAGGCGGGGCCTGGGTCTCGCGGCCCTGATGACCACAGCTGATGTGCTGCCGGCCGTGGGTTTCGCGGCGGGACTGGCTCTGACCCTGACGGCTTGGCCGGACCGGCCGGGCGCAATGGTGACCGGGATTCTGCTGATGGTGGCGGCGTTCGCCGTGCGTGGCCTGATGTCGCAGCGGGCGGCTGACGTCGGTGCCCGGGCCGCTGCCGGGATCAAGGGACAGGTGCGTCGCGGCGTCGTGGCCGATCTGTTTGCCGGGCTGCGGCCGTCCGGGGGCGGGCTGATCGCCGCGGTCGAGGGTGTGGACCGGCTGGAGGGCCACTATGCCCGGTTCGAGCCCGCGCGGATGGCGGCGGTGGTCGCCCCGGTGCTGGTGCTGATCGCCATTGCTACGGCCAGTCCGGTGTCAGCGTTGATTCTGGCCCTGACCCTGATCCCCTTTGGCCTGAGCCTGTGGCTCGCGGGCACGGCGGCGGCGGCCGAAAGTCGCAACCAGTTTCAGGCGCTGGAGCGGTTGTCAGGACTATTTCTGGATCGCATCCGGGCGCTGCCGGCCGTTGCGGCCTTTCAGGCCTCGGACACGGTGGCATCGGAAGTCGAGCGCGCGTCAGACGCCCTGGCCAAACGCACGGCCCGGGTGCTGAGGATCGCCTTCCTGTCCTCGGGCATACTGGAGTTCTTCTCGGCGCTGGCGGTGGCGCTGGTCGCGGTCTACTGCGGCTTTCAGCTGCTGGACCTGATGCCGGTGCCGATCCCCGAACCACTGGATCTGGGCCGGGCCGTGTTCGCTCTGGTGCTGGCGCCCGAAGTCTATGCCCCCCTGAGACGCATGGCCGCCGCCTATCACGACCGGCAGGCTGCCGAGGCCGTGGTGCCGACCCTGGAACGCCGTGACGCCCCGACCCTCCTGCCCGCGCCGCGTCTCGGCAAGAGCCCGGCCGTGAGCTTTCGGGGTGTCGACATTGCCTATGGCGACGCGCCGCCTTTCGTCTCCGGGTTCGATCTGAAAATTCGCCCCGGTCAGGTCATCGCCCTGACGGGCGCCAGCGGTACGGGCAAGAGCAGCCTGCTGCACCTGTTCCTCGGCCTGTCGCCGCTGTCGGCAGGCGAGGTCGAGGTCGATGGCCATCCCCTGTCGCGACACGGGGACTGGTGCGGACAGATCGGCTGGATGGGACAGGCCACCGTGGTCGTGCCGGGCACCCTGGCCGACAACATCGCCCTGTCGCAGACGGGCGCATCGCGCGACCTGATCCGGGCGACCGCGGAACAGGCCGGTCTGACGCTCGACCTCGATCGCCGGATCGACGAACGCGGCGGGGGTCTGTCGGGCGGCGAGCGGCGCAGGCTGGCGCTGGCGCGCGCCATGCTGAAACAGGCCCCCCTGCTGCTGCTGGACGAGCCGACCGCCCATCTGGATGCCGAGGCCGAGGCGGCGCTGATCCCGGCGCTGGCTGCCTCCATCAAGGGGCGGACCTGTCTAATCGCCACCCACTCCCGCGCCGTGATGGCGCTGGCCGACCGGGTGGTGGCGCTGTGAGCCGGTCCCTGTCTCCTCTTGAGCAGTTGATCCGGGCCGAGGTGCGGGCGCAGCGTCCGCGCCTGATGATCGCCACCGTCGCGGCCATCGGCGTGACCTGCGGGGCGGCGCTGCTGCTGGGCCTGTCGGGCTGGTTCATCACGGCGGCGGCGCTGGCGGGCCTTGCCGGACCGGCGGTCGCCCATGCTTTCAACTATATGATCCCGAGCGCATTGATCCGGCTGCTGGCGATTGTGCGGACCGGCTCGCGCTACGTCGAACGGGTCGCCGGGCACGAGGCCGCCCTGCAGGGTCTGGGGCGGCTCAGACCGCGCCTCTATGCCCGGCTGGCCGAGGGTCGGGGGGCCGTGAAGACGCTGGCGGCAGGTGAGGCCTCATCGCGGCTGATCGAAGATGTGGACGCCATTCAGACGCGGTTTATCCGCCTGTCGGCGCCCTGGGCGCTGGGCGCAGGACTGCTGGTCTCGGCCGGGATGGCGGCGCTGGCACACGTCGCTTCAGCGGTCACGCTTGTCGTCGGCGCGGCCGTGCTGGTGCTGGGCAGCCGCTGGATCGCCGAGCGATGGGTTCAGCCGGCCGCTGCGGACCGACAGGCGGCGCAGGGGCAGCTGAAGGCCCGGCTGGCCGAGCTGGAGGCCGCGACGCCCGAGCTGAAGGCCTGGTCTCTGGAAGGCTGGGCCACCGCTGAGGTCGCCCGGGTGGCCGATGCGGCAGACGCTGCCGCTGTGACGCTGGCCCGGCGGGCTGGCTCCCTGATGAGCTGGGCGGGCGCGGTGACGGGATTGACGCTGGCCGGGGTCGTGGGTCTGCCCCTGATCCTGTCGCCGGTGCCGCCCGCAACGCCCCTGATCGCCGTGGCGGCGCTGGCGACTGCGGCGGGTATGGAAGCGGCGCTGGCCCTGGTGGTCGCCCTGCGCGATGCCGGAGCCGCCCGCGCGGCTAGCGCGCGTCTGGAGCCCCTGATGGGTGAGGTCGAGGCGGCCCGCATGCAGACCCCCGCCGGGACCGCGCTGGGCCTGTTTCCGGATCGACCGGAGATTCCGGGCGGGGCCCGGGTGCGGCTGAGTGGTCCGTCGGGGATCGGAAAGACCACCCTGATCGAGCAGCTGATGGGGCTGAGGGTCGATGTGGAGGGCCGCATGTCAGCCGGCGGGCTGGACCCCGCCCGGAGCGATGTCGATGTCAGGGGCCTGTTCGCCTATGCGGCGCAGGAGGTGTCACTGCTGGACGGGACGGTGGCCCAGAACCTGAGGCTGGCCGACCCGAAGGCGCCCGAGGCCCGACTGTGGGAGGTTCTGGAAGAGGCGGCGCTGGCCGAGCGGGTCGCCACCGCGCCCAAGGGGCTGAACATGCCGATCGGGCCGGGCGGGGCGTTTCTGTCCGGGGGTGAGCGGCGGCGGCTGACGCTGGCGCGGGCGTATCTGCGGACGGCGCCGTGGCTGGTGCTGGATGAACCGACCGAAGGGCTGGATGCGCGAACCGAACAGAAGGTCCTGCACCGGTTGAAGGCACGGCTTGAGCGCACCGGTCAGGGACTGGTGCTGATCACCCACCGGCCCGCAGGGGTCGACCTTTGCGACCGGGTTGTGGAGGTCGTCCAGCGGCCGGAGGCGGAGGCCTCAGCGCTCCCCGTCTGCGAGCTGGGTCAGACGTTCCGGTCGCAGGATGCGCAGCTCGGCGACTGACACCAGCTGCACGATGCCGGCGGTCTTGAAGCGCCCCAGGACGCGGCTGACGGTCTCGATGGTCAGGCCCAGATAGTCGGCGATTTCGGTGCGGCTCATGGGCAGGCGCAACTGACCCTCGGCGTGCGGACGCATGGGATCCCGGTCTGCGAGATTGAGCAGGAAGGAGGCCAGTTTTTCTTCGGCCGTCTTGCGACCCAGCAGCAGGATCTGGGCCCGGGCCTCGGTCAGTTCATGGCCCGCGCGCTCCAGCAGGACCGCCTCCAGCTTCGGGGACTGACGAACCAGGGTGCGATAGTCCCCGATGGCGAACCGGCAGGCCGTCACCGGCTCGATGGCCTCGACCGAACCGGCATGGCGCGCGGCGGCCTCCAGCCCGACAAAGTCACCCGCGAACAGGAAGCCGGTGATCTGACGCCGCCCATCGGCCAGCAGGGTCTGCACCCGTGCTGTGCCCGACGTGAGGTTGTAGAGATAGTCGGCGCGATCCCCCTGACGGGTCAGGGCCTGTCCCGCCGCGAATCGGACCGGTTCGGCCATGGCTGACAGGCGCGCCAGATCCTCGCCCTCCAGACTGGCGCAGACGCTGAAAGCTCGCGCGCCGCACGCGCCGCAGTCGGCAGCCAGCGGGCGGCTGGGACAGACGGGCGGCTTCAATCGGACCTGGAGCATGCAACGTTCCGGTGGGAGGAACCCCTGTGATAGGCCCTGGCAGGCACCGATACAATTGCGACGCGCCGCCGCCTCGGCCATAGAGGCCCCATGTCGAACTCGCCCTTTGCCACCCCCTCCCCCGCCGACTGGCGCGCGCTGGCCGAAGCCGCGCTCAAGGACCGCGATCTGGCCAGTCTGGTGCATCTGGATGCCGACGGTCTGGATCTGCGGCCGCTGTATGCCGCCGCGAATGCGGGAGAGGCCGTGACGGCACCCCGGCCCTCCCATGCCGACGGGCGGGCGTGGGACCTGCGGGTTCTGGTGGAAGGCGATGATGCGGCCGCGCTGAACGCGCTGGCGCTGGCGCAGCTGGAGGGGGGCGCGGCCTCGCTTCTGGTGCGCGGCGGCGTGACGGCGGATTCGGACACGCTCGTCCAGACGCTGGCGGGGGTTCAGCTGGAACTGGCCGAGGTGGCACTGGACGCGGGTCTGGACGGGGCGACCGCCGCCGATGCGCTGGCGGTGGCGGCCAAGGGCTCTCCGCGCGCGCGGCTGGCCTTCCACATGGATCCCGTCTCGGCCTTTGTCGGCCAGGGCGGCGGGGCGCGACCGCTGGCGGACTATCTGGAGCTGGCGGGCAATACGGCGGCGCGCCATGCCGAGGCCTATCCCGACGCCCGCGCCTTCCTCGCCTCGGGACGGGTGGTGCACGAGGCCGGCGGCACGGCCGCACAGGAATTGGGCTATCTGCTGGCCAATGCCGTGGCCCTGACCGATGCGTCGGGGCGCGCGGGCCTGTCGCCGGCGCAGGCGTTTCAGCGGATGGTTCTGGGCGTGTCTCTGGACCAGAGCTATTTCGACGGCCTGGCCAAGGTGAGGGCGCTGCGCCTGATGTGGCGCACGCTGACCCGGGCGTGGGGAGCCGAGTCTGAGGCGGTGATCGAGGCGCGGTCGTCGCGACGTATGCTGGCGGCGCGGGACGCCTGGCCCAATCTGTTGCGGCTGACAGCGGCGGGCTTTGCCGGCGCGGTAGGCGGGGCCGATGTGATCGTGCTGGACGCCTTCAGCCGGGCGGCGGGCCTGCCCGATGCCTTTGCCCTGCGGCAGGCGCGCAATACGCAGCTGATCCTGATGGAGGAAGCGCATCTGGGGCGGGTCGACGATCCGGCGGCGGGCTCCTGGTTTCTCGATACCCGCACCCGCGATCTGGCCGAGGCGGGCTGGGCGGCCTTCCGACAGGTCGAGCGCGAAGGCGGGCTGGTGGCCTCGGTCGAAGGCGGCGGTCTGCAGAGCCGTGTGGCGAAGGCGCGGGAGGCTTTGGTCGCCGGCTATGCCCGCGGCGATGCCCATCTGATCGGCGTGACCCGCTTTGTCGACGAGGACCCGCGCCCGGCCCATGTGACGGACGAGACGGACTCCGCGCCGCCCACGCCGGACCACCGCTGTGAGCCGCTTTCCCCCCTGCGCCTCGCCGCAGATCTCGAGACCGGGGAGACCGCCCGATGACCCGCCCCGATTTCACCACCCTGACGCTGGACACCGGCGCTACCGGGACCGGACCGCACCGTACCGCCTGGCAGACGCCGGAGGGCATCTCGGTCGCGCCCCGGTATGAGGCAGACGCGCTGGAGGGGATGGACTTCATCCATGGCCTGCCGGGGATCGCGCCCTATCACCGGGGCCCCTATCCGACGATGTACGCCCAGAACCCGTGGACCATCCGCCAGTATGCGGGGTTCTCGACAGCCGAGGAATCGAACGCCTTTTACCGGCGCAATCTGGCGGCGGGGCAGAAGGGGCTGTCGGTCGCCTTCGATCTGGCCACGCACAGGGGCTATGATTCCGACCACCCGCGCGTCGCCGGCGATGTCGGCATGGCGGGCGTGGCGATCGACTCTATCCTGGACATGCGGACCCTGTTCGACGGCATCCCGCTGGACAAGATGAGCGTGTCGATGACGATGAACGGGGCGGTGCTGCCGATCCTGGCCCTCTATGTCGTCGCCGCCGAGGAACAGGGGGTCGCCCCCGCCCAGCTGACCGGGACCATCCAGAACGACATCCTCAAGGAGTTCATGGTCCGCAACACCTACATCTATCCGCCCGCGCCCTCGATGCGGATCATCTCGGACATCTTCGCCTGGACGGCCGAGCATGCGCCGAAGTTCAACTCGATCAGCATCAGCGGCTATCACATGCAGGAGGCCGGGGCCTCGGCCGATCTGGAGCTGGCCTATACGCTGGCGGACGGCATCGAGTACCTCAAGGCGGGCGTGGACGCCGGCATGGACGTGGACCGGTTCGCGCCGCGCCTGAGCTTCTTCTGGGCCATCGGCATGAACTATTTCATGGAAGTGGCCAAGATGCGGGCCGGGCGGCTGCTGTGGGCCGAGGCCGTGTCAAAGTTTGGCGCCAAGAACCCCAAATCACTGAGTCTTAGGGCGCACTGTCAGACCTCGGGCTGGTCGCTGGCGGCGCAGGATGTGTTCAACAACGTCAGCCGGACGATGGTCGAGGCCATGGCGGCGGCCGGTGGCCAGACCCAGAGCCTGCACACCAATGCGCTGGACGAGGCACTGGCCCTGCCGACCGATTTCTCGGCCCGGATCGCGCGCAACACCCAGATCCTGCTGCAGCAGGAGACCGGCCTGACGCGGGTGATCGACCCGTGGGGCGGCAGCCACTATGTCGAGCGGCTGACCCACGAACTGGCCGAGCGGGCGCGGGCCCATATGGCCGAGGTCGAAAGCCTGGGCGGCATGGCCAAGGCCATCGAGGCCGGCATTCCCAAGCTGCGCATCGAGGAATCGGCGGCCCGGACCCAGGCGCGCATCGATACCGGCCAGCAGACGGTGGTGGGGGTGAACCGCTATCTGTCCGATCAGGTCGACGACATTCCGGTGCTGAAGGTCGACAATGCGGCGGTGCTGGCGGCCCAGATCGACAAGCTGAAGCGGCTGCGGGCCGAGCGCGACGAAGCCGCCACCACCTCGGCCCTGGATGCCCTGACCGCAGGCGCGAAGGGCGACGGCAATCTGCTGGCCCTGTCGATCAATGCAGCACGCGCCAAGGCCACCGTCGGCGAAATCTCGGATGCGCTGGAGGCCGCCTTTGGCCGTCATGTGGCGACGGTGAAGACGGTCTCGGGGGTCTACGCCCGGGAAGCGGGCAAGGACCCGAAGATCAGTCGGGCGCGGGACATGGTCGCCGCCTTTGTCGAGAATGACGGCGGGCCGCCGCGCATCCTGATCGCCAAGCTGGGTCAGGATGGCCACGACCGGGGTCAGAAGGTGATTGCCACGGCCTATGGCGACCTCGGCCTTGAGGCCACGGCCGGATCGCTGTTTCAGACCCCGGCCGAGGCCGCGCAGGAAGCGGTCGAGAAAGGCGTTCACGCCGTGGGCGCCAGCTCGCTGGCCGCCGGGCACCTGACGCTGGCGCCGCAGCTGATCGCCGAGCTGAAGAAGCTGGGCCGCGAGGACATCATGGTGGTGGTCGGCGGGGTCATTCCGCCTTCAGACGTTCAGCCGCTGCTGGATGCCGGGGTGGCGGCGGTCTATCCGCCCGGGTCCGTGATCGCGGACACGGCCATTGACCTGATCGACAAGCTGAACCAGCGGCTGGGCTATGCCCAGAAGCCCAAGGGCTAGATCGGCAACCTAGGGCCGGTAGCGTGACGGCAGGGCCGCGACCTCTTCCGCGCTCAACTGGCGGACCACGCGGGCGCGACACCGGTTGGACGAGGCCCCGGCCACGGCCACATCGACGGACAGGGAGTCGGACACGCAGGTCCGGGTGCTGGATCCGACCAGAGGGGTGAAGGCCAAGGTGTTGGCGCTTTCAATGCCGGAGCAATAGCTGGTGGTCTGGACCTCGAACACGTCGCCGCCCAGCGCCTTCACATAGATCGAGGGCGACTGACCCGCGCGAAAGTTGATGATCCGGTCGGACATGAAGCAGGCGCGCTGGGTGCCGTCGGCCATGACCATGTCCGGCCCCGGGGCGCAGGCGGCAGCCAGCATCAGGATGGGCAACGAAAGCGCGGCGATGCGGATCATGGCGAGTCTCCGGTGAGGGGTTAGCTGCGGCCCTCGAGGCGGGGGCCGACACGGGCACTGCAGTATTCCACGGGGCTGACGTTACCACGCACGGCGATGCGGGTGGAATCGCCCGGGCACAGACGGGTCACGCCCAGGGCATCGGGCTCAAGCGCAAAGCCCAGCGAGCTGTCGAGGCCCGTACAGGCCCCGTAGACCGTCAACGGATAGGAGTCGCGCCCGACGTTCAGATAGACCGTCTGGCCAGGACCGTCGCTGAAGCCCCGCACTTGGGAAGGCGAGAAACAGGTCTGGTCATTGAAGGCCGTCGTGTCGCCCGACGGGGTCGTCGGCGCGCAGGCGCCCATAGCCAGAAGCGATCCGGCGAGGGCTAGCGAAACGGGGGTTCGGATCGAAAGGGTCATGCATCGCTAACGTCCGACGGTAACGAGGGTTTCGCAAGTCCGGAATCGCGGCGACGCGGGTCGAACCTTCGGGCGACGGCGTCTGGCACAGGCGATGGCCGGTCGAGGCACAGGGCCGCGATATGCTCGGCCAGAAGGGGGGCGAGGCAGAAGCCCCGGGAGCCCAGACCCCCGAGGACATAAAGGCCTTCGTCCAATCGGCCCGCATAAGGCAGGCGGTCGGGCGTGGTGGCCCGGGTCGCGGCGCGGGATGTGATGGTGCCCTCTTCCAGCCCGTTGGCGAGCCCGGGAAACCGGTCTGCGAGCGCCGTGCGATTGCGCGCCGTGTCGGCGGCGCGGACCTCTGTGCCGGTGTCATCCCGGTCGTGAGTCGATCCGAACAGGAGGTCGTCGCCGATCGGAATGGCATAGCCGCCCCAGGCCACGGGCGGAGGCGCGGCAATGCCCCGGGCCACCTCGACCTGACCGCGCACGGGCTGCAGAGAAAGGTTGGGCATCAAAGCCGCTGTGCCCGCCCCCCCGGCCAGGATCAGACAGGCCGTGCGACGGAGGACGGCTCCGTGCGGGTCATACAGGACCCAGCCCTGCGGATCGCGCTCTACCCGGGCCACTGGGGCGCACGTGACCCCCGCCGGCAGCCAGGAGGAGAGGATGGCTCGCGGCCGCACGACCCGGGCGTCGGCCATGAGGAGGCCCGGGGTCTCAACCGCCTGACCGAGGTGGTCGGAGACCTCCCGGGCCGACAGGACGGTCATGTGCCCACCCTGCCAGATCGGTTGTGCGGCGATCTTGGCGTGACGGTCGATGTCGCGCTCGCGCCCCGGCAGTTGCAGCACACCGCGCGCCAGCACCGCGCCCTCGACGGCGTCATACAGCTGTCCGGCCCGCTCCAGCGCCTGGGCATAGCCTGAGGCGAGGTCGGCGTCGCCGACATCCAGACGCGGCGTGACGAGGGCCGCTTCAAAGCCGGATGCGCCTGCGCCGGGTTCCTCGGCCTCGATCACCTCGACGGCGCGGCCCTGCGCCGCAAAAGCCCGGGCAAGGGATGCCCCGGCGATCCCGGCGCCCAGGATGACGATGTCGGCGGGCGCACAGTCCGGGGCGGGCGTTCCGTGGCGCACCGCTTCCAGTCGCTCACGCTTGCGGCCATGACCGGGACGTTTGTCGACGGCGAACCCCGCTTCGGTCAGGCCGCGCCGGACGGCACCGGCAACCGTGAAGGTGGCCAGGCGCGCGCCCGGGCGGCTTAGGGCGGCGACCTGGGTCATCACGGCGGGGGACCACATGTCGGGATTGCTGGCGGGCGAGAAGCCGTCCAGGAACCAGGCGTCGGCTGCGCCGGTCCAGTTCGAAAGCCCCTGCTCGACCGGCCCGACGGCGAGGTCGAGCGTCGCATTGAAGGTCGGCAGGTCCAGCCGGTGCAGACCCGGCGTCGCGGATGGCCAGACAGCCCACATGGCCCGGATGGCGGGTTCCAGCTCGGGCCAGCCGGACAGGGCACGGGCGGCCTCGTCGCGGGAAAGGGGAAAGCCCTCGATCGAGAACAGGCTGAGGCGGGCCCCGGGATAGGCATGGTCGCGCCACAGCATCAGGAGAGCCGCGATGTTCAGCCCGGTTCCAAACCCCAATTCGGCGACACAGAAATGATCGCGACCGGCGAAGGCACCCGGCAGGCCGCAGCCCTCAAGAAAGACGGCACGCGTCTCGGCCAGACCGTCTTCGGGCGAGAAATAGATGTCGCCGAACCGTCCCGAACGCGGGGTGCCGTCGTCGTCCCAGATCAGGTCGGCGGAGGTGTCGGAGGGGGGAGTCATAACCTTCCCTATCGGGCCGGGAGACAGGTGTCGCGACGGCGCAAGAAAAAAGGGCCGCCCGTGAGGGCGACCCTTTCCCGATCAGGTCCCGAAGGACCGTATCTGTTTGGCTTACTGGGCCGGAGCGGCTTCGGCAGCCGGAGCTTCCGTGGCCATGGCTTCGCCAGCGGCGGCCGTGGCTTCGTCGGCGGCAGCGCCGGCTTCCATGGCGGAGGCTTCGGCGTCGGCAGCGGCGTCTTGAGCCACTTCGGCTTCGGCAGCAGCTTCTTCAGCCGGAGCGGCTTCGTCAGCGGCGGGGGTGCAGGCGGTGATGGCCAGGGCGGCAGCCGAGGCGGCGATCAGAGCGACGATACGCATGTGTTTTTCATCCTTCAGAAGGTTCAACGAGGTCATGAATCCCCGCAAAGGTGTGATAACGGAAATGTGAGCCGAGTCGCAAGCGAATTCTCACGGGTTCGTGATCTTCCGTGAGCGGTACGTGTGGATGAAGCCGGTCGTCAGGCCGCTTCCATCGGGGCGTTGGCCAGGCTCTCTTCCATCTCGGTGAACGAGGGCTGGGCGCCGGAGGGGATATCCCCGCGACCGATCTCGACCGAGATCTGGGCCGCATTGCCGTGCAGGTGCGCGACCAGCACCGACTGGATGATCTTGTAGAAGGCGCCGTCGCTGTCGACAATCTCCTTAAGGCGGGCGGCCATCGGCCCGACCAGTCCATAGGCCAGGAACACGCCGAGGAAGGTGCCGACCAGGGCGCCGCCGATCATGCCGCCCAGGATTTCCGGCGGCTCGGTGATCGAGCCCATGGTCTTGATGACGCCCAGCACGGCCGCGACGATGCCCAGCGCCGGCAGGCCGTCGGCCATGGTCTGAAGGGCATGGGCGCCGGCCAGACCCTCGTGGTGGTGCTTTTCCAGCTGTTTTTCCATGGCGTCCTCGATCTGATGCGGATCCTCGAGGTTCATGGTCATCATGCGCAGGGTGTCGCAGATGAAGTCGGTGGCGAAATGGTCCTTCATGATCTTCGGATATTTCTGGAAGATCGTGGATTCGGCGGGCTTTTCGATGTGGCTTTCAAGGGCGATGACGCCCTTGGACTTCATCGTCTTGGTCAGCTGGAACAGCAGGCTGAGCAGGTCGATATAGTCCTTGCGCTTCCACTTGTTGCCGACGAACACCTTGCCGAAGCCGGCCAGCGTCGCCTTAATGGTGCCGACCGAATTGCCGATCAGGAAGGCGGCCACACCGGCGCCCAGGATGGCCATCAGCTCATAGGGGAGGGAGTGCATGATCACCCCCATCTTGCCACCCGCCAGGATGTAGCTGCCGAACACCATGGCGAACAGCAGGATAATGCCGATGATCTGGAACATGGACGGAGGCGACACCTGTGGCGAACGAGAGGCGTCAACCCTGCCCGTTAATGCTTAAGGCCGCGTTGCCAAGGGTCGCTAGAGCCGTGTCTCGCCGTCGAGGATGGCCTGGCGGGCGGCGGGGGTCAGTTTGGTGTAGCCGGCCTTGCCGCCTCGCACGAACAGGGGGCCGTCGACCTTGTCCGGGTCGAAGCCGTCTGTGACCAGATCGACCTTGCGGTATTTGAAGGTGCCGGTGGTGTCGACGGCCTTCATGACGCGCACGAACTGGGGCTGTGCATAGGACGGCAGGTTGGCCTCGACATATTCGGCAAAAGCGGTGGCGCCGAAACGGCCCTCGACGACCAGCGCGACCATGCCGGCCTTGCCGTCCTGACCCGGGACGGGGACGCCGTAGGCGATGACTTCCTTGACGCCCGGCGCCTCGGCCAGCCGCTGTTCGACCTCGGCGGTCGAGACATTCTCGCCCTTCCAGCGGAAGGTGTCGCCGATCCGGTCGATGAAGTAGAAATAGCCCTCGCGGTCCTGACGCATCAGGTCGCCGGTGCGAAACCAGCGGTCGCCGGGCTTGAAGACGTCGGTCAGGATCTTTTTCTGCGAGGCGGACTTGTCGGCATAGCCCGAGAAGTCGTGGCGGGTGTCATCGCCGATCATGCCGATGGCCTCGCCGACCTCACCGACCTCGGCCAGGCGGCAGCGCCCGTCAGAGCCGCGCACCGGGGTTTCGGTGTCGAAGTCGAACTGCACCAGACGGATGTTGACCTTGCCCTTGACGAACCAGGGCACGCGGCCGATCGCACCGGGCTTACCGTCGAAATTGAAGACCGAGACATTGCCCTCGGTCGAGCCGTAGAATTCAAGGATTTCAGGGATGGCGAACCGGGTCTTGAAGTCGTCCCAGACGTCGGGGCGCAGGCCATTGCCATAGGCGAGGCGCAGTTGGTGGGCGCGCTCGTCCTCATGCTCGGGGCTGTTGACGAGGTAGCGGCACAGCTCGCCGATGTAGACGAAGACGGTGGCGCCGGACTTTTTCACATCGGGCCAGAAGGCGGTGGCCGAGAAGCGCTTGCGCAGCACCAGCTTTCCGCCGTTCAGCAGGGCCGGGCCGATGCCCACCAGACCGCCGGTCGAGTGATAGAGGGGCAGGACGTTGTAGATGACGTCCTTTTCGGTCGTGGCCGTACAGCCTGCGAAGGCGCGCATGTAGGTGCGGGCGCGCGAATGGGGCACGCGCGCGGCCTTGGGCATGCCGGTGGTCCCGGACGTATAGATGTAGAGGGCGGTCGAGCGATTGGTCAGGCCCGCCCGCGCGCTGGGGGCCGGGCGCACGGACGATGCGCTGCGGAGCGGGGTGTCGAGGTCGCGGCGGTCGCTGACCTCGTCCTCATCGGCGAGGCCCAGCACCCACAGCATCATGTTGCGGTCGGTATGGGGACGGGCGTCCTCGAGCGCGCGCCAGCAGTCCTGATCGGTGATGATCTGGGAGGCGCCGGAAATCTCGATGCAGTGGCCCAGAGCCGGGCCGGTCAGGTTGGTGTTGATCAGGGCGGTGGCGACGCCGACCTTGGACAGGCCGAACCAGGCCGCGAGGTATTCGGCCCGGTTCAGCATGACCAGGGCGACCGTATCGCTGCGCTTCAGATTGCGGCCGCGCGCCCAATGGGCGAAGCGGTTGGCCATGCTGTCGAACTCGCGGTAGGTCAGGCTGCGATGTTCGTCCTCGATGGCGATGCGGTCGGGGAAGCGGTCGACGGCCTCCTCGAGGTCGTCACAGACCAGCACCGTACTGTCGAGATCGATCGGCTTGATGCGCGAAAGCAGGCGACGCAGTCCGGCGGCAAACTTCAGATCCCGTCGGATATTGGCCAGCAAGCCCATGATCGCCCGATCCTCCCTGTGCGGCTGTTTCACCGGTGATGACGGGCCGGAGGCGTCAGGTCAACCACGAGGGGAATCGTCGGGTGCTGCGGGACGCGGTTTGTGGGCGGGCGTGGCGCGCGTGCCCCGGTGACGCAGGGTCAAGCGCCGGAAGGTTACTCGGCCGGCGGGAACTCCAGCTTCGACACGTCATAGCCCAGCTCGGCCGATCGCCGGACGAGGGCCTGAAGCTCGGCATCGGTCGGAATCTCACGCGTGTAGATGAACAGCTTCTCGAAGGTCGGGTCGGCCGAGATGAACCAGCTGTAGTCATCGGCCCGGTCGAGGATCCAGTAGTCCCAGGTGACGAAGCCCGCGACATAGCGGACGCGCAGTCGGGTGTTGGTGCCGGGATCGAGGATTTCGCCGCGCCCGCCAATGGCCTTTTCGCGACCGTCCGGGGTATCGACCTGACAGGTGTCCAGCACATCGACGCGGGTCTCATTGACCAGGGTGTAGTTGGAGGCCCCGGCCACGCAGCCGTCCGTGATCGACATGGGCAGGCGGGCGACCTCCAGCCAGCGACCCGAATAAAGGCGTTCGGCATCAACCGGCTTGAGCGGCTCGGGGGCGCGGTACTCCGAGGGCGACGGGGCGGTGACGCAGGCGCTGACCATCAGGGCCGGGGCAGCGAGGGCGGACAGGCGAACGAGGGTCATGGTCAGGGCTCCGGGCAGGCAGGTACCGCAGATACGCCGGGGGATCGCCTCCGGACGCGGACCGTCAGGTGATTTCGAGGTCGCGCGGCGGGCGGATGCGGCGAAAGCGACCCTCGACGAAGGCAAAGGCGCCGAAGGCCATCATCCCCAGCGCGGTGGCGCTCAGCAGCCACGGGCCGGCCGGCAGGGTCTCGACCGCCTCGAGCGCGCCGCCAAAGCTGGTGATCGCCGACTCGCGCTCGCGGAACCCCGCCAGCATAACCAGACCGGCCAAGGGGAAATAGGCGAGGCCCCGGGCGACATAGCCGATGTGGGCCAGAGGCACGACGCGCTTGCAGATCTTTTCGGAACAGGCGAGGTCGCGGGCGAAATCGGACCGGAAGCCGCGCACGACATTGCCGACGCCGACCGCCAGAATCACCAGACCGACGCCGATCAGCATGGCCTGTCCGAACGGCAGCTCCATCAGGGCGCGCGCCTTCTCCTGATTCTCCGCGACGTCCTCGCGGGTTGGATTGGCGAAGACCTCGTCCAGCACCTCAAAGACGGTCGAGGCCAACAAGCCGTAGACCACACCGCTGATCGCCTGCCCCGCCCTCTTGCCAAGGGCGGACAGGTCGCTGCCTTCGTTGTCGGCATCGAAGACTGACTGCAGCACCCGCCACAGCACAAAGGCCCAGAGGCCGAGCCCGAGGGCCATCAGCCACAGCCGTCCGAAGGGCTGTCGCGCCAAGGCTTCGACCACGCCGGTAGACCCGGCCGTCTGACTGGTCAGATCGTGGGCTGTCAGCATCAGGATCACGCCGATCGACAGATAAACAAAGCCGCGCGCGCCATAGCCGAAGCGGGCCAGAGCCTCGAACACCGTCGACAAGTCGGACCGCCGCCGCCAGAGCCTGCGCACGCGCGTGATCAGTTTTTCGGTGCGGTGTTCAGCCCAGCGGATATCCATCGGCGGCATCAACTCTCCAAACCGCAGGAAGCTCCGCTTGTGAGGCGGGTACCGAGCCCCTAATTGGCAGAGCCGGACACGAGGGGGACGGAATGCAGCCGGTCATTTCTATCGACGGCCTGACAAAGACCTATGCCAGCGGCCATCAGGCGCTGAAGCAGGTCGATCTGGAGATTTCAAAGGGCGAGATTTTCGCCCTGCTGGGGCCGAACGGGGCCGGCAAGACGACGCTGATCAGCACCATCTGCGGGATTGTTACCCCCAGCACCGGCACGGTGCTGGTCGACGGGCACAATATCCAGTCCGACTATCGCAAGGCGCGCGAGCGGATCGGCCTGGTGCCGCAGGAACTGACCACCGACGCGTTTGAAACCGTCTGGGCCACCGTCACCTTCAGCCGCGGCCTGTTCGGCCGGGCACCGAACCCGGCCTTTATCGAGCAGACGTTGCGGGATCTGAGTCTGTGGGACAAGAAGGACGCCAAGCTGATGACCCTGTCGGGGGGCATGAAGCGCCGGGTGATGATCGCCAAGGCGCTCAGCCACGAGCCGGACATCCTGTTCCTTGATGAGCCGACCGCCGGCGTTGATGTCGAATTGCGCCGCGACATGTGGGCCTTGGTGCGGGGCCTGCGCGAGCGGGGCGTGACCATCATCCTGACCACCCACTATATCGAGGAGGCCGAGGAGATGGCCGACCGGGTGGGCGTGATCCTGAACGGCGAACTGATCCTGGTCGAGGACAAGACCAAACTGATGAAAAAACTCGGCAAGAAGACGCTGACGTTGAACCTGCAGGATCCCATGCAGGCCGTGCCGACCGAGCTGGCCGAATGGAAGGTCACGCTGAAGGCCGACGGTAATGAGCTTGAGTATGTGTTCGATGCCAATGCCGAGCGCACCGGCGTGCCCTCGCTGCTGCGCGCGGTCAGTGATCTGGGCATCGGTTTCAAGGATCTGAACACCGCCCAGAGCTCGCTGGAGGACATCTTCGTCAGCCTGGTCCATCGCGACAAACCGGCCCGACCGTCGACCGGTGAAGGAGCCGCATCATGAGCTTCAACGCCTATGGAGTCTGGGCCATCTATCGCTTCGAGATGGCGCGGGCGCTGCGCACCTTCTGGCAGTCGATCGTCACCCCGGTCATCACCACGGCCCTCTATTTCGTGGTCTTCGGCTCGGCCATCGGCAGCCGCATGACCGAAATCGACGGTGTGGCCTACGGCGCCTTCATCGTGCCCGGCCTGATCATGCTCAGCCTGTTCACCCAGTCGATCTTCAACGCCAGCTTCGGCATCTATTTCCCGAAATTCACCGGCACCATCTACGAGATTCTGTCGGCGCCCATTTCGCCGTTCGAGATCGTTCTGGCCTATGTCGGGGCGGCGGCGACCAAGTCGATGGTGCTGGGGCTGATCATCCTGGCGACGGCTGCGCTGTTCGTGCCTCTGCGGATCGAGCATCCGCTGATGATGATCGCCTTCCTGGTGCTGATCGCCACCACCTTCTCGCTATTCGGCTTCATCATCGGCATCTGGGCCCAGGGGTTCGAGCAGCTGCAGATGATCCCCATGCTGGTCGTGACGCCGCTGACCTTCCTCGGCGGGTCGTTCTATTCGATCGACATGCTGCCGGGCATCTGGCGGACCATCTCGCTATTCAACCCGGTCGTCTATCTGATCTCGGGCTTCCGCTGGGCCTTCTATGGGGTCGGTGACGTTAGCGTCGGCATCAGCCTGACGGCGACGCTGGGCTTCTTCTTCACCTGTCTGGCGATCGTCGGCTGGATGTTCAAGACGGGCTACCGCCTGAAGGCCTGAGCCAATGGCACATCGTCATCCTCCGACTTGATCGGGGGATCGGTGCGGGCAGACCGTCATTCGTTTGGGGCGACACCGATCCTCGGGTCGAGCCCGAGGATGACGGGTTGAAGGTATTCAGCCCGGCGACTTCATCGGCACATAGCCGCGATCGACCATGCGCCGGAGCCCCTCATAGGCCTCGGACAGTTCCTCGAAGGCGGTGCGGGCCGCGGTCAGGCGGGCGATCTGGTCGGGGGTGGACGGGGCGCCGGACTCGGACTGGCGCAGCGCCTCGGCCACCCATTTGGCGCGGGCGGTCGCCACGGTGATCGCCAGCCGCTGGAAATGACCGGCGTCGACCGAGGACAGCATCTGGCCCACAACCTCGCGGTTCGAGACATAGGCCGTGTAGTCGATCTGCTCCATCAGGCCGCGCAGGCGGCGCTGTTCGTGCGGGTCGATGTCCTGGGGTTCGAAATGATCCCGGGTCCGCCGGTAGCTGGACGTCTGGATGGTCGACATGGCGCACCTCTGAAGGCGTAAGCCCTCAGGGTGGGCCCGGTCGGTTAACGGGGGGTTTCGGGCTCACCCTTGCGATGCAGGGCCTGACGGACCGCCTCGAAGGTCGACTGGACGTCCTCGGACGGGGCCTTGCCCATCATGCTGACCAGCCAGATGGCCAGCCAGCTGAGGATGAAGCCGGGCACGATTTCATAGACGCCGCTGCCCTGCGACAGGGTCTGGCCGTCGGCCAGCACGGGGGCGTAGATCCAGACCAGAACCGTGACCGCACCGACGATCATGCCGGCCAGCGCCCCGTTGCGGGTCATCCGCTTCCAGGTCAGCGACAGGATCACCAGCGGCCCGAAGGCAGCGCCGAAGCCGGCCCAGGCGTTGGAGACCAGGCCCAGCACATTGTTCGAGGGATCATAGGCGAGGAAGATGGCCGCCAACGACACGGCCAGCACGGCCAGTCGGCCGATCATGACCAGTTCCTTCTGGGGCGCATTCTTACGCAGGAAGATGGAATAGAAGTCCTCGGTCAGTGAGCTGGACGACACCAGCAGCTGGGACGAGATGGTGCTCATGATCGCCGCCAGAATCGCCGCCAGCAGGAAGCCCGTGATCAGCGGATGGAACAGCACATCCGACAGGATGATGAAGATGGTTTCGGCATCGGCGACCTCGACCCCCATGCGGGTGGCATAGGCCAGGCCGACCAGACCGGTGCCGAGCGCCCCGATCAGGGTGACCAGCATCCAGCTCATGCCGATATTGCGCATGGCCGGCACATCTTTGAGCGAGCGCACGGCCATGAAGCGGACGATAATGTGAGGCTGGCCGAAGTAGCCGAGCCCCCATGCCATGGCAGAGATGACGCTGATAATCGTCGCCCCCTCGAACAGGTTGAGGAGGCCGGGATCGATGCCGCGCACCGTCTCGGTCATCGCGTCGACGCCGCCGATCTGCATCAGGGCGACGATGGGCACCAGGATCAGGGCCACGAACATGATGCAGCCCTGCACAAAGTCCGTCAGGCTGACAGCCATGAAGCCGCCGACCATGGTGTAGGCCAGAACCACGCCCGCCGTGATCCACAGACCCCAGGAGTAATCGAGGCCGAAGGCGCTCTCGAACAGCTTGCCGCCCGCGACAAGGCCCGAGGAGGTGTAGAGCGTAAAGAAGACGACGATGACCAGCGAGGAGATCACGCGCAGCAGGCGCGACCGGTCCATGAACCGCTTGTCGAAATAGTCGGGGATGGTGATCGCGTCATTGGCCATCACCGTATAGGTGCGCAGCCGCGGGGCGACGATCAGATAGTTTGCCAGCGCACCGAGGAACAGGCCGATGGCGATCCAGGCCGAAGACAGCCCGGACAGATACATGGCCCCCGGCAGACCCAGCAGCATCCAGCCGCTCATGTCCGAGGCCCCTGCGGACAGGGAGGCGACCGCCGGTCCCAGCTTTCGTCCGCCCAGCATATAGCCCGACACGTCCGAAGTGGACTCGCGGTACGAGTACAGCCCGATGCCCAGCATCAGGGCGAAATACAGGCCGAGGGTGATCCAGGTTCCGGTTTCCATACGCGAAGGGGTAGCAGCGTTGCCGCAATCGGGTCCACCCCCCGCCACATTCCTGAACGGAACAGCAGGCGTTGCCACGGGTTAGCCATAGTCAGGGGCAAGCTAATGTGTCCCACACCTTGTGATGGAGAATTCGATGAATGACCGTCTGAAACGACCCGCAATCCTGTCGGCCGCTGCGGTCGGTGCTCTAGGCCTGTCGCTGGCCGCCTGCGCCGGCATGGGACCGCGCGATGGCACCTATACCCAGCAGCTGGACGCGCTCCGGGCCGACTGTGATGCCCGTGGCGGCATCCTGACCCCGACCGGTGCGCAAAGCGCCTCACCCGAGCGGGACTATGCCTGCGAAATCCGCGGTCTGCCGTCCAGCCGGACGCGTTGACGCCTAGGACCGGAGGCGCCAGCGGGCGCCCTCGGCTCCGTCCATGACTTCGACGTTGAGCGCCGCCAGCCGGTCGCGGATGCGATCCGCCTCGGGCCAGTCCTTGGCGGCCCGGGCGGTGGCACGCTGTTCAATCAGGGCCTCGACCTCAGCCGCCAGATCGTCGGAGGCATCGCCTTTCAGCCAGTCGGCTGGGTCGGACTGGAGCACGCCGAGAACATCGGCTGATGCAAGCAACTGACCCTTGGCCTGCGCAACAGCAACGGCGTCGCCTGCGGTCAGCCCGCGTTCGATGTCGCCGGACAGCGCAAACAGCACCGCCATCGCGCCGGGAGTGTTCAGGTCGTCCTCAATGGCCTTGAGGAATTCGGCGGCCGGCTCGTCGGTCGATGCGGCGACGTCGGCAGAGCGGGCCAGCGCGCCATACAGCCGGTCCAGCGACTTGCGACTTTGATCCAGCAGGTTCTGGGTCCAGTCCAGCGGCTGCCGGTAGTGGGCGGACAGCAGGGCCCAGCGCACCACCTCGCCCGGAATGGCCTGCACCAGATCGTGGAGCAGCAGCACATTGCCGAGCGACTTGGACATCTTTTCCGCGTCGAGCGTCAGAAAGCCGTTGTGCATCCAGTAGCGGGCATAGTGGTCGTGCGGGCGTTCGCCATGGGCGTGACCGTGGGCGCAGACGCCCTGGGCGATCTCATTCTCATGGTGCGGAAAGGCCAGATCGATCCCGCCGCCGTGGATGTCGATCGGCAGGCCCAGCACCTGTTCGATCATGGCCGAGCATTCGATGTGCCACCCCGGACGGCCCGGGCCCCAGGGGGACGGCCACTCCGGCTCGCCCGGCTTTGACGGCTTCCACAGGACGAAGTCGTGGGGGTTCTTCTTGTACGGCGCCACCTCGACCCGGGCGCCGGCGATCATGTCGTCCAGATTGCGGCCCGACAGCGCGCCGTAGGCCTCGTACGAGGACACATCGAACAGCACATGGCCCTCGGCCGCATAGGCGCAGCCCTGATCCAGAATCGCCCCGATCTGGGCCACGATGGCATCCATGTGATCGGTGACATGGGGGGCGATATCGGGCGGTGTGACGTTCAGCCGCGCCATGTCCTCGAGGTAGGCGGCCTCATAGCGGGCGGTGATCTCTCCGATCGGCACGCCCTCCTTCGTCGCCTTGGCATTGATCTTGTCATCCACGTCGGTGACGTTCCTGGCATAGACGACGTGTTGGGCCCCGTAGCGACGGCGTAGGAGCCGCACCAGAACATCGAAAACCACCGGCGGGCGCGCATTGCCGATGTGGGCGAAGTCATAGACCGTCGGTCCGCAGACATAGAGGGTCACGCGCGTCTGATCACGGGGCTCGAAGACCCGTTTGGTGCGAGTCAGGGTGTCGTGGAGCACGAGAGGCATGGCGGGGGCCGGTCCGGCTTGCTTGCGGGGAAAGGGGATCATCCCATATAGCCGGGACGGGACGGGTCCAACCACACAGTTCGTTCCCGCAGAAAAAAGGGAGAGCGGCGCGCGTCATTTCCGGAACCCTCGTTCCGGCGCAACTTCGTCGCCATTACATCGATATGGATGCCATTGTGCAAAAGCCCAGCCTGGTCACCGACGCCGACACCAACGCCATCATCCGTCCGTCGCGCGAAGAGGCCATGCAGGCCGTGCGCACCCTGCTCGCCTGGGCCGGTGACAACCCCGACCGCGAGGGCCTGATCGATACGCCCAAGCGCGTGGTCGACGCCTATGGCGAATGGTTCGAAGGCTATGGCGCCGATCCGGCCAAGGAACTGTCGCGCACCTTCGAGGATGTGCAGGGCTATGACGACATGGTGCTGCTGCGTGACATTGAGGTCGAGAGCCACTGCGAGCACCATATGGCGCCGTTCCTCGGCAAGGCCTATGTCGCCTATGTGCCGACCGAAAAGGTCGTGGGCATCTCCAAGATCGCCCGCGTGGTCGAGATCTTCTCCAAGCGGCTGCAGACCCAGGAAGTCCTGACCAACCAGATCGCAGGGGCCATCGAATCGCACCTGAAACCGGCCGGCGTGGCCGTGCTGATCGACGCCGAACACCAGTGCATGACCACCCGCGGCGTTCATCACCGCCATGTTTCGACCATCACCACCCGCTTCACTGGCGTCTTCAAGAGCGATCCGGCGCAGATGGAGCGGTTTTTGAAGCTGGCGAGGGGCTGAGAAGGGTCGGCGGGTTCGCCCGTCAGGCGTAATCCTCAGAATCGGAACCCTTCAGGGCCTCTGACCGCTTTACAAGCGCCGTCAGGATCGCCAAGAGACGGTTGAAGCTGATCCACACGTACGCCCCGAGCGGCGGCATGACACGGAGACGACCCCATGGGCGCCAAACTTTCGGGACCGAGCGGTGGCAAGACCATCAGCCAGAACGCGGACATCAACGTCACGCCGTTCGTCGACATCATGCTGGTGCTGCTGATCATCTTCATGGTCGCCGCGCCGCTGGCCACCGTGTCGATCCGTCTGGACCTGCCGCCGGCAACGCCGCCCGAGCCGGGCCAGGAAATCGTTGAGCCGGTCGTCATCAACATCCAGGAATCCGGACAGCTGTATGTCGGCGTGGGTGACGTGCTGACCGAAACCGACATCACGCGTCTGCCGGTCGACGCCTGTGCGGCTCTGGGCGGCGGCGCCTGCCAGGAAGAGCGCGTCTTCATCCGGGCCGACGCCGAGGTCGCGTACAATGAGTTCATGACCGTCATGAACACCCTGCAGCAGAACGGCTTTCTGAAAGTCGGCCTGATGAACGAAGACATCATGTAGGCATCGGGCCAACCGCCTGATACCGAAAGGGCCGCTCCTGTCCGGGGCGGCCCTTTTCAATTCGGAGCGCGTACAATTACCAAGGACGAGGTCGACGCCCTGATCATGGCCCTGCCCGGGGCGGAACATGGGACAGCCTATGGGCACCCCTGCTGGCGAATCGCGGGCAAGTTTCTGACGCGCCTGCGGGCCGAGGACGACAGTCTGGCATTGGATGTCGGCTCGATCGAGCGGCGCGACATGCTGGTCGAGGTCGACCCCGAGGTCTTCCACATCACCGACCACTATCGCCCCTATGCCTATGCGCTGATCCGCATCGAGCGGGTCGACCCGGACTGGCTGAAGGCCGAACTGGCCAGCCGCTGGCGTAAGGTCGCGCTGGCGAAACTGAGGAAGGCCCATCCGGAGATGGCCGAGGCCGGCTGAGTGCGCCCTTGATACTTCGGAGATCAGCCCCAGCTAAAGTCCCCTCCCCACGCCGAAGGATTTCCCCATGGCAACGGCCGACACCCTGACCGTCGACGGACGCGACATCCCGCTGCTGGGATTTGGCACCTGGCAGCTGGAGCCCGACGACGCGCGGCGGATGGTCGGGCACGCCCTGTCGAACGGCTATCGCCACATCGACACCGCCTGGATCTACAAGAATGAAAAAGGCGTCGGCGAGGGCATCCGCGATGCCGGACTGGCGCGAGACAGCTTCTGGCTGACCACCAAGATCTGGGTGGATCATTTCAGCCACGACGCCTTGCTGAAGCAGGCCGAGGAATCGGCAAACAGCCTGGGCACGGCGCCCGACCTGCTGCTGCTGCATTGGCCGAAGGCGACGCCGCCGCTGGCCGAGACGATCGGGGCCCTGAATGAAGCTAAGGCGCGCGGCCTGACCGCTGCCATCGGCCTGTCGAACTTCCCGTCCGGCGAGTGGAAGAAGGCGCAGGACCTGTCCGAGGCGCGGCTGATCACCAATCAGGTCGAATACCACCCCTATCTGTCGCAGAAGACGTTGATCGACACGGCCCGGGACCTCGGGTCATCCGTCACGGCCTGGTCGCCGCTGGCCCAGGGCAAGATCGTCGAGGACGCCACGATCCGCGCCATCGCCGAGGTCCACGGCAAGTCGGTCGGACAGGTGACCCTGCGCTGGATCGTGCAGCAGGGCGTGATCGCCATTCCCAAGACCTCGAAGGAAAGCCGCGCGGCCGAGAACCTCGACATCTTCGACTTTGCCCTCACCGAAGACGAGATGGCCCGCATCCACGCCCTGGCCCATCCGGGCGGTCGTCTGGGTGACTGGATTGATCCGGTCTTTGAATGGGATCAGGATACCTCCCAACAATAAGAACCCCAGGGAGGTTCGCAGATGGGCCGTGTCCTGGCGTTTCCGGGAACGAACCCGGGTGATGTCGCGGTCGGACGTCGGCTGAAGCACTGGCGAGACCAGCGCGGGTGCGATGTCGATGCGCTGGCGGGAGCGCTGAAGCTGACACCCGAGGCGGTGCGCCGGCTGGAAAGTGGCCACGCCCATATGACCTCGACCCAGATGGCCGTCGCCACCCGCCACCTGCACCTGCCGGTCTGGGCGCTGGTGTCGGACACACCGGCCTACTGAGCGACATCCTGGCCGCGTGACAGACGCCGCGGGCCCGCCTAAGCGTGGGCGCATGGCCTACAAGTCCCTGCGCGAATTCATCGATCTGCTGGAAGCCGAGGGCGAGCTGGTGCGCGTCCGCGAACCGGTCTCGACCCAGCTCGAAATGACCGAGATCCAGACCCGGCTGCTGCGCAACGGCGGCCCCGCGGTGCTGTTCGAACAGCCGGTCATGCCGGATGGGTCGATCAGCCCCATACCCTGCCTCGCCAATCTGTTCGGCACGGTGAAGCGGGTGGCCATGGGCGTGACGCTGGAGGGCAAGAGCCGCACCACGGCGGCCGAACTGCGCGAGGTCGGCGAGCTGCTGGCTTTCCTCAGGAATCCGACCCCGCCGCGCGGTCTGGCCGATGCCATGGAGATGCTGCCGCTGGCCAGGACCGTCATGGCGATGCGGCCGAAGGTGGTGAAAAAGGCGCCAGTGCAGGAGGTGGTGCTGAAGGGCGACCAGATCGACCTGACCGCCCTGCCCGTTCAGGGCTGCTGGCCGGGCGAGCCCGCGCCGCTGATCACCTGGGGTCTGGTCGTCACCAAAGGCCCGTCCGACGACCGCGAGGATGACTTCAACCTCGGCATCTATCGCATGCAGGTCCTGGGCAAGGACAAGGCCATCATGCGCTGGCTGGCCCACCGTGGTGGAGCCCAGCACTATGCCCGGCACAAGAAGGCGGGCAAGCGCGAGCCCCTGCCCTGCGCCGTGGTGCTGGGGGCCGATCCGGGCACCATTCTGGCGGCCGTGACGCCGGTACCGGACACCCTGTCGGAGTACCAGTTCGCCGGCCTGATGCGCGGCGCCAAGGCCGAGCTGGTACCCTGCAAGACCGTGCCCCTGATGGTGCCGGCCACCGCCGAGATCGTGCTGGAGGGCCACGTCCTGCTGGACGAGCACGCGGCCGAGGGGCCCTACGGCGACCACACGGGATATTACAACTCGGTCGAGACCTTCCCGGTATTTCAGGTGTCGGCCATCACCATGCGCCGCGACCCCATCTATCTGACCACCTTCACCGGTCGCCCGCCGGACGAGCCCTCGGTGCTGGGCGAGGCGCTGAACGAGGTCTTCATCCCCCTGCTGCGCCAGCAGTTTCCCGAGATCGTCGACTTCTGGCTGCCGCCCGAGGGCTGCAGCTATCGCATCGCCGTCGTGTCGATGAAGAAGGCCTACCCGGGTCACGCCAAGCGCGTGATGATGGGCTGCTGGAGCTATCTGCGGCAGTTCATGTACACCAAATGGATCATCGTGGTGGACCACGACATCAACGCCCGCGACTGGAAGGATGTGATGTGGGCCATCTCGACCAAGATGGACCCGGCCCGCGACATCACCGTCATCGAAAGCACGCCGATCGACTATCTGGACTTCGCCTCGCCCGAGAGCGGCCTCGGCTCCAAGATCGGTCTCGACGCCACCGACAAGCTGCCCCCTGAGACCAGGCGCGAATGGGGCGAGGAAATCCGCATGGACGAGGCCGTGGTCGAACGGGTATCGGAGATGTGGACCCGCCTGGGATTACCCGGTGACGGAACGCCGATCTGGAAGTGAGGGCTTGGCCGTGTTATAACTTCGTTGCAACGGAGTTCGGCCATGGCCACCTCAATCCGGAAAATCGGCAACTCGCAAGGTGTCATCCTGCCAAAGCCGGCGCTTCAGGCGCTGGGCGTAGCGGAGGGCGGCGCGGTGGAGTTTGTCTATGAGCCCGGCAAGATCAGCATTGTCCCGGCCCAGCGACCTGTCCGCGAAGGATGGGAGGAAGACGCCAAGGCGATCGCGGCCGCAGGGCTGACCGCTGAGGAGCGCGAGTGGGTAGACGCCGATCTGTCAGACGATATCCCCGACGCTTGGGATGCCCATACCGAGGCGGACATGGATCGCGTCGAGGCTGAACTGCTCGCCGACGGCGTGGTGAAACCATAGTGCCGAAGCGCGGCGAGGTGTGGTGGGTGAAGCTGGACCCCACCGTCGGACACGAGATCCGCAAGACCCGTCCGTGCATGATCGTCTCGCCGGACGAGATCAATCGCCATGGCACCTGCATCGTCGTGCCTCTGACCAGCAGTCAGGGGCGGCGCTACCGCGTCGCCACGCCCATTTCAGAAAAGCCGGGTGCGGCGGCCGTGGATCAGGTTCGGATGATTGATCACGCACGGCTGGGCCGTCGCATTGGCGAGGCTGAAGCCGGTATCCTGAGCGCCACCCTGGCGGTGCTTCGTGAGATGTTCGAGGAATAGGGCGACGACAGGCGTCGCACTTCAGGGGGCCACATGAGCGCGTTCGAGTTCTTTTTCAGCTTCTATGGCCTGTTGCTGGGGTTATCGGTGGCGGAGCTGGTGGGCGGGTTTTCGCGGGTGCTGCATGAGCGCGAGCGGATCCGGTTCGGCTGGCTGACGCCGCTGCTGGCGATCTTTGTGGCCATCGACATCGCCACCTTCTGGAATCAGGCCTGGGTGATCTTTCGCTTTGCGCCGTTCAACTTTGCCCTGCTGGTGCTGGGGCTGGTGGTGGCGGGGACCTTCTACGTTGCGGCCAGCGTGACCTTTCCGCGGGTGGCGACCGAGGGGAAGAGGCTGGACCTCGACGACCACTTCTGGGCGCACCGGCGGATCGTGTTTGCCTGTGTGCTGGCGGCCAATCTGATCGTGGCGGCAACCTTCTTTGCCATCACCGGACTGAGCGGCGAGATTGCCCGGATTCCGCTGGGGCCGATCTTCTGGATCGGGCTGGCGATCTTTATCGGCGGCACCTCGATCGGGGCCTTTGCGCCCTCCCGCAAGTGGGTCATCGGGGCGCTGGTCGTGCTCGTCGCCTACCACGTTTTCACCACCGCTCGGGCGCTGACCGCGCTGGTCCAGGCCGGGGGCTGGTCGCTGCTGGGAAGCTAGCCCAGACGTTGCGGCCCTCTGTCCGGCATGATCAAAGGGAGCCCATGATGCGTCGCCTTATCCTGATCAGTCTGCTTGCGGCGTCGGCCCAGCTTTTTACGGGAGCCCTCGCCATGGCCCAGACCCCCTCGCCCGCCCTGCCCAACCAGGCCCTGTATGATCCGCAGGGCTTCCTGCCGCCGGCCCCGGCGTGGGACGGGGCCAGCCGGTCGCTGTTGCGGCCCGCGTCAGACCCGTGGGCCACGGACTTCGAGCGCGACCCCGAGCTGGATTTCAGCCCCAACTATGAGGACACGCGCGCCTGGTTCGACCGGCTGGATGCGGCGTCCGACTGGATCCGCATCGAGGAGTTTGGAACGTCGCCCGAGGGGCGGCCGATCTATGCGGTGATCGCCTCCAAGGACGGGGCCAAGTTCGATCCGTCCAAGCCCGTGATCCTGGCGCAGGCGGGCATCCACCCCGGCGAGATCGACGGCAAGGACGCGGGCATGATGCTGCTGCGCGACATCGCCTTTTACGGGCGCGACGACCTGCTGGACGGGGCCAATCTGATCCTGATCCCGATCCTGTCGGTGGACGGGCATGAGCGGGCCAGTGCGTATTCACGGCCGAACCAGCGCGGTCCGCGCATTCAGGGCTGGCGCAACACCGCGACCAACCAGAACCTGAACCGGGACTATATGAAGCTGGACCAGCCCGAGATGCAGGCGGTGCGCGGGCTGGTCCTGAAGTATCAGCCGGACCTGTATGTCGACATCCACGTCACCGACGGCCTCGATTATCAATATGACGTGACCTATGGCTACAACGGCGAGAACGGCATCTGGAGCCGCAGCCCGGAGACGGCGCTGTGGCTGGACCGTGCCTTCAAGCCGGCGATGAATGCGGCGCTGGAGGCGCAGGGCCACATCCCGGGTGAGCTGGTGTTCGGCATCGACGACCAGAACCCCCGCGCGGGCCTTTCGGACGGCGGGCTGGGCGAGCGGTTCTCGAACGGCTGGGGCTCGGCCGCCCATGTGCCGACCATCCTGATCGAGAACCACAGCCTGAAACCCTATGACCAGCGGGTGCTGGGCACCTATGTCTTCCTCGAGACGGCGCTGACGGTGCTGGCGGACGAGGGCAGCGATCTGCGGGCTGCGGTCGAGGCCGACCGGGCCCTGCGCCCCGCGACCGTCCCGACCAATTTCGTGCCGAGCGAAGAGCCGGTCTCGATCCGCCCGTTCAAGGGCATCCGCTATGAAACCTATGTGAGCCCGGCGTCCGGCCGCGAAGAGGTGCGCTGGCTGGGCGTGGCCGATCCGGAGCTGTGGCAGATGCCCTTCTACGGCTCGGTGCCGACGCTGGAGCTGGCGCGGCCCGAGGCCTATTGGGTGCCGGCGCACCGGGCCGACATCATCGAGCGGCTGAAGATGCACGGTATCGAGATGGAGACCCTGACCGAGGCGCGCACGGTGTCCGTCGAGATGCTGCGGCTGGAGGACATCCGCCTGTCGCCCCGTACCAATGAGGGCCATGTGCCGGTCCGGGTGGGCGGCGTGACGCCCGAGGCCCGCGACTGGACCTTCCCCGCCGGCTCGGTGCGGGTGTCGACCGACCAGCCGCTGGGCGATGTCGTGGTGCTGCTGCTGGAGCCGCAGTCGAGCGAGAGCTTCTTTGCCTGGGGCATGTTCCTCGAGGTGCTGAACCGCGTCGAATATATCGAGGGCTATGCCATTGCCCCGCTGGCCGAGGCGATGCTGGCCGCCGACCCGGCGCTGAAGGCCGAGTTCGAGGCCAAGCTGGCCGCCGATCCCGAGTTTGCCGCGAACGGTGACGCGCGCCTCGCGTGGTTCTATGAGCGGACGCCCTTCTATGACGACCGCTTCAACCTGTATCCGGTCGCACGGGAGACACGCTGATGACGCTGGCGGATTTCATCCAGCCCGAGGCCGCCGCCGGGGCGCTGGACGCCCTGTCGCTGTGGGTGGGCCTGTTGGTGCTGTGGCTGGTGGTGCTGTCGTTTGGTGTGGTCGGGCAGAGGCGACGGCTGAAGGTGGCCTTTGGCGACGGCGGCCATGTGTCGCTGACGGCGGCCGGGCGAGCCTTTGGCAATGCAGCGGAATATGTGCCGGCCGGCCTGATCGCCCTGTTGCTGCTGGCCCTGACGGGGGCGACGCCGCTGTTGATCCATAGTCTGGGCGCGACCCTGCTGGTCGGGCGGGTGATCCATGCGGGCGGGCTGCTGTTCCAGAAGGGGCCGTCGCTGGGCCGGATCCTGGGTATGCTGCTGACCTATGCGGTGCTGTTGTTTGCGACAGGGCTCCTGATCGGACAGGCCGTCGGCTGAGGTCGGACAGGCGCGGACGGTTGCCCCTGAGAGCCGCTGTCGCCATATCGGGGCATGGCCGATTCCCCTGCTCCCTCCGCTGATCTGATCCATGATGTCCTGGCCGCCGCGCTAAGGGCCGGTGCTGATGCCGCCGAGGCCGTGACCGCCGAGCGGACGTCGCTCTCGGTCGGCGTGCGCGACGGGGCGCTGGAGGATGTCGAGCGCGAGGAATCGCACGATCTGGGCCTCCGGGTCTTCATCGGGCGGCGGCAGGCGACGGTTTCGACCTCGGACCTGTCGGCGCCCACGCGGGCGCGGCTGATCGAGCGGGCCGTGGCCATGGCGCGGCTGGCCCCCGAGGATCCCTATGCGACGCTCGCGCCCGAAGACCGGCTGGCCCGAGCGCCGTTCCGCGAGCTGGATCTGTATGACGCCGCCTTCCCCGAGCCCAAGGCGCTGGAGGCGGCGGCGCGCGACTGCGAAGCGGCGGCGTTGGGGGTCGAGGGCGTGGCGCGGTCGGAGGGCGGCCATGCCTCGGCCTCGCGCAGCGCCTGGCGGCTGGTGACCTCGCACGGGTTCGACGGCCAGTATCGCGGCACGGCCTTTTCGCTGGGCGCAGGCGTGATCGCCGAAAAGGACGGGGCGATGGAGCGGGGCGGCGAGCACCGCACCCTGCGCCATCTGTCAGACATGCCGTCCGCCGAAAGTCTGGGGCTGGAGGCCGGGCGCCGCGCCGTGGCCCGGGTCGGAGCGCGCAAGATCGCCTCGCAGACCCTGCCTGTGATCTTCGAGAACCGGGTCGCGACCCAGGTGCTGTCGCCGCTGCTAGGCGCCATCTCCGGCCCGTCGATCGCACGCGGCACGTCGTTCCTGAAGGACGCCATGGGCGAGGCGGTGCTGCCTGCCCACCTGTCGCTGATCGATGATCCGTTCCGGATGCGGGGTCTGGGTTCGACTCCGTTCGACGATGAGGGGGTCGAGGTGGTCGAGCGGGCGCTGGTCGACAAGGGCGTGATCACCACCTGGCTGATGAACACCGCGGCGGCGGCGCAACTCGGGCAGACCAGCACCGGCCATGCCTCTCGCGGGCTGGCCGGGCCGTCGGGGGTCTCGACCCACAATCTGCACCTGACGCCGGGCGAGGCGGACCTGCAGGGCCTCATGGGACAAGCCGGGACGGGCCTGCTGGTGACCTCCATGTTTGGGCCGTCGCTGAACCCCAACACCGGCGACTGGTCGGCGGGGGTGTCGGGCTTCTTCTTCGAGGGCGGCCAGATCACCCATCCGGTCAGCGAGGTGACCGTGGCCGGCAATCTGCGCCAGCTGTGGAAGCGGATGGTAGCGGGCGGCGATCTGGAGTTCCGGTCTTCGTTCAACAGCCCCTCGCTGCTGATCGACGGCGTGGCGGTGGCCGGCAAGTGACCGATCTCGCCGCCGATCTTGCCCTGATCGTCGAGGCCGCGCGCGAGGGCGCCATCCTCGCCGAGGCCGAGCGGGTCAAGGGGCTGGAGATCGAGCGCAAGCCCGGCGGCTCGCCGGTGACCAGCGCCGACTATGCCGTCGATGCCTTTCTGAAGGACCGCCTGCGGACGGCCCGGCCCGACTATGGCTGGCTGTCGGAGGAGACGCCGGACAGCCCCGAACGGCTGAAGCACCGGCGCATCTTTGTGGTCGATCCGATCGACGGCACCCAGGCCTTTATCGCCAACCGCCCCTGGTGGTGCATTCCCATCGCCGTGGTCGAGGACGGCCAGCCGGTCGCGGCGGTCATCCATGTCCCGGAACTGGGCGACACGTTCGAGGCCACGCTCGGCACCGGTGCCCGGCTGAACGGCCGGACCATCCGGGCCAGCGACACCGATACGCTGGAGGATGCCTCCCTGCTGGCCAGCGCCCAGATGCTGCAGGGCCCGCAGTGGGTGACGCCCTGGCCGCCCATGCGGTTCGAAAAGCGCAACGCCCTGGCTTACCGGATGGCGCTGGTCGCGGGCGGAGCGTTCGACGCCACGGTGGCGCTGACGCCGAAATGGGATTGGGACGTTGCGGCCGGGGCCCTGATCGCGCGCGAGGCCGGGGCTATTGTCACCGATCACCTCGGCGGGGACTGGCGCTTCAACCGGCCCGACCCGCGTCAGGCCAGCCTGATCTGTTCGGCACCGGCCCTGCACCCGTTGATCCTGGAGCGAACCGGGGCTATCCCCCGGGCCAGTTGACCCCTCCCCTTCATCAGGAGGCCTGCCCGCAGGCCAGCCGCCCATGACCGACACCCCCAAGACCCAAGGCCAGGAACCCGAGCAGCTGCTGCATCTGGTGATCGGCGGAGAGCTGCGCCACCTCGACGCCCCGGTGTTCCGCGACCTGTCCAAGATCGACTTCGTCGGCGCCTTCCCCAGCTATGCCGAAGCCAAGAAGGCGTGGAAGGCCAAGGCCCAGGCCACGGTCGACAACGCCCACATGCGCTATTTCATCCTGCATGCGCACCGCATGATCGACCCGCGCGGCGACGCCCACTGAGCCGATGACCCTGTTCGGCCAGACCTTTGATACGCAGCAGGTGTTCGCCCTGGTGCTGCTGTGCGCCAGCCTGATCTATTGGGTGTTCGTCATGCGCGGCGAGCGCAGCTATCATCGCTGGTTCAAGCGCTGGGAAGCCGACCGCAAGGCCCGCCGCGAGGCCGAGCGCCGCGCCGAGGGCGGTGGCGGATCGGGCGGTCCGTGGGGGTAGGCCCTACTCCCGCTTGAGCAGGCGTTCGGTGAGCACTGTGCCCCACCAGCCGGCCTTGAACTCGGCGCGGATGGCCTTGGGGTCATAGCCGGGGCTGTCGACCCATTCGAGGAAGCCGATGCCCTGCGGCTCGATCTCGTGGACGTATTTCTCGAGGTAGAAATCCAGCACCCCCGTCAGGCCCTCGCGGCTGTGCAGATACTTCTTGGACAGCTGGCCCATGGCCTCGGAGATCGGCTCGCCGAGGTGGAAATGGCGGTAGAAGACCGCCATCAGCCCGGCGCGGTCGGCGCCCGACTTGCAGTGGATCAGCACGGGGTATTCGATGGTCTGGAACAGGGCTTTGGCCCGGTGCACCCGGTCGGGACCCGGCACGTCGCGCGAGTCGAGCGGCGCATCGATCAGGGTCAGGCCCAGCCGCTCGCAGGCGTCCTTCTCGAGCCAGTAATAGGCCTCGTCCCGCGCGCCGCGCAGGTTGATGACGGTCTTGATGCCCCGCGCCTTCCAGCGGGCCAGCTGGCGCGGTGAGGGCTGGTTGGTGCGCACCAGATCGGGGCCCAGCCAGTGGGCGTTCGAAAAGGCCACGCGCAGGAAGGCATGGTCCTCAAGCCAATAGGACAGGTGGGTCTTGAAGCGGCCCAGGCGCGTGGACAGATCATGGCGCGACATGGGGGCAGATAGCCTTTCGCCGGGAAGGGCAGCAATGCAATTTCGCCAGAAGCTTGACTTGCCGCGGCGAGCAGACGACCGAGAGGACATGTCCGCGCACGACGCATCCTCCAGACCTGCCCGCCCGCTGCTGGGCCGGATCTGGCGTGACTATCTGTCCCGGCACAAGGCGGCGCTGGGGCTGTCGATGCTGTGCGCGGCGGTGGTCGGGATCATGGCCGCGACGGTGCTGCAGCTGCTGGAGCCGGCCATCGACGGCCTGTTTCTCGGCGAGGCGGTGACCATCTGGGGCGTGATCACCGTGCCCCCCGGACGGGCGCTGGTGTGGATCCCCCTGATCATCATAGGCGCGGGCCTGATCTGGACTGTGGCGGCGCTGGGACAGGCGGCGCTGGTCAACCGGCTGGGCCACGGCATCGTCGGCGACATCCAGATCAAGCTGTTCGGGGCGATGATCCGGGCCGATCTGGCGCGGCTGCGGGCGCAGCATTCGGGCGGCTTTGTCTCGTCCGTGCTGTTCGACGCCAATCTGGTGCGGGAAGCCTTCACCAACGGCATGGTCAACTATACCCAGCATGCGCTGACCCTGATGGCGGTGATCGCCTATATGGCCTGGAGCGACTGGCGACTGACGCTGATCGTGTTGCTGGGCGCGCCGCTGATCGCCCTGGTCATCCGCCGGTTCGGCAAGCGGATGAAGAAGGCGACGACCGGGGCCATGGTCGAGACCGGCAATCTGTCGACCGCCCTGATGGAGAACCTCGACGGCGTCCGCCTGATCAAGATCGAGAACCGCGAGGACGCCGAACAGGCCCGCGTGGGCGAGGTCGTCGGGCGGCGCCAGCGCCATGTGATCAAGAGCGCCGATGCCCGCGCCTTTGCCGGGCCGATGTCGAACCTGGTGGCGATGATCGTGGTCGCCGCCGTCATGGCCTATGCGGGCTGGCAGGCGCGCGACGGGGCCATGACGGTCGGGGCCTTTGCCGCCTATATCGGCCTGCTGATGGCGGCGGGGCAGTCGCTGCGTCAGGTGACCAATCTGCAGACCGTCATGTCCGAAGGGCTGACCGCGGCCGACCGGCTGTTCAGCGCGCTGGATATCCAGCCCGAGATCCGCGAGGCGCCGGACGCGGAACCCCTGCCGCACGGGCCGGTGACGGTGGCGCTGGAGGGCGTGTCGTTCGCCTATGGCCCGCTCAGCGAGGGCAGTGCCCCCACCCTGTCCGACGTTGAGCTGGTCGTGCGGCCGGGCGAGACTGTGGCGCTGGTCGGCCCGTCCGGCGGCGGCAAGAGCACCATCCTGAGCCTGCTGCCGCGCTTCTATGATGTGACGGCGGGCCGGGTGACGATCAATGGCCGCGACATCCGCGAGATCCGGCTGGCCGATCTGCGCGACCGGATCGCGCTGGTCACGCAGGAGCCCTTCCTGTTCGACGATACGCTGGCGGCCAACATCGCCTATGGCCGGCCGGGCGCGACGCAGGACCAGATCGAGGACGCGGCCCGGGCGGCGGCGGCGCATGAATTCATCACCGCCCTGCCCGACGGCTATCAGACCCGGGCCGGCGAAGCGGGCCTGCGCCTGTCGGGCGGTCAGCGCCAGCGGGTGGCGATCGCCCGGGCCTTCCTGAAGGATGCGCCGATCCTGCTGCTGGACGAGGCGACCAGCGCACTGGACACCGAGAGCGAGGCGCTGGTGCAGGCGGCGCTGGAACGGCTGATGGAAGGCCGCGCCACCCTGATGATCGCCCACCGCCTGTCGACGGTGCAGAACGCCGACCGCATCTATGTGATCTCGGCCGGGAGGGTGGTGGAGCAAGGCAGCCACGCCGATCTGGTGGCGCAGAAGGGCCTCTACGCCCGGCTGGCGCGCAGTCAGGCGCTCGACGGGCAGCCCGCGGGGGTTCCGGCATGAGGCCATTGCGCAATCCCCTGATCCAGAAGACGGTCGCCTGGCTGCTCTCGCAGTGGATGGTGTTCTGTTACGCGACCCTGCGCTGGCAGCGCGAGAATGAGGGCGTCGCCGAGGCGGTCTGGGATCAGGGCGGCGGGGTGCTGGTGGTCTTCTGGCATTCGCGGCTGGGGCTGGCCCCGGCCAGCTGGCCGCACGGACGGGCCCAGCCGACCAAGGGGCTGATCTCGCTCTCGCCCGACGGACAGTTTCTGGCCCGGGCCATGGCGCGGCTGGGCTTTCCCGCCATCCGTGGATCTTCGGCCAACAAGGACAAGCGGCAACAGGCCAAGGGCGGGACGCAGGCGTTGCGCGACGGCCTGCGCCAGTTGAAGGCGGGCGGACTGGCGATCACGCCCGACGGCCCTCGCGGCCCGGCCAATGTCATGGCGCCCGGCCTGCCGACGCTGGCCCGGATGTCGGGGGCACCGGTGCTGCTGATCGGGGTGTCGTGCAATCCGGCCATCCGGCTGAACAGCTGGGACCGGGCGGTGCTGCCCCTGCCGTTCGGCAAGGGGGCGGTGGTCTGGGACCGGGTGGACTGGCCCGAGGACGGCGACATGGACGAGGTCACCGCCGAGTGGACCGACCGGCTGAACGCGGTCGAGGCGCGCGCCGACCGGCTGACAGGCTTGAGCAGGGACCCGGCGTGAGCCTGCTGCTGCGCACCTATCGGCTGCTGACCCGGGTGCTGGAGCCGCTGGCGCCGCATGTGCTGGCGTACCGGGCGCGGAAGGGCAAGGAAGACCCCGCGCGCATCGAGGAGCGGCTGGGCCATGCCGCGGCCGGGCGGCCCGCCGGCGCGCTGGTCTGGATGCATGCCATCAGCGTCGGCGAGAGCCTGTCCCTGTTGCCGGTCATTGCGCTGCTGGCCGAGCGGCGGCCGGACCTGTCGGTGCTGGTGACGACGGGGACGCTGACCTCGGCCCGGATGATGGCCCAGCGCCTGCCCAAGGGGGTGATCCACCAGTATGCGCCAGTCGACGCGCCGGGGGCGGTCAGCGGATTCCTCGACCACTGGCGGCCGTCGCTGGGCCTGTTTGTCGAGAGCGAGCTGTGGCCGAACCTGATCCTTGAGGCGCAGGCGCGGGGCATTCCGCTGATGCTGGCCAGCGCGCGGATCACCGAGCACAGTGCGGAGGGCTGGAAGAAGCGTCCGGCGGCGGCGCGGAGGCTGCTGGACGCGTTTGCCAGCATCCTGCCGCAGGATGACGCCTCGGCGGCGCGGATCGCCGATCTGGGCGGACGGACGGACGGGCGGGTTAATCTGAAGCTGGTCCGGGCGCCCCTGCCCTTTGACCGCAAGGCGTTCGACCGGCTGAGCGAGGCCATCGGCGACCGGCCCGTGGTCGTGCTGGCCAGCACCCATGAGGGCGAGGAGGCGGCGCTGGTCCAGCGGCTGCAGGCGCTTGATCCCCTGCCCTTCCTGATCGTCGTGCCCCGCCACCCGGAGCGGGCGGGAACCATCGAGGCCGACATGGCGGCGCTGGGCCTGACGGTCGCGGTGCGGTCGCGGGGGGAGATGCCCGGCGCGGACACGGACGTCTATCTGGCCGATACGCTGAACGAGATGGGCCTGTTCCTGAGGCTGGCCGAGGTCGTGGTTCTGGGCGGCGCCTTTGGTCCGCTGATCGGACGCGCGCCCGTCGGCGGCCATAATCCGCTGGAGCCCGCGCGGCTGGCGAGGGCGACGCTGACCGGGCCGGACATGAGCAACTGGAGCATCGCCGGGACGATGGCCGAGGCGGGGGGGCTCGAGATCCTGACCGACCTGTCGCGTCTGGCGCCCCGGGTGGCCGCGCTGCTGGCAGACCCGGATCAGGCCCGCCAGCTGGGCCGGCAGGCCGAACAGGCCGCGGCGGGCGCCGATGGCGGGCTGGAAGTCCTTTGGCAGGCGATGGCACCGCTGCTGCCCCCCGCCGGAGGCCGCCGATGAAGATCTCGACCCCGCGCTGGTGGTACCGCCGCGACCGCAAATATGGCGTTCTGCCCCGGCTTTTGCTGCGTCCGGTCTCGTGGATCTGGGCGGCGGCGACCGCGCGGCGGATGGCCCGGACGGTGCCCCATGACCCCGGCGTGCCGATCATCTCGATCGGCAATCTGACGGTCGGCGGCTCGGGCAAGACGCCGATCGCGCTGGCGATCCTGGAACGGCTGAAAGCACGCGGCGTCGCGGCCCACGCCCTGTCGCGCGGCTATGGCGGCAGGCTGGAGGGTCCGGTGCGGGTCGATCCTGGCGCGCACACGGCGGAGGACGTGGGCGACGAGCCGCTGATGCTGGCGCAGGTGGCGCCCGCCTGGATCGCGCGGGACCGGGCGGCGGGGGCCGACGCTGCCGTCGCATCCGGGGCCGAGGCGCTGGTGCTGGATGACGCCCACCAGAACCCGACGCTGACCAAGACCCTCAGCCTGATCATCGTTGACGGCGAGACCCGCGACGACGAATGGCCATTCGGCGACGGGGCGGTGTTCCCGTCCGGCCCGATGCGGGAGCCGCTGGCGACGGGTCTGGCCCGGGCCGATGCGGTGGTGGTGCTGATGCCCGCCGACCTTCCGACGCCCGATCCGGAGCTTCTGGCCCTGTTCGGGGCGCTGCCCGTTCTGATCGCGCGGCTGGAGCCGGCGGGGCCGCCGCCGCCGGGACCGCTGATCGGCTTTGCCGGCATCGCCAAGCCGTGGAAGGTCGAGCGGTCGCTGAAGGCCGCCGGCTGTGATCTGGTCGACTTTGCCCCGTTCGCCGACCACGCCGCCTACTCCGAAGGCGAGCTGAGGGCCCTGGCCGAGCGGGCGGCGGTGTTCGACGCCGGTCTGGTGACAACCGAGAAGGACTGGGTGCGCCTGCCCCCCGACTGGCGCGCCCGCGTCACCGCCTGGCCCGTCCGCGCCCGCTTCGAGGACGAGGCGGCGCTGGATACCTTGCTGGCCCGGACCTGCGGGGGCTGAGCCCTACTCCGAGCGGTACACCACCCCGCCCTTCATGACGAAGGTGACGCGTTCGAGTACGGTGACGTCGCTGAGCGGGTCGCCGCGTACGGCGATCAGGTCGGCGGGCATGCCGGGCGCGATACGGCCCGCCTGATCGGCGATGCCGAGGTGTTCGGCGGCGTTGACGGTGGCGGTCTGGATGGCCTCCAGCGGGGTCAGGCCCGCGCGGACCAGCAGGGCAAACTCCTGCGCATTGTCGCCATGGGCCGAGACGCCCGAGTCGGTGCCAAACGCGATGCGCACGCCGCCCCGGTGGGCGCGGCCGGCCATGTCGAGCATCAGGGGCCCGGCCTGCAGGGCCTTATCGGTCTGGGCCGGGGTGAAGAAGTTGTCGGGCCCCGAGGCGACGCGGGCGACATAGTCCCCGGCCATCAGGGTCGGGACCAGCCAGGCGCCGCTCCGACGCATCAGGCGGATCGACTCGTCATCGAGATAGGTGCCGTGCTCGATCGAATCGCCGCCGGCGCGCAGGAAGGCATTGATGCCGTCGGCGCCGTGGGCGTGGGCGGTGACGCGGCGGCCCATGCGGTGGGCGGCCTCGACGATGGCGGCCAGCTCGGCCTCGGTGAACTGCTGGCCCAGACCGGCGGCCGTGTTCGACAGGACGCCGCCGGTCGCGGTGATCTTGATGACGTCGGCCCCGGCGCGGACCTGCTCGCGGACGGCCCGCATGCAGTCGTCGACGCCCGAGCAAATACTGGGTGAGGACAGGACGTGCAGGACCTCGTCGCGGTAGCCGTTGGCATCCCCATGGCCGCCGTGGATCGAGACCGACGAGCCCGAGGCGATGATGCGCGGGCCGACCACATCGCCCCGCCGGATGGCGTCGCGCAGGGCGAAGACGGCCTCATTGGCCCCGCCCAGATCGGCCACGGTGGTGAAGCCGGCCATCAGGGTCAGCCGGGCGTGGCGGACCCCGATCATGGCCCGGTCCGAGGTCGACAGGGTGACGGCATCCAGCCGGCCGGTCGGGCTCTGCTGGCTGGTCAGGTGGACGTGGCTGTCGATCAGGCCGGGCAGGACGAAGGCGCCGCGCAGGTCGATGATGCGGCCTACCTCAGCCTCATTAACGAAAAACCCGTCGCGGATTTCGACCACCCGGCCGTCCGCGATCACAACAGTTTTATCCGTGAGAATTCTGCCGGTTCCGGGGTCGGCGAGCAGGCGCCCGACCTGCAGGAACGTCGTTCCCCCATCAGGAGAAAGGCCAGTCGGGACCGCGCCTTGCTGTGCCAGACTGGGCACGGCCGACAACAGCAACAGGCCAAGGGCCATCAGGATCGAACGCATTTCCACCTCCCCGGTATGAGGCTTGCACCATAGGCCCTTGGAGAGTTTCGCCAAGGCTCAGGTTGCTATGGCCGTACGGATTTGAAACAACCTGTCATGATCGTTGAACCGCAAGAGGGCGTCGCATGCGGATATCGAGACGAGGACTGATCCTGGGGGGCTCCGCGCTGATGGCGGGATGCTCTTCCGCCACCGCCAGCACGGTCGACCTGGCCGCGCCGCTGGTCATGCCGGAACCGGTGCCGACCCCGGCCGTCGCGCCTGTCGTTCTGTCCGGTGACCCTGCGCCGCTCGATCCCAAGGGCATGGTGCGCAAGGAAGTGATGGACCGGGCCATGGCGGCGCTGGACATCCACCACCGCAAGATCCCGCAACGGGACCGCATGTATCTGGTCGACTTCAAGGTGCATTCGGCCGAGCCGCGCCTGTATGAAGTCGATCTGCTGGCCGGGACGGTCACGGCGATGCGCACCAGCCACGGCCGGGGGTCCGATCCGGAGCATACGGGCGTGCCGCGCGCCTTTTCCAACACGCCCGAGAGCTTCATGTCCTCGGTCGGCAGCTATGTGACGGCGGGCCCGAACTGGGGTCCGCAGCAGGGGCCGAATGTGCTGCTGGACGGTCTGGAGTATTCGAACGACAAGGCGCGCGAGCGGGCCATCATCGTGCACGGCGCCGACTATGCCGATCCGGACTTCCTGGAGCGCGAAGGCAAGCTGGGCCGGTCGTACGGCTGTTTCTCGGTCGCCCACGCCGACCTGCCGGGCCTGCGTGAGCGGATGGGCGAGGGCCGCCTGCTGTTCGCGTTCAGCTAGGCAGCCCCCTCCACCGCTACGCGGTCCCCCTCCCCCG
>NZ_DDOD01000008.1:155726-160462 GCF_002341485.1 Brevundimonas sp. UBA2503 | reverse complement strand
AGCTTATGAGTCCAGAACCTAGGCCCAGACCGGGGTCAGATCGGCCGCGGTCGAGATGCGCGGCTCGCGCGTACCGGTGGGAATGACGTCATGGAACATGTGCGACGGGATCAGCGTCAGCCACCCTGCGCGTGGCTTCAGCCAGGCTCGATTCCAGCATGGCTCGAAATCGGGAAGGATCTGGTCGCACCCGCCGAGTTCCAGCGCACCGGCCCGGGTATTGTCGTCCCGCACGCTGTCGGGGACCTGGACATGGTAGATCGCGGTGAGATAGCCGGCCTGGTGCATATGCTGGCGGTTGCTGGCATCAGCGGTGAGAACCGTGGAGATGCTCACCAGCCTCGCCATGGTCGGACGCCGCGCGCCTTCCAGTCCGAACCATTCCGGTTGCAACGCCGCGCGTTCTAGCTCGGTCCGAATGAACACTCCCAGCGCCCGCCACGCCGGCTGGCTGGTCGCGCGCGGCGTCGTATTCAGCTGGAAATCGGCGCTATCGGGAGTCGTCGGCGGATCGGCGATGACCTCGGCCGCAAGGCGACGGTTGAACGAGTCGATACCCCCGAACTCCGCCGGTGGCTCAAAGGGGATGCGCCGGGGCTGCCGCTCCGGATTCATGATCGCCAGGGCGGCGTCGCGCTGTCCGACGGCGCTCAGTGCCGCCGCGCGCCAGGCGAGGCCGACCGCGGTATCACTATAGGCGAGCGGTAGGTCTTCCAGATCGTCAAGCCAGAGGTCGCGTTGACGCTCGGTCCGCAGGGCAAACAGCCTCTGCATTGCCGCAATATCGAAGCCCGGAAGGTCGAGCGCCAGGCGATACGCGACGAGCGCGGCGTCAAGCCGGTTCTGAGCCGCCAGCAGATTGCCCCAGACCCGCGCAATGTTCGCCCGTGGCTGCCGCTCCAGGCCGATGCGGCAGACCAACATCGCGGCCTCGACATCGCCCGTGTGAGCCCGAACCCGGGCGAGCTCGGCCCATGCCTCGAACCCATTCGGGTCAGCGGTCAGGCTCGCCTCCAGCGCGGCAAGCGCCTTGCGTGGCCGGCGCAGACGTTCGTGGAGCACGCCGATGCTGGCAAGCAGCCGCGGAGAACCCGGTTGCCGCGCGAGCGCGGCCTCTGCCAGCTCGAGCTGAACGGAATAGGGAATGCGGCCTTTAGGACTGTCCTGCCAATCGATCATGCGTCCACGTCCCGTGCGCAATCAGGGATAACGGCGGTCAGGTGCAACAAAACAGGCGACGACACCGTACGTCCCGAAATTGCCGCGCCCGCCGGTAATGACCACCGGCCCGCATTGCAGCCAGGCATGCGCGAGCAGCTCGCCTTCCCATTCGGGCACAAATGTTGAGGCTCCAAAATAGGCGGCATAGGGAACCCGCAGCAGGCGGCAAAGGCTTACGCCTGCGATGGCCTGGGGCAGACAGTCCGATCTGAGCGGCATGCATCGGGCGGCAAAGCCGATCGCGCGTGCGATCAATACCGCCTTGCCCAACTCCTTCGGCGAGCCGACCGGCGCCAGGGCTGCCGGGCCCAGATTTCGACCAAGCAGCGGGGTGATCCGTCGGAAAGGGGCGACCGCGACGATGATCGACGCCGTTCCGATCAGAAACCAGGCGATGGGGATCAAGGCGATCAGGGATGTCGGCAGTTGCGAGGCCGACCGGCACTTTCTCAGCAGCATCGTTTCCATCGTCACCGCCAGACCGGAGTCACTCTTCGCCTGCGACTAGCAGGGTCCCGCCGACTGCGATAGGGGCCAGCCCACGGCGAGCCCCATGCGGCGCACATGGTTTGAAAGCGACAGATCGGCCCCGTCGATACGACGGATCTCCGTTGGCGGGGCCGGCATGGGTACCGTTCCGAGCAACTGGTAGTTCCGGTCGAGAAAGCAGACCTCTCCCATCAACCGGTCGCGGACATCGCGTTCGGCAAAGGCCGAGCCACCGACGACAATCTGTTCGGCACCGACCGACAGGCCGCGGGTCATCAGGTCCGTGACCTTCACCCGCAGCCCGTTGGACCCCACCACCTCTCCGGCGAACGACCCGCAGGAAAGCAGCGTCCCGTCCTCGAGCACTGCCAGACCGTGGCACCCTGAACCCGCCAGCGGGCGCTTCTCGATCAGGCGCCAGCCGGCGTCGAGGATAGCCACCTCGCTGCACAGTCCCGTGTGCCCCGCGCCATTGTGGAGAAGCACCAGACGGTGCTCCCCGCTGGCGATGAGGGAGTTGATGTGGGCGTACCCGTTCGCCCAGTCCCGCGCGTCGGCCAGCGGGATCGGCCGATAATCATGCGCAGCCCCGTCTCGATCAATCGCAACGATATGCTGACGGTAGGTGTTCGCAACGAAAAGGATGTCTCCGATCAGGTCGATCTGGTGACACCCGTTGTCGAGGCCCTCCACAAAGACCTCCGCTGCCACGATCTCCGTGCCCTCCCGGCGCAGCCGAACAATGCGGCCGAGGCGGCTGGACGCGCTCGGCCGGTCACAGGCCTCAAAGGCGAAGACGGTGTTCCCCTCCACAGTAAGCCCGAAAAACTGTCCCTGGGCGATCAAACGATGGCCGTCGCGCCCAACGGCGAACAGCCCGCGACGGGTCGAGACCAGATGATCGCATCCTCCCAGGTCGCGGCAGGCGAGACGAACCCGGCGTTCACCGTACGCCCGGCGCGCAAGCGCTTCTCTCAGGATACGGCGGCTCGCCAGTTGGCGGGTTTGCTCGACCATAGCTAGCGATCCGCGTCGCAGGACCGTGGTGCGGGCGTTGGCGTTTGCGTTGGCGCTGCATGTTCACTCGCGCTTGGGTCTCTCGTCCGCGAGAATATCCGCGCGATCAACTGCGGCGACGCCAGCCGCACACCGGTTGGGTCAAAACGCGGTCCCTTCGCCGGGGCGAACCCGTGCGTCACGACGGCCGTCAGCGGCAATCCTTCCAGCGCATCTTCAACCCGGTACAGGGCGTGCTCGACGACGAGAAGGCCTCCGGGGGTCAGCTGGGAAGCGAGAAACCGCACCGACGCAGCGAAGCGTTCAAATGGGTAAAAGCGGCTGATGTCAAGCATGTGTCGTCCCTCTACCTCATGCGGACGACGCGTGAACACGGCCATGCAAAAGATCGCGTCGAAGGGTCCATGGGCCTCGACGACCTCGTCCTTCGATGGAATGAAGAAGGTTTCGCCCTCCATGCCCAGTTCGCGACACGCCCGCAGCAGGCTAGCATTGATCTCGGCACCGACGATCACCGCGTCCGGGAAGTATCGGCGCAAGCTCTGGACCTCTTCGCCCGACGAGCATCCGAATGAGAGAATTCGCACAGGTGCGCGGTAGCCCAGCAGCTTTTGCGCCGCGGAGAAGAGGGTTGGGTACCTTTCGGGAAATGTGAGGCTGTTGTCTTGATGCATACGCGAGGGAAACGACAACCGCGTCACCAGTTCAGACCACGCGCGGGGTTCCCGGAACAGGCGGACCACATCTCCGGCTCGCGCCAACCCAGCGGCTGCAGGCACGCTGTGGCGTTCCGCCACCCGTCCCACCCAGGCTTTGACTTCTGAAATCATTCGGACACGTCTTCGAAATCTCCAGCCAAGGTCAACTCAATTGTCTCTCCGGGCAGGCGTAGGGGCTTTTTGCGCGATGTCCATCCGGGCCACGCCAGTCGCTTTCGCCAACTTCGGGGTGGCGTGGGCCGCTCGCCAGGTTCATTGACCGTTTCCGCCGCGCTGGAAAGCTCGCTTCAGCGCGACGGGATGGTGGAACGGGACAATTGATCATTGCAAGGCCGGCACGACTTCTGGACAGTCCGCTCTGTCGCTTGACGGCTCCGCCACATCGGTCATACCCCGCCCATGGACACCGCCTCTTGAGCACTCCCTGTCTTGGTCCGATGGGCGCGACAATCCCGGACGTTGTTGACGCCCGGGCGGAATTCACCCGCTCGCGCACCTTGGTGTGTCCAGATCTTCTGGAGCCCGGACTCCTCCGGGCGATCATTGGCGCCTGCAACCGCGCCGCCTTCGCCCCCGACCATGTCGAACATCTGGGCCATCGCGAGGTGGAACGTCCGCCTGTGGCCGGAACTGCCCTGCTGCTGGCCTTGCGACGCCCGCCGGTCTTTCGCTGGCTTGAGGCGTTGAGCGACTGCGGACCCATCACAGGCGTCGAGGGCAGGATCGTCCGGACCCATGTCCGCGCCGGCGACGAACTGGCCTGGCATGACGACCTGAACGGTGCGGTGAAGCGCCGACTGGGCATCACGATTGGATTGGGCGAAGCGCCGTATAGGGGCGGATTGTTCGAAATGCGCAGTCGCCCCGACGGAGAAACCTTGATCCGGTTCAAACACGACCGCCCGGGCACAGCCCTGATCTTCGAAGTGTCGCAGCGCTGCGAACATCGCGTCCATCCCCTGTCGTCGGGCGGTCCGAGGCGCGTATTCACCGGCTGGTTCGTGGGATGAAGAACGGTATCTACGCTCTCGCGGCGCTCGACGGGGCACCGCTTCAAACGCTGGACAAGGCGGTCCTGTTCAACGACCGAGCCGGCGCAGACTCTGGCTCGGGGTTTTGTGTTCGCGCAGAGGACGCGCGGCCTGACGCGATTGATCAGCACCGATCCAACGGGCGGGTCGACGTCTTCCTCGGCCATCTGGACGAGCCCACCCGACTTGAGCAGGCCCTGGGTCTTCCCGAGAAGTCTCGTGCGGCGGCAATCGCCGCCGCGGGACACGAGCGATGGGG
>NZ_DDOD01000008.1:111417-155653 GCF_002341485.1 Brevundimonas sp. UBA2503 | reverse complement strand
GGGTCACGAGCGATGGGGCGTCGAGGCTGCGACCCGCCTGGCCGGGGAATGGACGCTCGTACGCTGGGATGAACGCGCGCGCACCCTGACCCTGTTGATGTCCGAGTGCGCGCGCGACACCTGCTATTTTGCGGCCTCCGGGGGGCGTGTCGCTGTTTCGGCGGAACTGGTTCGTCTGACACGCCTGCCCTGGGTGGACGGGACCTTCGACCGGGATGCCGTGATCCGGACCATGGGCCGACATTCTTTGCGAGAGACCCTCGGCGACCGCTCGATCATCAAGGGGGCGCGGCAACTTCAGCCCGGTACGAGCGTCACGCTTCGCTGCGACGGGATGACCCGCGCGATCGCGACGCCTCATCCTGCACCGGCGTTGATCGATATCAGTTTCGAGGAGGCGATGCGGGAAGTCGAGACTCTGCTACGCCGGATCGTGCGGAGTCGGCTGGCGGGCCCAGTGCAGGCGGCGTTCCTGCTCAGCGGGGGGCTGGATTCCAGCCTGCTAGCCTGGCTCGGAGTCGAGGAGCGGCTCCCTCACCAGACCTTGCATTTCCTGTCATCGGCTGCCCCGGCTGGAAGCGGCATCAAGGACGAGACTGGCTGGGCGCAGCTCGTGGCAGACCATCTGGGGGCCTCCCTGACCCACGTGTGCCCTGCCCCCGACGCAGAGGTCTATGCGCCATCCGCGCAAGTGCTGGCGGAATGGGAGGCCCCCGTGCCCTCGCCCCGACACTACCTCTACCGGGCGTTTGAGGATGCCGCCGCAGCGTGTGGCTCTACCGTTCTGGTGGATGGGCTTTACGGCGAGCTATCGGTCACCAGTCATGGTTTCTTCCTCGAGCAGAACCCGTCTTGGCCTCACAGGCTAGTGCGATCTGTGCGAGGCGGCCTGGGAGCGGCTTTGCACGGGCCCGAAGCGCAAATCGCCAAAAACTTCCATGTGCAACTGTCCCGGTCGGCCCTAGCCGACATGGCCAAGATCACGACCGGAGGGGATCAGGCTCGTCAGCTCCTTCTGCCGGATGAGCCGTTTGGCTTCGAGCCCGGCTGGGAGAAGAGTGCGCTCCAGCCCACATCAACGGGGCACAGGGGGGTTCGGCTGGTCTACCCGCTCCGCGATCGGCGGCTGCTCCGCCTGGTCGGCACATTTCCAGCCGCATTCGCGCGCCACGATGGAGCGCCGCGATCCATGGCGCGCGCCCTGCTGAAGGGACGCCTTCCCGACACCATCGCGTTTCGAGAGTGCAAGATGCCGTTCTCGCCGACCTGGCCGATCATGATGCAGGACCAAGCCCCCGCCGCACGCGCGCTAATAGCGGCGCAGCGTGAAGCGGGGGCGGGAGAATGGCTGGACCTTGAGTGGCTGGACCGAAGCCTGGCCCAGGTGGCAAGCCAAACGACCGTCAGCCCTGGCCTGTCCTACAGGGTCCAGGCCACTGCGCTTGCTGCAGAATTCTTCCGCTGGTGGAGCGAAAGGGCAGCCGGGGAACCGTGATCAGGACAGCGTGCAGTCTACAAAGCGTCCGCCGTCACCGCCGCGCCCGGGGAAACCTTTGGTTTCTTCGACGGCCAGTTCGGAAACTTCGGGCTCAACCCACTCGCGGCGGGCCTCACCAGCGGTTTTTTTTATCTCAGTCATGGTTGTTCTCCCAGTCCAGGTTGTCAGGCGGCTTCTTCAACAAGCTCAAGCGACTGCATTCGATCCATTAATGAGGAAACTGATTGCTCGCTGGTCTTGAGGTCCACGTCGAAAATGCGGGTCATCGCTCCGGCCAGGGTGCCTTGATCACTCGGTTCTTCAAGCAGGTGCCAAGCCTCGGCAGCCGTGGCGTTCAACGCTATGTAGCGTCCGCTCTCGACGTTGATCATCACGAAGTGGTCTTCGACCTGGGTCCCTACCCAGTCGTCGCGACGCTTCCAACGCTTCATGTCGCCCTCACTCCGACCTCTAGGCAATGTCCGAAGTAATCACATAGCCAAAGCTCTTATCCTGTCAATCGAAGACTCTTCGCGATACGGGCCAAGGGATTGATAGCCGCTGCCTCAATTCCCAAGAGCCCGAGTATCCGGGGTCGGTGACGATGGCGAAGCAGAGCCGTCAGGGCAACCAGGCCGACTGCGTTACGCGCGCCGCCATCAGGCTCGATCAACTGCCCCATGGCCACTGGACATTCGCGTAATTGTTGTCCGACCGGCGTCGGCAGGAAAACGCGAGGGTCGTCCGGTCCGCTCGCCCTGCTGAAAACGCCGCCAGGCAGGCCGCTCGCCAGGACGCGGTCACCTTCAAGCCGCAGCCGGACTGAATCATCGGCGATGGCGTAAGCTCCGCTGCGGAGCGCCTTGACTAGGCGCGACGACTTTCCACTACCGGAATCACCTAGAATCAGCCATCCTGGGCCATCGACTGAACCAGAGGCCGCTGCGGCGTGGAGCACGGTATCGCCGCGCGCCCAGAGCAGGACAGGAAGGGCGGTCGCGACCAGCATTGCTGCGATCAGCGTCTCGTCCGCGCCCCTTTCCGGAGAGATCGTGATTCGTCGTCGGTCAGTGATCGTGTAGCGCGCCAAGTTTGGCATGGTGAAATCGAATCGATCCACGTCCCTGACACGGTATGGACCCCACGCGACAGTTTCAGGCCACGGCGGCGGCGTCCCGTAGTCCACTTCGACATCTACCGGCGCATCAGTCGTCGCGGCCATGGCACCGGGGATGGGCACCACGGTCCGGATGTTCAGGCCGTATCCGACGCACCGCATCGCCGAGCCCTTCAGCCGCGCTGAATGTCGAAGGCCAGGCAAATCCGGCGACCCTCGCTGCCGTGGGCAAAGGTGCGGTGGTAGGTATGTGAAGGAAACAGAAGCAGCATACCGGGTTTTGGTCGGATCAGGGTCTCTCCGAACTGGCGCGAGGCCTCCTGCCCGACGAGGTGTTCGGGCAGGCCGAAGGCGATGCAGCCCTCCCGGCCAGAACCGGATCTCACAGCAGCGGGGACGTCAACGTAATAGACGCCACTCATCCACCCTCCTTGGTGCACATGCCATTCTTCATAGCCTTCGGCGTCCGTCAGGACACACCAGTTATGAAGCATGCCCCTTTCGGGTCGCGCATTGGTCCAGGTTGAGGCCTGCTCCTCGAGGCGTGAGACTTGGTCAATCACTGCACGACGGATTTGCTCCTGCAGTGCGGGAATGGCGACGGACGAAGCGAAAGCAGGCTGATCGACCCGCCAGGTCTTGGTCGACGCCGTTCCGTACCGGTCAAAGCGAATATCGGGGTGACGCGTCAGTTCAGCACGAACGTCGGCATTTAGCGCCGCTAGGTCGGGCCAGCCAGGGGGCGCGGCAAGAAACTCCCGGTGGAGGAAGCGGTCCAGACCGACGGCTTCCCGCGCGTCGTCAATTCGACCTTGCGTCGCGAGCGCCAATACCCGTGCGACCAGGAGTCTCGAATGGCCGACTCCCGCCTCCAGGAGACGATCAGCCGTGTCCAGCGCGTCCTGCGTCGCGCCGGCTTGTAGATCAAGCGCCGCCAGACGCTTGTAAACATTGGTGTTCGAAGGGTCCGCCTCGAGAGCAGCGCGAAGCGTGGTCCTGGCTTCCTCTATCCGGCCCTGCCGGATCAGGGCCTTGCCGAGGGCGGCCTGTGCTTCGGCGCGCTGAAGCGGCTGCACAGTGAGAGCCACAGCCCGGCGGGCCATCTGCTCGGCAGCATGGTCGTCCTCCGGCGTTTCCTTCGAAATGTGGCATTCGGCAAGCATGATGCCCCACTCAGCCTGGGGGGCGTCCCGCATCAGCTGGCTGTAGAGGTCCAGTGCCTCGTCGAACTGGTCCTGGATGAACAGCAGCAGAGCCAGTTTGGCTCGTAATGGAATGGACCCGGGATTAACCGCAACGCCTTGGCGCAGCAGCGCGACCTCAAGCGACTTGGCCAAGGAAATAGGCGGTTCGATGTCGAGACTGAATTCACGCACGAGGAATGCATCACCGATGCTGAGGCCTCTGTCCACTGCCATGTCGCTCATCTCCCGGGCGGCGCTCACTGCCCGAGCCGGTGGGAAATGATCGAGCCGAAGCGGGCCATCACTCTCTCGGCCTTTTCTTCGACTGGCATCATGGACGGATCTGTCGCTGCTGGGGCCGTGAAGATGACAATGCGGGGCGCGGCATGAAGCAGCGTAGCCGAGCGCTCTCGCCCGAAGGGCAGAGCTTGCATCCATTGCGGACGAAACAGTTGGCGCGCCAGCATCTCGCACGCATGAGCCGGCCCCGAAGGGATGGGCGGGTCGCCAAGAACAACCATCGCCGCCAGCGGAACCAGACGGTCGGGGTCAACCGAAACCGCCCGCTGCAAAAGTTTGTCGTCCCCGGGCATGCCAGAGGGAGACACCATCCGGATGGCGTGACGTCCCGGTTGCAGCATCGGCTCGCCAGGTCGGGCCATGGTCATCATGGCCGTGAGATCATCCGAGACCAACCGTCCTCCACGCTCGACAAGTGCATGACACAATGTCGACTTACCCGCCCCGGAGGGGCCGACCACCATGATCGCCCGCCCCCCGATCTCGACCGAAGAGCCATGCAGCGGGACCAACCCCCGCCACGCCAGGATGATGGCGGCTACGGTGCCGTAAAAGGCGCTCGGCATCTCATGCCCATGCGGACACCACCAATCGACACGGCCCGCCCCGAAAGTGTCGAACACGGCGTCCCTGAATCGGAAACGCGCGCCATCGGCAAACACCACGCCGTTGTTGACGACCCGTCCGCCAGCCCTGTCGCAAAGATTCTCGACGCGCCTCACCTGCACATCAGCGGGCCCCGATTCCTTATCCGGCCGAAACTGGACAAGCGGATGATCGGACGACCACCGGAGGCCGAACGCCTGTGCGACGAACAGCTCCCGCGATGGATCCGAACGGTCGACGCGGCGAGCGCGCAGGGACCGGTCAGCCAACATGGAGCCGGGCGACATCAAGCGTGAGCAGCATACCCCGATGCCGCAAGGTCACATCCACGCGTTCTCCTGCCGCTGTCTCAATGGGCGATGGCAGGCGTCTGAAGGACACGCCCCAACTGGACCCGTCGTCGTGCGGCGACGGCGCGTTCTCGTAGATTTCATCGGGTCCGAACTGGATCGATATCCATTGCATCACTGCATCAATCCGTCCGCCCGTCGAGGTCAGGGAGACGGTCTCCGAGGCCGGCCCGAAGGGTGGCGACCGGTCGTAGTCCATGCTGAGCGCAGAGACGGGCTCGGAGCACATCTCCACCTTGTGCATCTGCCCTCGCCGGATCCATCGTTCCGGCTCCTGCAGCAAGTCGAACGCCGAAAGATCGAAACCCTCCACGTCACCGAGTGTGCGACGGTCACGCTCGCGATTGTCGCGCACCAGCGCGAGACGCACGCAGGCGCGCCCGGGGACGGAGCGTGCACCGGGCTTCAGCAGCCTCGCTCGCGCATCGCTGAGCGAGTGGGTTACGCCCTCGTCGAACAACTGGGGACCAAAGATTTCGTGAATCACCAGATCGGCGGGCTCCGCCAAATCACCGGGGATACTCAGATCTGTCGAAGACTTGGCCACAACGCGTATACGTTCCGACAAGCCGTTGCGGCGTATGATTTCTGTCGCTGCGGCAGCGATCATGGGCTTGGCCTCGCAGGTCACGACCCGGGCGCCGGCTCTCGCGGCAATCATGGCCAGCAGGCCCGCTCCGCATCCGATCTCGAGGACCGTCATACCCGGCCGAACAGCCGCCTCAATGGCCCGGGCGTATGCACGATTGCGATTGCCGTCCAGGAGCATCGTCCGGTGGAACGACTGAACCCCCTGCGCCAGCGCGCCCCGGACGGCCATGTCCACCGCAAGACTGTCAGGTGCCGCCGCGACAGCTCCCTCCCCGACCGCCAGCGCATCCTCCAACAGGCCCCTCTCGCGAAGCAAGCTGCAAAGCATCGCCATCTCTTCGGGGCGTCCCCGTACGGCCGGATATCGGTCGAGGATATCCCCGGTCTTTTCGCTCATGATCATGGTCATTGTCAGCTTATAGGGCACCTGTTCACGATCGCGCCAGCGCTCCTGCGAGCACAACAGGGTTGAGAACTCACACCTGCCCTTCCGACGACGAGAGCGAGCCAAGCTCCGCTTCCGGTACTGACAGTTAACTCCACCAAGTCGAGAAGTGCCCTTCCCTGCCGACAATCATGCGACTGCGGCCGCCCAGGCGTTCGCCGCCTCGACTCGAAGACGCCGAAGGCTTGGTCTGCTGATCAGGTGACGCTGGATGTTGAAGGTGATGTAAATCGCCGCGTGGGTGGTGAGGAATCTCCGGGCTGAGGCTTGGGATTTGAACCCCTGCTGTTGGCGTTCTCGTCGTCGGATCGGCAGGTGGGAGTTCTCAGCTCGGTTGTTCTCCCGGAGCCGGCCCCGGCCCGTGCAGATGCCTCAGATTCAGCTGTTCCAGAACTGCGCCGTACGACGCTAGGCCGTCGGTCGTGATCGTCTCCGGATCGACCGGCTGATTGTGCAGGAGGCGGTTCAAGCGTCTGATCGCCGCCTCTGTGTGCCGCCGGCGCTGGACCACGAGGTCCAGGACCTCGCCTTCGTCGTCGACTGCCCGCCACAGATACATCCGCTTGCCGCCGATCCAGCAGACCATCTCGTCCAGGTGCCAGCGAGGCGAAGGGCCCGGCCGGCGCCGCCTCAGACGCCGGGCGATCAGCGGCCCGAACTTGATGGTCCAGCACCGGGTCGTCTCATAGCTAGCCTTGATGCCCCGCTGCGCCAGCAGCTCCTCGACGTCTCGAAAACTGAGGCTGAAACGAAAGTACACCCACACTGCGTGGCGGATCACGTCAGCCGGAAGCCGGTGAGGTTTGAACGAAATAGTCTTCGCGAAAAATCACCCCCGACAGCGGCTTACGCCGACATTGCCGGAGACCTTTTAGCGTTGGCCTGACAGCACCGACTGACAGCACCGGTGAGTTCAACGAATCCCGACGGACAGTTGCCGGACTGACAGCCCCGCTCGGCCGGCCGTCAGTTCGCGGGGACCCGATCTGTTGGCCAGCCGGCATCGCGGGCCGCTGCCTCATCGAGGGGGGCGAGTGTCTCCGCGCTCACCATCTCATCAACCGTGTCGAGCACGGGTCCGGGGAGTGCCGATCCGGCTTGTCGCACCTCCGGGCCTGCGTCCGGGACCGGAGCCATGACCACGATCTGCCATGCCTGGCCGCTCCGGCACGCCAGACCAGCCAGTCCCGCAGCGCGCGCCTCGAACGTCCGGCACCAACGCGCGTCCTGATCCTGGAAGGTCAGGCCGACAGAACGACCTTCAGCGTCTGGCCCTTGGGCGGCGAGGCGCGTGTCCAGCACCCTCAAGAGGTCGCCATCGACCACAGTTCCGCCGGGCGCCATCAGCGCTCGGGCCGCGCGGCCTTCCAGACCCGAGGCCAGCAGCATTCCGCCGACGAATGCGGCAGTGACCAGGCCGGCCCATACCGCCGTACGTTGCGGGAGGGTGAATGTGTTTAGCGCCGCGCCCGCACGGGCGACCCAGCTCGCGGGTTGCCGAGCGGCGGATATCCGGGCTGCCAGGGCGAGGTCACGCGGGTCGGCCACACAGGGAAAGGCGTCTCGGGCCACAGTGTTCAGACGCCGAAGGCTCTCCGCGCGCCTCGTCATGGAAGGGCTGGCGTCTATGAGGGCCTTGATACGGTCAGCCTCCGCAGGCGGGAGCTCTCCGTCGATCCATGCCATCAGGATCTTGTCGTCCAGCTGGGTCATCCGGAAATCTCCTGACTGGACAATGTTTCAACAAGCGCCAGCCGTCCCCGTACCAGGCGGCTCGTCAAGGTTCCGACCGGTATTCCGAGAACCTTGGCGGCCTCCGCATAGGTCAATCCTTCGATCAGCACGAGCGCGACGGCATGCCTCTGGTCGTCAGGTAGACGATGAATGGCATCGCGCATCGCCATCGCGTCGGCGCGCGCGTCCTCATCTGCGATGGACCTGTCCGGGGCTCTGTCGTCGGTCTCACTACTTGGCGAAAGTATGCGAGACCAGCGGCGTGCCGACCGACCGTGATCGATAGCGATACGTCTCATGATCGTGAAAGCCCAGCTGTCGAGGCGCGTCCCCGGCCGGAAGGTATGGCGGCTGGCCAATGCCCGCTCGACGGTCTGCTGGACAAGGTCCTGCGCATCCGCATCCTCGGACCGCACCACGCGGGCAAATCGACGGAGGCGCGGAAGAAGGTCCACAAGTCCATTCTGAAACTCGTCCAATCGATTTCCCCGGCCATGGTGGATGAAACGAGCGAACCCTGTCGTTTCATCCCATAGTATAATCATGAGGCCGCATTCCGGAGCCAACAAATGGAGGATCTGAAGATGGGCGAGCAGTTTTGGCGGGTTCTGGCCGCATTGCTGACGGTCGTCCTCATGGCGCTGTCGCCGCCTGCTATGGCCCAGATTCCGGGCTTGTCGCGGTCGATTCCATCCCTGCCGCCACTGGGCGGAGATGGCATGCCTCCCCTGGCCGACACGGACCACTACGTCCGCGGAATAGTGGACGAAGCACTGCAGGCACCGCGCCGTCTGACACGCCTCGCCCGAAGGTCCGACCGGCGGCTGGACGTCGACCCGAATGGCTGGCCCGTCGTTGCCCGTGAGATTGTGGTGATCGACCTGGGCACGCGAGCCCGGCCGACGATCTTGGCAGCCGGCTATGTGATTGTTCGCGAGGAGCGGCTGGAGGCCCTGGGGATCACCTCGACCGTGCTGGCCCCGCCCCGACGGATGTCGCTGGACGAAGCGATGGAAATGCTTGAGCAGATGAATGTCGAGGCATCCGTCGGCTACAACCATATCCACGCGCCCGCAGGAGCCATCGCCGGTTCACCCTACGGGGGCCTGGCTCCTGCAGGCGTGATGCCTGTTCGCCCTAGGCTCGGATTGATCGATTCCGGCGTAGATCCTTCCCATCCCGCGCTCGCCGGATCGCCGATCGCCCAGCGCGGGTTTGCTGGCCCACCCAGGATGGGCGCACACGGCCTCGCCGTTGCCTCCCTGATGGTTGGACAAAGTGGCAGTTTTCGAGGGGGTGCACCCGGCGAGGCCTTGCTCGTCGCGGACATCTACGGTGGACAGTCGACAGGGGGCGCATCCACGACGCTGGCGCGGGCCCTCGACTGGCTCGTCTCGGAAGGCGTCCCGGTCATCAACATCAGTCTCGTAGGGCCGCGCAATGCCCTTGTAGAACGCGCCATAGCAAGGGCACAGGCTCTGGGGGTGACCATCGTAGCCGCCGTGGGTAACGACGGACCTGCCGCCGCCCCACTGTATCCGGCCTCGTACCCCGCCGTCATCGGTGTGACCGCCGTGACAGGTCGCAACAGCGTCCTTCCGGAAGCGGCCCGAGGGCCTCAGGTCGACTTTTCCGCGCCCGGTGCCGACATGGCCGCTGCGACGCAAGCGGGCGGATGGACCACGGTGCGGGGCACCTCCTTCGCCGCTCCGATCGTCGCCGGAATGCTGACGCGTACCACCCGTGCGACTCTCGCAAGAGACGCGCTGGACCTCGGCTTGCCCGGCCCGGATCCGGTGTACGGCGTCGGCCTGGTCGGCAGCGCCTCCCGCACTGAGCCGCGGAGTGTCGGGGCTCGCGGCCGCCTGCGCCTGCAATAATTTTTTGCGCGTAACGGGATGAAGTCGCCTGGTCCGCTCGTTGGACCTGTTGATGGCGGGATTGACCGCGATTTGCAGGAGACAGACGATGAAAAAAGTAATCATGATGGCCACGGTTGCTGCCGGCCTCGCGATGGCAAGCGCATCGCACGCGCAGGTTCTGGGCGGCTCCGGCGGCCTGACCGGCGGTCTGGGCGGGACCATCCAGCCCGGCGGTGTGTTTGGCGGAGCCGGCTCGATCGGTGGAAATCTGGGCGGCGTCGTTGATGGTTCTCGCGCGGTAGGGGCCCCGACCCGGGCCCTGTCGCGCGCCGAGCGCCGGGCCGCTGCTGCTCAGGAACGCGCAACGAGCGAAGTGGAAAGTGGTCTCGCCCGTGTGGAGAGCGCGGCCGCTCGTGTGCAGGACGAAGCGGGAACGATGACGACGGACGTTTCCGGGCGCGCGGCAGGCGTACTTTCCTCAGCGGCGTCAGAGCTCAACTCTGTGGAGGCTGATGCCACCGGTTCGCTGGACGCGGTCGCGACCGGGCGCGTCGAGGATTCAGCGCAGGGCGACCCCACTCCGGTGGTCGCTGACGACCGGTCGCGTCGCCGCGCACGCGTCAATCTGGATGCCGACGCATCCGCCTCGGCGGCCTCGGATGGTGACTCCACGTCCGCGTCGGCAGGCGCATCGGCCAATGCTCGCGCCCGCATTGACGACTAGCCCACGACCGGCGCCCGGCCCTGGCCCCGCAGTGAGACTGCCCGGCCGGGGCCAGATGCCGCTTGTCCATCGAGGACGCGCAGGTTCGCGAAACGGCCTGCCCTTTGAAACTCCGCCCTTTCAGGGAGACTTCCTTGCCCCACTCCAGCTCCGTTCGTATTTGTCTGGTCCTGATCGTTACGCCCCTGTCAGGACTGGCGACAACCGCTGTCGCCCAGGTTCGATGGGAGGCGTCCGCCAGCGTAGAATACACGACGGGATCGTACGGTGGCACAGAGGCGACAGAGGTTGTGTACGCCCCCCTCAGCGTAAGTGCGGTCGCATCCCGCTGGAGATTCGCCGCCGCTCTTCCCTACGTTCAGTTCGAGGGCCCGGGGGGAACAGTCTCCGGCGGAGTCGTTGTGCCTGGCACGGGGCCCGTCGTCAGGCAAAGCGGACTTGGTGACCTCTCCGTCGGCGCAGCCTATCAACTGGTCGAGCCCGTCCTCGGACGCACGCAATGGGAGTTGGCCGCGGCCGTAAAGATTCCGACGGCAGGCGAAAATCTGGGCACGGGTGAGGCAGACTACAGCCTGCAGCTCGGGGCGCGCCAACCTGTTTCTGACCGGTTCACTCTGGTCGCCAGCGTCGGCTATACGTGGCTGGGTGATCCGGCGGCCTTTGAGTTGCAGGACGGTCCGACCGCGACCGCCGGTGTCAACTTTGCCCCTGCGCAAGGCCGGAATCTCGGGGTACAGGTGTCTTACAGGCACCCGTTCCAGAACGGCCTTGAGCCCCAGACCGTCCTCAACCCTTATGTCCGGTCGGACTTCTCGAACGGCTGGTCCATCACAGGGTATGGCACGGCGGGGCTAACCACCAGTTCCCCCGACTACGGGGTCGGGCTTTCTCTGGGCCGATCCTTCTGAGCGCCCTCTGCCGCAATCGCTGTCAGTCGCTGAGTGGAAGACCCTCGCCGGGTAAGATCTGCGTCCCCTGCCCTACCTGCGGTGAGTAGAGACAAGTTAGCGTTAGACTGACAGCACCGCCATCGGGGGCCGATCAGCGGCCGTTAGCTGTTACGAAGAGGCAGGAGCGCCGGGGGTGTTCCGCAAGGCAGGCCCCCTGAAAGCCAGCAGGATCCGGTCGCTCGCCGGTGTCGATCCAGCGCTCAAGAGCGGCAAGCACCGTCAGATAGCCAGCATCTTGCAGCTTGCTGTGCTGGTCCTCATCGGTGGCGGCCTGCACCAGCAGATGCGAGCGACCGGCCAATGCCACGGTCTCGGCATAGGCGGCCTCAGCTCCGTAGAAGACCGTCGGGTCGTAGAGGGCATGCAGCGTCACCGTCGGCGCCACGATCTGGCCGGTCAGGTCGGCGTCATGGGCCAGCAGGGCCACCGCCTCCGGATCTGCGGTGAAGCGCTCGACCCCGGCATTCAGGGCCGCGTCGTCCGAAGAGCCGCTGTAGACCGTGCGGCTGTTGTCGAAGGGGTTGCGTCCACCAAGGCGCACCTGCACCAGGTCCTGAAAGGTGAAAGTGGCCCAGTTCATATGGGCGATCAGCTCATCTTCCTCGAGACCCGTGACGGCCAGGATGTCGCGCTTCCTGCGGGTCTGCTGGGCGGTACGGTCCCGACCCGACAGGCCGATGCCGGTGCAGTCGACGATCCGGCGGCGCAGCTCGGCCCGGGTCATGCGGGCGCCCGCAGGCAAGCCCTGCCAGACGGGATACTGGGGATCGGACGGCGCCGGGTGATTGCCACAGACGTACTGATAGACAGCCCGCAGGTCAGCCCGGAACTGATAGGCCTTCGTGCCGCCGTTCAGCACGCCGTTGGTCAGCAGCACGCCATCGTAGGTGAGCGTGCCTGCGTCGTCGAGGCCGTACAGTTCCGCCGCCTTGGCCGCGACATTGCCGCCCCACGACTGGCCGTGCAGCAGGGTGCGTTCCGGCCGCCCGAACAGGTCCCAGAACACGGTGCGGCTGCGGTCGACGTCCTCGGCGGCCGAGCGGACGCCATAGCCCCCGCGTCGGTACGACGACCCGATCCAGGCGTAGCCCTGACGTACCATGACCGAGAACCGATCGAGGTCTTCCAGCGAGTCCTCGCGTTCGGGCTCCCCCATGCGGGGTCCCCCGTGGGCATGGACGACCAGACGCCCGTTCCAGTTCTCGGGTTTGGCAATGATCAACCAGGCCCCGGCCTCATCCTGCAGCGACAGACAGGTGACGCCGGCGCCGACCGAACGGGGGCAGTCGATCGCGGTCGTCGTGGCGATCGGATCAGGACCCGTCTGCGCCGAAACAGGGGCGCAGCCGAACGCCAGCCCGGCCGCGAGGGCCGCCAGCCCGGAGAGAAGCCGACGGCCCGTTTGCGGTGTCAGGTCAGAACGACTTCCGGACATTGACATACCAGTATCGGCCCCAAGGATTATGGACCGAACCGCGATAGCCGCCGTCGGCAAGCGACGGGCCCTCATCGGTCAGGTCGCGCACGCCGATGCGGACGCGGGTTTCATCGGGGAATTCATAGTCGCCATAAAGATTGGTGACCAGCTGGTCCTCGACCAGGAAGGGTTCACCCGAGGTGCCCAGCAGGCCGGGCTGCTCAAAGTCACTGATATACTGGGTCGACACACCCGCGCGCCACGGACCCTTGCGCCAGGTGAAGGTGGTGCTGACCCTCCATTCCGGGCGCCCGTTCTGACGGATCAGGTCACTGGAGTCCGGCAGGGTCGTACCTGCGTTGATGGTCCCGGCCTCGCGGGCCGCGTAGAGCTCATTCACGATCGGACCGGGATCACGGGTAAACTCGGTCAGCTGGCTGGCGTTAATCGTCGCAAAGAACGAGCCCCAGGCCGTGCGGCGCAGGGACCAGTTGATCCCGAAGTCGAGGCCGCCGACCGTTTGCGGCTGCAAGTTGACAAACCGGTCGCTGACCGAGGTCGCCTCGCCGGCCACAGTCAAGAAGGTGCCGTCGAACAACAGGACATCATCGGGATCCGGCGCGGCGCGGGTTACCAGCGGGTTTGATCCACCCCCGACCCGAAGCAGATAGTCGAGAGCCAACGCCGTCTGAACGCCCAGAAGCCCGACGATCTGCTCCTGCTCAATGGTCCAGCGGTCGACCGTAAACGTGAACTCGCCGAGATATTCCGGGATGAAGCCGGGCTGCAGCACCAGACCATAGGAGGTGTTGACGCTCTCTTCCGGCTCCAGATCCGGATTTCCCGCGACCAGCAGAGACAGGCCGGACGTGTTGTGCGGACAAGCGGCGAAAGAGGCGATCCGCCCGGCGCGCAGGTCGGCCTCGCAGCGAATATAGTCGATCCCGCTGCCCAGACGCGCGTACTGGGTAGCGTTGGTCTGTTCCAGGTTCGGCGCCCTGAAGCCCTCGGAATAGGAGCCCCGGACACGCACTCCCGGCACGATGTCCCAGGCAGCCGCGATCTTGGGCTTGGCCACCGAGCCAAAGTCCGAATAGTGCTCGAACCGGCCCGCCAGCTGAACATCCAGCTGATGGATCAACGGTATGTTCATCTCGGGTGAGACGAGGGGAATGGCGAACTCCAGATAGGCGGAGCCGACGGTCCGATCGCCATAGGTGTCCGGGTTGGGGCTGACGGCCGAGACGTTCGACAGGCTGGTCACACCGGTGACCATGTCGGTGAACGTGAAGGTACCGTCGAGATTGGCGTCCCGGTCGTCCTCCTGGGTCTCGTGACGGACCTCGAAGCCGAAGGCAATGCCGACCGGTCCCGCCGGCAGCTCGAAGAAGTCCCCGCGGGTCAGCTTCAGGTCGGCCAGGGCGAGGGTCGTCCGCGAGACGCGCTGGAGGTCCATTACAATAGCGTTGATCGCGGTCTGGCTGCTGGGGGAACAGTCGCCATAGCTGGTTGTAGCGACACAGCCGCCGCTGAACGGATTGTAGGCATCGGGCGTCGACAGGGCCAACTGCTGCTGCAGGAGGGTCCTGTTGATGTTGGGCGAGGTGTCCTCGGCCTCGGCTTCCGAATAGAGCATGGCGCTTTCCCAGTCATAGCCGCGCCATTCGCCGCGCACCCCGCCCAGGAATCGCAGCTGGCGATTCTCGACTTTCACGGTCTGGAACCCCGCATCGACGAACCGATAGTTGGACATCAGCACCGGCAGGCCGGTCGTCGGCACATTGGTCAGGCCCGGCAGGCGATTGGGGTTAGCGGCACCGCCCGCAAAGGTCACAGGACCGAACGGGTTCCAGTAGTTGCTGGCCGGGATCCAGAGACTGTTGAGGTTGATCACCGGAGGCTGAACTGCCTCGCTGCTCGCTGAATAGTAGCCGATCTCGAAAAAGGCTTCGACATTCGCCGTCAGCTCACGGTGCCCTGTCAGGAACAGGTTCAGCCTTTCCACCGTGGGGCGCACCGTGGTCTCGTGGCGGGTGTCGTATCGCAGTTCACGATGGGTGGTGTTAAAATTGTGATTGCCGCTGTTGATGCAGATGCCGCGACCGACGTCCACGCCGCAACCGAAGCTGGCAGGCTGGAACCGGAAGGTCCCGGATGAGGTCGTGACCGCCGTGCCGTTCGACCGGATGACCGGCCGCGACCCGACGCTGAGGCGAGCCCAGGGTGTATGCGACGACCGGCCATCCAAGGCCGTAATTCCGGCGAAATCGGGGTAGTCGTCGAACAGGAGACGCAGGTCATCGGTGGAGGTGAAGTCCTGATCCGAGGCCCAGAGTGCGGTACGGTCCGTATAGTTGACGAACAGCGAGATATTGCCCCGGTCGAAGTCCCGGCCGGCGAAGACATTGATGTCCAGCTCGCTCATGCGGGTGCCCTCGGCCCCGCCGTAGCGCGTGCTGATGGTCAAGCCGTCGAAGTCGTCCTGAAGAACCGTATTGACCACCCCGGCCACGGCGTCCGCGCCATAGATGGCCGCGGCCCCGTCCAACAGGACCTCCAGACGGTCCAGGCCACCCACCGGAATGGCATTGGAGTTGTAGCTGATCACCGGGACAGTGCCGGTGTCCGATGTGCCCTGGCTGGTCGGGTGCGCGACCAGACGGCGACCGTTCAACAGGACCAGGGTGTTGCCAACGCCGAGCGAGCGCAGGTTGACCGAGTTGACATCCCCGCGCGCAGCATTGCTGGTCTGGGGGTTGTTGGAGGCGTCGAACAGGACATCGCCCATCTGTGGAATGGTGCGCATCAGTTCGTCACCAGACACCGCTCCGGTGGCGTCGATCTGCTCCTGATCGACCACCACAACCGGCAGGGCAGCCGTCGTCCGGCCCCCCCGGATGTTCGAGCCGACGACCACGATGTCATCGACCTGGGTGACGGGGGCGTCTTCGGGGTCCTGCGGTGTTGCAGGCGCAGACTGGGCAAATGCCCCGGTCGCAAAGACCGATGCGGTCAGCAGGGCCGTTCCGGCCATCAGCCACTGGCGTTTCGTATTGGACATGGTTTCCTCCCTCGATTTTCTTGTTTTCTTCGGCGGTGTCAGTCGTCCGCCAGAACCAGATCGTCTCCCGGGCCGGCAGCGGGATCGGGCGCAGCGGCCAGCGGCTGGGGCTTGCCGTTCAGCGCCAGGGCCAGGGCGTCGGTATCCAGCGCCTTTTCCCAGCGGGCCACGACGACGGTGGCCACGGCGTTGCCGATGAAGTTGGTCAGGGCCCGGCACTCGCTCATGAAGCGGTCGATCCCGAGGATCAGCGCCATGCCGGCCACCGGCACATCGGGCACCACCATCAGCGTGGCCGCCAGGGTAATGAAGCCCGCGCCGGTGATCCCGGCCGCGCCCTTGGAACTAAGCATGGCGACCAGCAACAGGGTCAGCTGCTGCCAGATGGTCAGGTCGATGTTCAGCGCCTGCGCAATGAACAGGGCCGCCAGCGTCATATAGATGTTGGTGCCGTCCAGATTGAACGAATAGCCGGTCGGCACGACCAGGCCGACCACCGACTTGGCGGCCCCGGCCCGCTCCATCTTGGCGATCAGACTAGGCAGTGCCGCTTCCGAACTGGAGGTGCCCAGCACCAGCAGCAGTTCTTCCTTCAGATAGCGGATCAGCTTGAAAATCGAGAAGCCGTTGGCCCAGGCGACAAGCCCGAGCACGCCCACCACAAAGACCAGCGAGGTCACATAGAAGGTGGCGATCAGGGCTGCCAGATTGGCGATCGAGGCGATGCCATAGGCGCCGATGGTAAAGGCAAATGCCCCCAGCGCCCCGATCGGCGCAGCCTTCATGACGATGGCGACCAGTTTGAACACCGCGAGGCTGGCAGTCTCGAAGAAGTCGATGATCGGCTGGCCGCGGTCCCCGATCAGGGCCAGGGCGATGCCGAACAGGATCGAGACGAACAGCACCTGCAGGATGTTGCCCGAGGTGAAGGCCCCGAACAGGCTGTCGGGGATGATGCTCATCAGGAAGCCGACGATGGTGCTCTCGTGGGCCGCCTGGGCGTATTGCGCGACCGCACCGGAATCGAGGGTGGCAGGGTCAATGTTCAGCCCGTCCCCGGGTCGGACGACATTGGCCACCGTCAGGCCGATGATCAGGGCCAGGGTCGAGAAGACGAAGAAATAGCCGAAGGCCTTGGCCGCCACCCGACCCACACGACCGATGTCGCGCATGCCGGCAATGCCGATCACAATGGTCAGGAAGATCACCGGCGCGATCACCATCTTCACCAGCTTGATGAAGGCATCGCCGAGCGGCTTCATGCTTTCGCCGGTCTCGGGGAAGAAGTGGCCGATCAGGCCGCCCACGGTGATCGCCACCAGCACCTGGAAGTACAGATGCTTCCAGATGGGCTGGCGGTGCACGGACGCACCTTGCTCGTGATGAACCTGGATCAAACCTCAACCTCCCTCGACGGATCATTGTCCGCGCTACGCCCACGTGCCGTTCGTCGGCATCGCAGGACGCCAGTATCGGAACCGGCAAGACCGATCGGCAAGCCGGGGCCCACATCGCGTTAACGCTATGGTTTTGCTTGATTCTTGTCCGCCTCTCGCCAAGAATATCCTGCAATTGTGCGGATTTACACACAAGCGCGCTGGTCATTTGTGCGAAAATCCGCATTGTTGACCGATGATCCGATCCCGCCTGTCCGAGACGATTCAGTGGCGCCTGTTCGCAGGCGTCTGGCTGGTCGTCGGCGTGCTGGCGATTAGCGTGGCCGGATGGCTGGCCCGCATGGATGCCGAAGCCGCTACGCGCGGGCAGGCGGAAACCGCCGCCGTGCTGCACGCGGCCGTCCTGACGAGCGAACTGGAACGTCAGCAGGCCGTACCCTCGGTCCTCGCTGTCGATCCGGAGCTGCTGGCGCTCGTGACCGCACCCTCAACCGGGCGCCGTGATCGGCTGAACCTGAAGCTGGAGCAGCTGGCCGGAGAGGTGCGGGCCGCCGCCCTCTATGTCCTGGATGCGGACGGCACGGCGCTGGCGGCCAGCAACTGGCGCGAGCCGACCAGTTTCGTGGGGTCAAACTATCGCTTTCGTCCCTACTACATCGAGGCCATGCGTTATGGTGAGGCGGCCTTCTTCGCTCTCGGCACCGTCAGCGGCAGGCCCGGACTGTACCTTGCACGCCGCATTGATCGCGGGGATGGGGCCCCCGCCGGCGTAATCGTCGCCAAGGTCGAGTTCGACGCCCTGGAGCAGACCTGGCGCAACGCCGGCGAGCCCACCTATGTCACCGATGCGGATGGCGTCGTCCTGATCACCACGACGCCCGAGTGGCGGTTCCGCACGACCCGGCCCCTCAGCGAGGCGCGGCGTCGGCAGCTGGCCGAGCAACAGACCACCGGCGAGCCTCTGCAGGACATGCCCTTCACGACCTCGGAGTCCGGACTGCTGCGGGTCCAGCGTGACGGTGCATCCCGGCTTTATGCGCACGAAACCGACACGAGTATGGGGCTGGGCTGGACGCTGCATCTGCTGTGGCCTGCCGATCAGATGATGTCCCGGGCGGTCGGAGCCGCACGCATTCTCGCCGGGCTGAGCATTGCCCTGCTGGCCGGTCTGACCGGCATCCTGCTTCGCCGCCGCCAGAGGGCCAGCAACCGGGCAATCGAGGAAGAAGCCGCGCGGGCTGAACTGGAACGACAGGTCGCGCTGAGAACCACCGAGCTCAGTGCCGCCAACCAGGCGCTCAGTCATGAGATGGAGGAACGCCGCAGCCTGGAACTGAGCCGTCAGGTTCTGGAAGACGAGCTGGTTCAGGCCAACAAGCTGGCGACCGTCGGTCAGATCGCCGCCGGAGTCGCGCACGAGATCAACCAGCCGATTGCGGCCATCCGCACCCATGCCGACACCGCCGGAGTCTACCTCGAGCGCGGCGACCACGATGCGGCCCTGCGGAGCCTGGCGTCGATTTCCGGCCTGACCGAGCGCGTCGGGACCATCACCGACGAGTTGCGGGCCTTCTCCCGGAAGACCCGGTCAGAGGTGGTGGCGGTCGATGTGGAAGAGGCCATCGATGGCGCCCTGTTGCTGGTCGCGGCGCGGCTGCGGGAACGGGGCATCTGGCTGGACCGCTCGGCCCTGTCCCCGGGCCTGAAGGTGAAGGCCGAACGAAACCGGCTGGAACAGGTCGTGCTGAACCTGCTGCAGAATTCCATCGAGGCACTGGAGGGTACCGCCACACCGACCATCGCCCTGTCATCGAAACGGGTTGGGCGAAAGGTCGTAATCCGCCTGACCGATAATGGACCCGGGTTGCCAGAGGATGTGCGCGAGCGCCTGTTCACCCCCTTCGTCACCAGCAAGGCGTCGGGCCTCGGGCTGGGGCTGGTCATCAGCCGCGATATCGTCGCCGGATTCGGGGGCGAGCTGTCCCATGAACCCTCACCGGCCGGGACCGTATTCCAGATTGCTCTGGCGCATGCACCATGAGCTTCAGCGCCCTTGATCGCGTCGCCCTCGTCGAGGATGACGCCCCGTTTCGCGATGCTTTGGCCGAACGCCTTGGGCTGGCGGGCCTCAAGGTTGCGACCTATGCCTCGGCCGAAGCCGCGCTCAAGGTCGTGGGCGCCGGGTTCGAGGGGGTGGTGGTCACCGACCTCAGAATGCCCGGCATGGACGGCCGCCAATTCGCCGATCGGCTGACCACGCTCGACCCGGACCTGCCCGTCGTGCTGATCACTGGCCACGGCGACATCGCCGACGCTGTCGAGGCGATGAAGCGCGGGGCCTATGACTTTCTGGCCAAGCCATTCGCGCCCGAGCGCCTGATCGAGACCCTGAGACGGGCACTGGAGAAGCGAGCTCTGATCCTCGACAACCGCCGCCTCGCCACGCTGGCGGCCGAGACGGAACAGTCGATCCCGCTCAGCGGCGAGAGCACGGCCATCATCGCCCTGCGCGGCGCCATCCGGCAACTGGCCGATGCGGAGGTGGATGTGCTGATCGAGGGGGAGACCGGATCGGGCAAGGAGGCTGTGGCGCGTGCCATCCACAATGCGGGCCGAAGACGGCCCAAGCCGTTTGTCGCCGTGACCTGCGCCGCCCTCACCGAAGCGGGGGTCGAGGCTCAGCTGATGGGCCAGGACGTCGGCTATGCCAGCGGCGTCACCCGGCGACGCGAAGGTCAGGTGGAACAGTCCCATCAGGGCAGCCTGTTTCTGGACGAGGTCGATCTTGCACCTCGACAAGCCCAACTAACCTTGCTGCGGGTGTTGGAGGAGCGCGAGGTGCTGCCACTGGGCGCCACCGAGCCGCGCGCGCTGGACCTGCGGGTGTTGGCCGCAACCCAAAGCGACCCCGCCGAGGCCGTCGCGCGCGGAGACCTGAGAGAAGATCTGTATTACCGCCTGAATGTGGTCCGGCTGCGCGTACCGCCGCTGCGGGAGCGGGCAGACGATGTGCAGATGCTGTTCGCCCGCTTCCTCGCCCGCGCCTCGGCCCGGATGGGTCGGCCCCTGCCGCCGATCAATCACGCCGTGCGCCGCCGCCTGATCGAGCACGACTGGCCGGGCAATCTGCGCGAGCTGTCCAACTTCGCCAATCAGGTGGCGGTCGGCCTGTCCGACAGCCCGCCCGATAGCAGACCGCAGGACGGTCTGGCCCAAAGGGTCGCCCGCTATGAAGCCGAGCTGATCCGCGAGGCCCTCAGCAACCATCGCGGGGACATCCGCAAGGTCACGGCCACACTCCGCCTGCCGCGCAAGACGCTCTACGACAAGATGGCCCGGCACGGCATCCAGCCGGCCGACCATCGCGACCGGGACTGAACAGTCCTACTGCGGAACGCCGGGCATGCCGAAGTCGAAGGCCGGCTCCTGACGGCGCGGGCTGCTGCCGAAGGTGTAGGTCAGGCCGATATAGTAGGTCGGCTCGCTGAAGCGGACGCGGCTGCGATCTTGGAAGTCAGGCGTGTCCGTGATCGCGGTGATCTCGGCCGTGTCCAAGATGTTGGTCCCCGTCAGCACCATGCTGAAGCTGTCGGTGAATTTGCGCCGATAGCCGATGTTCAGCATGCCGAACGAGCTCCGCTCGCTCTGGGCCTGGATTTGCTCGCCAACATAGAAGCCATTCAGCTGGAAGAAGTCGGTGTCCGTCGGGGACCAGTTTATCGAGGCGCGGGCGGTGCCGCTGGTGCCGCTGCGCTCGATGCCGCCTGCGATGCCCGGGATGCTGATGTCGTTCTGGAAGACGGTGCCCGAGGCGTTGTAGGTCACCTTGGAGCCAAAGCGGCCATTGACGATGAACTCGACACCGGTGCGCTGGCTCTCGCCCAGGTTCTCGCGGGTCGTCAGAACGACGCCGCCGCCGATATCCTGCGAGACATCCGTCACGCCACCGCTGCTGTCGCGATAGAAGGCCGTCACCGCATAGAAGGTCGGGCCTTTGCGCAACTGCCAGGTCAGTTCGAACGAGTCGGTGATCTCGGGCTCAAGATCCGGGTTCCCGCGCCGCAGGTTCTGGGGGTCGATATAGACGGTGTAGGGATTCAGGTCCTGGGGTGAAGGACGGCTGATCCGGCGGCTGTAACCCCCGCGCAGACGCTGGCTGTCGGTCATCTGATAGCCGAAGTTCAGCGTCGGATAGGCCTTCAGATAGTCGCGCTGGACGGAGATGGAGTCCGTGATCTGGTCCAGTTGGAAATCGACCTGCTCGACCCGCAGCCCCGCCTGGACGTCCAGATCGCCGAACGGCCGCTCATAGGTGACGTAGGCGGCGTGGACCCACTCTTCGTAGTCGAAGCGGTTGGTCAGGGCCGCGATCGGCACAAGGCCGGCCTCATCGGGACCGCGCGAACCGAAGGAGTCAAACGCGTCGATGTCCAGATCGCCCTCATAGCCGATCTTCAGCAGGCGTCGGTCACCCATCGGACGGGTGTAGTCCAGCTTGAAGCCGTAGGAGTCGCTCTCGTTGTCGCTGCCGGTGCGCTGCAGGAAGTCGGGCTCGCCCCCGATCTCGGTGGTCGAGGTCAGGTCGAGTTCGCGTTCCGACGTGCTGGCGTCCACCTCGAAATCAGCGGCCAGTTCGTGCTGGTCACCCTCGAACTTGCGGCGCCAGGACAGACGACCCCCGACGTTGCTGTTCGAGAACCCGCCCGTCTGCAGGCGCTCATAGCGGTCGCTGACCGTGCCGTTGCCATCGGCCCGCTCAAAGACCTGCAGTCCGTCGTTCTCGGCGTCGAAAGCGCGATAGCTGAGCTCGCCGCTGATCCGGTCGCGGGCATTCAGGTCGTAGTCGGCACCGATGCGCGCATTGCCGAAGGTATTGGTGTTGCTGCCCGTCGATACACTGTCTTCGACGATGGTGGCCGCCGGCGTCGCACCGGGCCGCAGTCGGCTGGACTCGCTTTCGACATCGCTGACGTTGTGGCGAAGGCCGATGTCACCGGACAGGGTCAGACCGTCCTTGGTGCGGCTGCCGCTCAGGGACAGGTTGCCACGCTCTCCGCCGTCCCAGGACGCGCGAACGCCGACGGAGGTAACAGAGGGCTGGGCTGTCCGGGTGACCAGATTGATGACGCCACCGCTACCTTCGGGGCTGAAGGCCGCCGAGGGGTTGGTGATCACTTCCACCCGCTCGATCTGGCTGCCCGACATGGCCTGAAGCACATCGGCACGTGAGGCGCCGCGCAGCATCGCCGACGGGCGTCCGTCGACGAGGATGGTGACATTGCCGTCGCCGCGCAGGCTGACGTTACCCTGGAGATCAACCTCGACACCCGGGACGTTACGCAGGACATCCGCGACCGATCCGGTCTGGGCCTGCACATCGTTCGAGACATTGTAGATCATCCGGTCGGCCGCCGTGATGATGTCGGTCCGCGTGCCCTGGACGAGGATCTCATCGACCTCGGTCGCCTCTTCCTCGGCCTCTTCGTCCTCGGCGGTGGCGGGCGGATCCTGATCGGCATCCTGCGCAAGCGCGGGCGCGGCGGCGAACAGCACGCATCCAAAGAGAAGCGCCGATGTCATCAGCAGCGTACGGTTCGACATGTTCAGCCCGATCGAGAGGAGGTCGCCGCGCGGGACGAAGCGAATTCGTCTTTGGCAACAGAGAGGTGCTTGCTTGCGCGTTATCACGTCGCCGGGCCGCGACAAGTTAAATCGGGGACAGGTTGAGGGCTATGCCGTGTTCCCGACCGATCATAAGCATAATCTATCTCCAACATCAGAAAATAGTCTTAGCCTATTGCCGGGGGTTTGATACCTTGGTGGATCACGTCCCCGGACTCACACCGGGGCTCAATGAATCCCCGGGAGATCAAGGCATGGACGGAAACGCAGGCGACCCCCTCAGCGACCCCAAGAAGGAACGCGGCGCGCTGCGTTCGCTTCTGGGCCGCACCAATCGCGACTGGTGGCCGAACCATCTGGCCATCGACATCCTGCACCAGCAGGGCCGGACCGGCGATCCGATGGGCGACGAGTTCGACTACGCCGAGGCGTTCAAGAAACTGGACTACGCGGCAGTCAAGCGCGACCTGCATGCCCTGATGACCGACAGCCAGCCCTGGTGGCCGGCGGACTATGGCCACTATGGCCCCTTCTTCATTCGCATGGCCTGGCACTCCGCCGGCACCTATCGCACGGCGGACGGGCGCGGCGGCGCCGGCGCCGGCCAGCAGCGCTTTGCCCCGCTGAACAGCTGGCCGGACAACGGCAATCTGGACAAGGCCCGGCGCCTGCTGTGGCCGATCAAGCAGAAGTATGGTGCCAATCTGAGCTGGGCGGATTTGATGATCCTGGCCGGGAATGTCGCCATCGAGTCGATGGGCGGGCCGGTGTTCGGATTCGGCGGCGGCCGCGCCGACGTCTGGGAGCCCGAAAAGGATGTCTATTGGGGCACCGAGGAAAAGTGGGTCGGCGAGGAGGGCAATGAGACCCGCATCCAGCCCGACAAGGACATGGCGCTGGAAGAACCGCTGGCCGCTATCCAGATGGGCCTGATCTATGTGAACCCAGAAGGCCCCGGCGGGGTGCCGGACGCCCTGCAGTCGGCCCGCGACATCCGCGAGACCTTCCGTCGGATGGGGATGAATGATGAGGAAACGGCGGCCCTGACGGCGGGCGGTCACACCTTCGGCAAGGCCCACGGCGCGGGCGATGCCTCCAAGGTCGGCACCAGTCCCGAAGGGGCCGACATCGCCCAGCAGGGCATGGGCTGGGTTTCGGGCCACGAGAGCGGCATGGGCGACCACACCATCACCTCGGGCATCGAAGGCGCCTGGACCCCCACCCCGGTTACCTGGGACATGACCTATTTCGACATGCTTCTGGATCATGACTATGAGCTGATCCGCAGCCCGGCTGGCGCCAAGCAATGGCAGCCGGTCGGCAATCCTGACGATACCCTGGCCCCGGCAGCGCACACGCCGGGCAAGCGGGTGCCGACGATGATGACGACCGCCGACATGGCGTTCAAATTCGACCCGGAATACCGCAAGGTCATGGAGAAGTTCCGGGCTGATCCGGCCTATTTCGCCGACCAGTTCGCCCGCGCCTGGTTCAAGCTGTGCCACCGCGACATGGGGCCCAAGGCCCGCTACCTCGGCCCTGAGGTCCCGGCCGAAGATCTGATCTGGCAGGATCCGATCCCGGCCCATACGGGACCGACCCTGTCGGGGGCTGACATCCGCGACCTGAAGGACGCGATCGCGGCCTCGGACCTGTCGATTGCCGACCTGGTTCGCACGGCATGGGCCTCGGCCTCGACCTATCGCGGGTCGGATCACCGCGGCGGCGCCAACGGCGGTCGCATTCGCTTGGCCCCGCAAAAGGACTGGGACGTCAATGAGCCCGAAAAACTGGCCCGGGTGCTCAAGGTCTATGAGGATATCAAGGCCAGCTCGGGCAAGAATGTCTCGATCGCCGATCTGATCGTTCTGGGTGGTTCGGTCGGTATCGAGAAGGCCGCAAAGGCTGCCGGCCACGATATCGAGGTGCCCTTCACCCCGGGCCGGACCGATGCCTCGCAGGAGCAGACCGAGATCGAGGGCTTCCACTGGCTGGAACCTCGCGCCGACGGCTTCCGCAACTATCTGCAGGTGCGGTTCAACGTTCCGACCGAGGAGCTGCTGATCGACCGCTCCCAGCTGCTGGGCCTCACGGCGCCTCAGATGACGGTTCTGGTCGGAGGCCTGCGGGCTCTGGGCATCAACCACAAGGACTCGAAGGACGGCGTGCTGACCGATCGCCCCGGCCAGCTGACGAACGACTTCTTCGTCAATCTGCTGGACATGGGCACGGCCTGGAAACAGGTGGACGAAAGCTCGGACGAGACCTTTGTTGGCACCTGCCGCAAGTCACACGAGCAGAAGTGGACCGCCACACGCACCGATCTGGTGTTCGGCTCCAACTCGCAGCTGCGGGCGCTGGCAGAAGTCTACGCCTCAGCCGACGCAGGCCAGAAGTTCGTGCGTGATTTCGTGGCTGCCTGGGTTCAGGTGATGAATGCGGACCGCTTTGATCTGAACTGATCCTGCGGCTCGAACCGACTAAAAGACACCCGGATGCAGGCCACTGCGTCCGGGTGTTTCTTTACGTCCCGGCGACCGGCTTGAGCGCGCCCGCCTTGACGGCGGCCTCGACTGCCGCGCGCAGGTCCGCCTCGGGAACGAAGTCGAACTGGGCGATCATGTCTTCCAGCACAAAGCGCGGCTGGGCCATGGCCCACTCCATGGCGACAGATGCCGGGCCGCGGACGGCAGGCGGCATCAATCCCGTCGGGCTGTAGCGCGTCAGCGATATCCGCTCCGGCAAATGATAGTCTGACGATCGCCCCATCAGCCGCTGCTGGGTCATGGCGATTTCCCGTGCAAAGGCTGGACTGGCCGACAGCGTGGCCAGCCTCTGACCCAGATCCGCCAGTTGCGCGGCCAGCGGTTTGCCGTCCCCCTGGGTCGCCGGCGGCAGCCAGGCCCGGAACGCCGGATCCTGCATGGCCGCCGACTCCAGCAGACGGAACAGGATGCGTCCGTAAAGCGGCGTGACGGACAGCGTCACATGCAGTGACGGCCCGTCCACTGCCAGGGCGTCGTGGTACCAGCCGCGCGGAATGTAGAGGACATCCCCTGGCCGCATACGGACTTCCTGCATGATCGGACCGCAGGCCGAGGCCAGATAGCGGCGAACCTCCTCGCCCTCGCCTGGATAGTCGATGGGGTCAGACTCGCGGTTTCGATACAGCCGCCAGATCTTTTCGCCCTCGGTCTGCACAGCGAAGACGTCATGGGTGTCATAGTGGGGACCGAACCCCTGCACCCCCTTGAACGAGCAATAGACATTGGCTGCCACCGAGGCGGCATAGGTGCTGCTCAGGGTGTCGCAGATTGCCCGCAATCCCGGCGTCAGCGCCCCGACGTCATTGGCGATGACCGTAGCCCCCATGGCCATCATGACCTGCACTCTGGCCGGGGACGGTCGCACGACAGGCCCGGACATGGTCTGGACCTCGGCGCAATAATTCTCCGCCGGAAGCTGGTTGCCGCTATGGACCAGTTGCAGGGTGGAATGGGTCCAGATCGAACTCTGGGACAGCAGGCCGTTGAAGGTGTCCCAGTCCAGCAGGGCGCGACGGGCGTCCCCCGTCTCGCCCTCGGCCGGAATGTGCAGCGGCGCTCGACCCTCGACCTCGGCCCGAAAGCGGTCGACGGTGACGGGATGGATCATGTCAGCAAGAGTCGGCATACCAGACGCTAGCGCCGCCTTACTTGCCTGTCGATCTGACCGGCCGGTCCGCGGTGCGGAATCTCACACGGAGGCCTCCCGCTTTGGCGCTCACCGCCCGCACCCTCATCGAACAGTCCCTGGCGGCCATAGAGATGGGCGATCACGATGTGCTTGAGGCATGTCTGCACCCGGAGGTGATCTATCGCCGACCTGGCCAACCGATCCTGTCAGGACGCAACGCCGTCATCGACTACTACCGTCGCCACCGCAGCGCCAAGACCTCGCAGATTCTGGTCGATGAGATGGTCTGCGAAGGCGACCGCGTGGTCGCCATGGGACTGGTGGAAGGGCGTGGCCACGACGGCGCCCCCATCCACGAACGCTTCGCCGATGCCTACCGGATCGAGGACGGCCTGATCCGCGAGCGCACCACCTACTTCTTCCGACAGGGATTCTGAGGCGGATTGCCACGGGCGTGCCCCGGAGTCAGAATGAGGGCGCAGCTTCGGGAGGACGAGACCCATGCGACTGGCCTTGACGATTACCGGCGCGATTCTGGCGACCGCGATGCTGGCGCTGGCCACACCTGCCTCGGCCCAGTCCGGCGCGCCTCCGACCGCTCAGCAGGCCAGTGGCGGCGCCATCGGCCGCATGAGTTCCGACGACCAGCTCCGCCGTCGTGAGGGCGACGAATATCGCGCCGGGGTGGAAGCCCAGCAGATGACCGTCGAGGAGGCCGAGGCGCAATATGGCGCGGACCGCGTGGCCCTGGCCGAGCGGGTGCAGGCGCTGATGGATGCGGGCCAATGCACCGAAGCGCGCCGGGTGGCCAGTGAAGCCGGTGAACGCGCCATGGCCCTGCGCGTGCGCCAGACCTGCCGCCGACGGTAGGGGCCCCTAGAGCACCGGCACAGCCTGGCTGAGGCGGCCACCGATGCGGATCGGCTCGACGCGGGTCGCCAGACCCGTGCGGTCGTCGGTCTCGACATAGACACCGCAGACCGTCGCGGGGCCCGAGGCCGGCTGGTAGCGGCCGCCGCTGAGCCGGGTGGTAAAGCGGCGCAAGGGCTCTTCCTTGTCGTTACCGATCACGGAATCATAGTTGCAGCAGCCGCCTGCGTCGGTCTGATACGCCGTTCCGCCCGGCAGGATCTGGGCGTCAGCGGTCGGCACATGGGTGTGGGTGCCGATCACCAGGCTGGCGCGCCCGTCGCAGAAGTGGCCCATGGCCATTTTCTCGCTGGTGGCCTCGCAATGCATGTCCACGATCACGGCGTCGGCGACCACGCCCAGCGGTGCAGCCTCCAGCTCGCGCTCTACGGCCGAGAACGGATCGTCCATCGGGTCCATATGCACCCGGCCCAGCACATTGATCACCAGCACGCGGCGGCCATCTGACGTGGTAAAGACATCGGCCCCGCGGCCCGGTGCATCCATCAACGGGGGATAGTTGGCCGGACGGATCAGGCGCGGTTCCCGCACGATATAGGTCAGGGCCTCGCGCTGGTCCCATGAGTGGTTGCCGAGGGTCAGGACGTCTGCGCCGGCGGCGAAAATCTCACGCGCGGTGTTCTCGGTGATGCCGAAACCGCCCGCAGCGTTCTCGGCATTGACGACCACAAAGTCGAGCTTCAGGTCGCGCTTCAGGCCCGGCAGATGATCGGACAGGCCGTCGCGACCGGACTTGCCGATCACGTCGCCGAAGAATGCCAGCCTCATGCGACCGGCCGGGGGGAATGAATACGCCTCATGCGAAGGCGGTATAGCCGGTCTCGGTCAGAACGCCATGCAGCGGAATGTCGTGCGGCTCGAACGGCAGGGCCTCAACCTGCTGTCCGGCGTAGGCGAAGCCGATCCGGATTGCGTCTGGCAGCGCTGCAAAGGTGCGGTCGTAATGGCCGCCGCCCTGCCCCAGCCTCCGCCCCTGACCATCAAAGGCCAGCAGGGGGGCGAGGATCAGGTCGGGCACCACCGTCCCGGCCACCGGAAAGGGGGCAGGGACGCCGGCCAGATCGGCTTCCAGCGGGTCGCCCGGGACCCAGTGCCGAAAGATCATCGGCGCATCCGGCGCCAGGGTGACGGGCAGACAAAGGTCCACGCCGCGCGCGACCAGCGCCTCGACCAGCGGGGCCGTGCCCAATTCAGAACCGATCGGGTGATAGACAGCGACACAGATAGCCTGTGGCAGGCGGTGCGCATGGTCAGCGGCGCGTGCAGCGGCCTGCAGACCGTCCTTCGCCAGGGCCATGCGTCGGGCCCGCATCTCGGATCGTAACGCGCGCTTGTCGGTCATAGGCCCTCAGACAGCGAGCCGCCAAGCGGCGAACGATAGGGCGAGCAGCCCGCCCTCAAGCAGCGAGGCCCCGCGGGCCGAGCGGTAGGGCAAGAATAAAGGTTGGCGGCGCCACAAGAACCGTGAAGAGCGTTTTAATCCTCTCAGACCTGGGTAGCCAGGTGGGCTCCATATGCCCAGGCCCTCGAGCCCGGACAGGGACAGATCCCTTTGAGTGAATTAAGGTCGCGAGGAATGTTGCCTTCGACGAGGGCCGCAGCAAGACCCGCCAGTGACCAAGATAGTCCTCGACCTGTGACCGGACAATGGCCATTGCGCCGGGCCGGTACGAATTCCGATGGCGGGTCTCAGGTGATGGTCTGGGCGATCTTTTCGATGCGGGCCGCGACGGCATTCAGGGCCTCGGCCACCCCGGCGTCGGTGGACGGTGCCTCGGCGGGACGGGCCGGTGCCTCGCCCGAACGGGCCTCCTGCAGTTCGTCGGCCAGGATAAGCCCGGCCATCAGGAACAGGCGAAGCTCGCCGACATGTCCCACCTCGGCGGCGACGCTGCTGACATGGCCGGCGAACTGGGCCGCCAGTTGCTTGACGCGCTCTTCCTGTCCGTCAGCACATCCGACGGCGTAGGGGCGACCATTGATCTCGACGGTGACGGTGGCCATCAGGCGCTCCCCGCGCTGTCCTGGTCGTCCGCAAGGATCGAGCGAATAGCCTTGGCCGAAGCCGCCAGCGCGGCGCGGGCTTCACGCCCGGCGTCTTCCAGCTCGGCCAGACGCCCGGCGTCGGCGCGCGGCGCGAACAGGTCATCGTCGCCGATCGGGGGCGCCGAAGCGGGGCGCGCCTTCAGGTCCTTCATGCGTCTTTCCAGCAGGGCGAGGGCCTTGTCGATGCGGGCTTTCGCAGCTGTGGTGGCGTCGGCCATCGGTGTCACTTCCTCCGGAATCCCTATAGAACCCGTCCGCGCGTCGGGGTAAAGCGGCCCCGCCCCCCTTTTTATTCCCCGCGTCCCGAGAGGTTGCCCGTGGCAAAAGCCGATTCCACCCCGCCGAAGGCTACCCCCAAGCAGATGGCCGATGCCATCCGGGTGCTGAGCATGGACGCCGTGCAAAAGGCCAACAGCGGCCATCCCGGCATGCCGATGGGCATGGCCGATGTCGCCACGGTGCTGTTTTCGAAGCACCTGAAGTTCGACGCCAGCCGCCCAGACTGGGCCGACCGCGACCGGTTCATCCTCTCGGCCGGGCATGGCTCGATGCTGATCTATGCCCTGCTGCACCTGACCGGTTATGAGGCCGCGACCCGCGAGGAGCTGTCGAACTTCCGCCAGTGGGGTTCGAAGACCGCCGGTCACCCCGAATATGGCCACATGCCGGGCGTCGAGACGACCACCGGCCCGCTGGGTCAGGGCCTGGCCAATGCGGTCGGCTTTGCCATGGCCGAGCGCCATCTGGCCGCCCATTTCGGCGAGGATCTGGTCGATCACCGCACCTGGGTGATCGCCGGCGACGGCTGTCTGATGGAGGGTGTGTCGCAGGAGGCCATCACCCTGGCCGGGCGCTATCGGCTGAACAAGCTGACCGTGCTGTGGGACGACAACGCCATCACCATCGACGGCGCCGTCAGCCTGTCGGATGCCACCGATCAGAAGGCGCGCTTCAAGGCCGCCGGCTGGGCGGTCAAGGCCATCGACGGCCACGACATGGGCGCGATCAAGTCCGCGCTGAAATGGGCCGAGCGTCAGAACAAGCCGACCCTGATCGCCTGCAAGACCAAGATCGGGCGCGGCGCCGCGACGATGGAAGGCAGCCACAAGACCCACGGCGCAGCGCTGGGCGAAGCCGAGATCGCGGCCACACGGCTGGGCCTGGGCTGGGATCACGCCCCGTTCGATATTCCGGAACACGTCGAAAAGGCCTGGCGCAAGGTCGGGCGTCGGGGCGCCAGGGCCCGCGAGGAGTGGGAAGCGCGGCTGGCCGAGGCCGAGCTTCAGGACGATTTCGTCCGCGCCATGGCCGGAGGTCTGCCGGACGACGCCTTTGAGGCCCTGGATGCCGCCATCGCCGAGGCGGTCCAGACCAAACCCGCCCAGGCCACGCGTCAGTCCTCTGGTGCGGCGCTCAGCGCCCTGTTCGAGGCCGTGCCCGAGCTGATGGGCGGCTCGGCCGACCTGACCGGGTCGAACAACACCCTGGTGGCGGGTACAGAGACCTTCGACGCCCCCGACTATGCCGGGCGCTATATCAACTGGGGCATCCGCGAGCACGGCATGGCCGCGGCCATGAACGGTATGGCGCTGCACGGCGGGCTGATCCCCTACGGCGGCACCTTCATGGTCTTCTCGGACTACAGCCGCCCGTCGATCCGGCTGGCGGCCCTGATGGGCATCCGCGTGGTCCATGTGCTGACGCATGACTCGATCGGTCTGGGCGAGGATGGCCCGACCCACCAGCCGGTCGAGCATCTGGCTGCGCTTCGCGCCATTCCGAATCTGCAGGTCTTCCGCCCCGCCGACACGGTTGAGGCCATGGAGTGCTGGCGCCTGGCGCTGGAGAAGGCCGACGGCCCCTCGGCGCTGGCCCTGTCACGGCAAAAGACCCCGGCGGTGCGCACCGAGGCCGTCAGCGAGAACCTGTCGGCCAAGGGCGCCTATGAGCTGCGCGCCGCCTCGGCCAAGGCCAAGGCCACCCTGTTCGCCACCGGCACCGAAGTGGCTATTGCGCTGAAGGCCGCCGAGCAGCTCGAGGCCGAAGGCGTGCCGACCCGCGTGGTCTCGGTGCCGTCCTTTGAGCTCTTCAACAAGCAGACCAAGGCCTACCAGACCAAGGTCATCGCCAAGGGCACAGCCCGCGTCGCCATCGAGGCCGGTATCCGCCAGGGCTGGGACCGCTTCATCGGCGAGGACGGCGGTTTCGTTGGCATGTCGAGCTTCGGCGCCTCCGCCCCGGCCGAAGTACTCTACGAAAAGTTCGGCATCACCGCGGAGGCGGTGGTCGCCGAGGTCAAGGCGCGGCTGTGACGGTTCGCCTGGGCACCCCCCTCTCCGACAGCGCCGTCCGCGTCATGCTGCTGGGCGCGGGCGAGCTGGGCAAGGAGGTCGCCATCGAGCTGCAGCGCCTCGGCGTCGAGGTGATCGCGGTCGATCGCTATGCCAACGCCCCGGCCATGCAGGTCGCCCACCGCAGCCACGTCATTCCGATGACCGATCCGCAGGTGCTGAACGGCGTCATCCTGGCCGAGGCGCCGCACATCATCGTGCCCGAGATCGAGGCCATCGCCACCGAGGTGCTGGCCGACATTGAGGCGGCCGGCCTTGCCACCGTCATCCCGACTGCGCGGGCGACGCAGCTGACCATGAACCGCGAGGGCATCCGCCGGCTGGCCGCGGAAGAGCTGGGCCTGCCGACCAGCCCCTATGCCTTTGCCGGCTCGGCCGCCGAACTGGCCGAGGCCGCGCACACCATCGGCCTGCCGGTGTTCATCAAGCCAGTCATGTCGTCATCGGGCAAGGGCCAGTCGATGATCGAGGCCATCGAGGATGCGGCCAGCGCCTGGGCCTATGCCCAGTCGGGCGGACGGGTCGATACCGCCCGGGTGATCGTCGAGGGCCGCATCGACTTTGACTATGAGATCACCCTGCTGACCGTGCGATCGATCCGCGACGGTCGTGTCGTCACCGACTTCTGCGCGCCCATCGGCCATCGTCAGGTCAAGGGCGACTATGTCGAGAGCTGGCAGCCGCAGGCGATGAGCGCGGCCGCGCTGGCGTCGGCGCAGGACATCGCCGGCAAGGTCACCGAAGCGCTGGGCGGTCTGGGCGTGTTCGGGGTCGAGCTGTTCGTCAAGGGCGATCAGGTCTGGTTCTCCGAGGTTTCCCCCCGCCCGCACGACACCGGTCTGGTGACGCTCGCCAGCCAGGTCATGAGCGAGTTTGCCCTGCACGCCCGCGCCATCCTGGGCCTGCCGGTCGATGTGACCCTGCGCGAACCGGCCGCCAGCGCCGTCATCTATGGCGGCATGGACGCCCAGGGGATTGCCTTCGAGGGTGTGGCCGAGGCCCTGTCAGTGCCGACCGCCGACCTGCGCCTGTTCGGCAAGCCAGAGGCCTTCGAGCGCAGACGGATGGGCGTGGCCACCGCGCGCGGCGTCGACACCGATCAGGCCCGTGAGCGCGCCCGCGAGGTCGCCGGGCGGGTCAGACCGGTCCGGGTCTGACCCGACATCTGCGCCCCTAGTTTTCTTCGCGGACTTCTACCGTCCGGGTCACAACGCGAGCACCGTTACCGCCGCGCTCGCCCTCTTCCAGAACACCGGAGCCGTCCGCGTCCATCTGGCGGAAGATCTCGCGCATGGGCGCGAGAAACTCGGCCTCGGTAACGCGACCGTCGCCGTCGGCGTCCATCTCGGCGCCCTCGCCTTCGCGGATCCATTCCACACGGTGCTCGCCCGTCATGGCGGACCCATCGCCGCGCCGGACCATGACCCGGACCGGGCCTTCACCCTCTGTGGTCACTCCGCCGTCCTCGCTAACAAAGACGAAGCTGTGGGCCTCGACCTCGAGGTCTTCACCGCCGACGCGCCGGACCTCAATACGGTGCGGGCCCGAGCCTTCGGGGGCCGAGCTCCAGCTCATCTCTGGCCCGCCCATGGTGATCACGCGCACATCATGGTCCATGCCCGGCGCCCCGGTGCGATGATGCAGTTCTTCCGGTGACAGGCGGCCGTCCCCGTTCGCATCCATGCCGGCAAAGGCCTCGTCCATCGGGCGGGCAAACTCGGCTCGCGAGACAAACCCGTCGCCATCCTGATCCAGGCCGTTCTCGCCGTCCGGGTCGGCGGCCACAAACACCACGCGGCTTTCCGTGCGGACGACGGGCGGTGCAGGCGGACGGGCCGGGTCCTGCAAACCGGGGGTGGTGGTCATGGCGAGGGCGAGCGACAGGGAAACCAGCATGGGACGTTCCTCCGGTGAATGATGCCCCCTTGGACCACACCCGGCTTGCGTGCGTATTTCAGGCGCGGACAGAATTGTTTCATCGGTGAAATGACGGCGGCACCGCCCCGCGTCACAATGGGCCGATGATCCCCGCGCCAATCCCCACCCCCCGCATTCTGGTCGTCGATGACGACCCGGGCCTGCGCGAGGTGCTGGTCGACTATCTGGGACAGCATGGGTTTGAGGCGAAGGGCGCGGCCTCGGCGGCCGAGATGGACCGGCAGCTGGAGCACCGACCGCCCGATCTGATAGTGCTGGACCTGATGATGCCGGGCGAGGACGGTTTGTCGGCCTGTCGGCGTCTGATCGCCCGCGGGGGCCCGCCGGTGGTGATGCTGAGCGCGATGGGCGAGGAGACCGACCGGATCGTCGGACTGGAGCTGGGCGCCGATGACTATCTGCCCAAGCCGTGTAATCCGCGCGAACTGCTGGCGCGCATCCGGGCGGTGCTGCGCCGGCGGGCGGGGCCGGGCGGTGTCAGCGCGCCCCAGTCCGAGCCTGTGCTGGTCTTTGACGGACGCACGCTCAACCTGTTGCGGCGAGAGCTGACGAGGCCGGACGGCACCGTCACCGTCCTGTCGGCCGGAGAGTTCGCCCTGCTCAAGGCCTTTGCCGAGTCCCCGCGCCGGGTGCTGAGCCGCGATCAACTGCTGGAACGCGCGCGTGGCTCGGACACTGAGGTCTTCGACCGGGCCATGGACGTGCAGATCAGCCGCCTGCGCAAGAAGCTGGCCGATGCTGACGGCCGCGACCCGATCCAGACCCTGCGCGGCGAGGGCTATATGTTCGACGCCACGGTCGAACGGCGGATGGAGCGGCCGGCATGAAGCGGCTGACCTCGCCCTCCATTCTGGTGCAGGTGGCGCTGCTGGTGGCGCTGGCGATGGGCCTGTCGCAGGCGCTCACGGCCGCCGCCATCCTGCTGATGCCCGAACCCCGGCCCTCCGGCTTTGACCTGGCCGCCGCCTCGGCCGCCCTGAAAGGGGAGCCGGCCCGAACGGCCGATGACCGACCCCTGACCCGCCGGATTACCGATCAGCCGGTTGCCACCGGGAACACCATCGGGGATCCCATGGCGCTGGCCCTGTCCCTCGCCCTCGCCCGCGTGCTGGAGGTCGAACCCGGCGACGTGCGGGTCCGGGTCTTTCAACCCACCGACCGTCCGATCCCGGGCATGAGCGAAGGGTCGCCCGCCAGCTATGTCTTCACCCGGTCGCCGTCCGGCTCCGATGTCGCGATCACCCCCCCCAGCATCACATGGACGGAAAAGCACACGATCGAGCGGGCTGATTCCGGGCCAACCACCGCGCCCGCCAGCGGCTCGGCGACGATCACCGTCGACCGGGAGACGCGCCGGGTATTCGTCGTCGCCGACCAGCTCACCTTTGCCCCCTTCGCCGCCTCCCTCCGGCTTGAGGACGGGCGTTGGGCCACGGTTGAACCGCCGCGCGACTGGCTGTCGCCGTGGCAGGCGCGCCTGCTGCTGGCCCTGTTCATCAGCCTGCTTCTGGTCGCGCCTGTCGTGTGGCTGATGGCGCGGCGGCTGACCCGTCCGATCCGCCTGTTCGCCGACGCCGCCCAGCGGCTGGGGGCCAATCCCGAGGCCGAGCCCCTGCCCGTCTCCGGCCCCAGCGAACTGCGCCGGGCGATCGGCGCCTTCAACGACATGCAGGCCTCGCTGCGGGCCCACATCGCCAACCGCACCCAGACGGTGGCGGCCATCGCTCATGACCTTCGCACCCCCCTGACCCGCCTGCGGTTCCGGGCCGAACAGGCCCCCGAAGCCCTGCGCGACCGGCTGGCGGCCGATGTGGAGGAGATGGACGCCCTGATCGCCCAGGCCATGGCCTATGTGCGCGGCGAGACCCGCCAGACCGCGCCCGAGCCCGTCGATCTGACGGCGCTGGTGGCCGACTGTGTGCGAGGCTTTGCCGAGACCGGGCATGCGGCGACGCTGGAGTCCGCGCCTCCGGTCACGATCCCGGGACACCCGACCAGCCTCCGCCGGGCCCTGACCAATCTGATCGCCAATGCCGTGCACTATGGCGGCCAGGCCGCGGTCAGCCTCAGTCAGACGCCCGACCGGGTTTCGGTCCATATCCGCGACACCGGCCCCGGCATTGCCTCCGATCGGATGGAGGAGGTGTTTCAGCCTTTCGTCCGGCTGGAGGGATCGCGCAACCGCTCGACCGGCGGGGTCGGCCTGGGTCTGGCCGTGGCGCGGCAGATCGCCCGGGCCCATGGCGGCGACGTGGCCCTGTCCAACCGGGCCGGGGGCGGGCTGGAGGCAACCCTGACCCTGCCCCGCAGCGGCTGAGCGACACAATCCATCACGCCTTGTTACACGGCGGGGGTTGATCCGGAACGCGCCCGGTTCCATTGAAGCGCCAATCATAACATCGCTTCAGGAGCCCCGCCCATGACCGTCCGCGTCGCCATCAATGGATTTGGCCGTATCGGCCGCCTCGTCCTGCGCTCGATCGTCGAGCATGGACGCCGCGATATCGAGGTGGTGGCGATCAACGATCTGGGGCCGGTGGCCACCAACGCCCACCTGCTGAAGTATGACTCGGTCCACGGCCGCTTCCCCGGCACGGTCGAGCACGGCGACGACTGGATCGACGTGGGCCTGGGCCGGATCAAGGTCACGGCCGAGCGCGACCCCGCCAACCTGCCGCACAAGGATCTGGGCGTCGACATCGCCTTTGAGTGCACCGGCATCTTTGCCTCCAAGGACAAGGCCTCGGCCCACCTGACCGCGGGCGCCAGGCGCGTGCTGGTCTCGGCCCCCGCCGACAATGCCGACAAGACCATCGTCTATGGCGTCAACCACGACACCCTGACGGCCGACGACGTGGTGGTCTCGAACGCCAGCTGCACGACCAACTGTCTCGCCCCCATCGCCAAGGTGCTGCACGACCTGGCCGGCATCGAGCGCGGCTATATGACGACCATCCACGCCTATACCGGCGACCAGCCGACGCTGGATACGATGCACAAGGACCTGTACCGCGCCCGCGCCGCAGGCCTCAGCATGATCCCGACCTCGACCGGCGCGGCCAAGGCCGTCGGTCTGGTCCTGCCGGAGCTGAAGGGCAAGCTGGACGGCTCGTCGATCCGCGTGCCGACGCCGAACGTCTCGGTCGTCGACCTCAAGATCGTCCCCGGCCGCGACACCTCGGTCGACGAGGTCAACGCCGCGCTGAAGGCCGCCGCCGACGGCCCGATGAAGGGCGTTCTGGCGATCACCACCGACCCGGTCGTGTCCATGGACCTGAACCACATCGCCGCCAGCTCGACCGCCGCCCTCCCCCAGACCCAGGTCATCGAGGGCAAGCTGGTGCGCGTGCTCAGCTGGTACGACAACGAATGGGGCTTCGCCACGCGCATGGCCGACACGGCGCTGGTGATGAGCAAGCTGATTTAGGGCCGATTGGGGAGTTGGCGATGGCAAAGCGCACAATGCTGACACCGCGACCGGGGGAGAACAGTGGGATCGCTCGTGTCTTGCTACTTGAGAAGCGGGACGAAGGTTTCCTTGTTTTAGACGTAGATCAACTCCACCATCATCCGGATATCCTGCGGCGTTTTGGAAGGGGCTACAGTGCGGCCAACAAGTTTTGGACCGCAGTCGGAACGCTAATCGCTCTTGCAGGCGTAGTCCTGTCGTTCACTTGGCATTGGTGGGCGTTTCTCGTCGGATTTTTGCTGAACTTCATTCTGTATCGGGCCAACAAGACCAGCACAGCCGACTTTGCGTTGGACATTTTGCGTCGTGAGCCGAGCGCGGCGAGCTATTTCACAGAAGTGGGGCTTACTTGGGTCGCTAGCACGGCGGAACTGGTTCCTGACAACACATAACTGATGATCGCTTGTATTCGCTCATCCTCGAACACTAGGTTGAGCAGGAGGAGAGAAGTATCACTTTCCGCACCCTGGCCGACGCTCCGGAATCCCTCTCCGTCGGGAGAGGGCTTGAGCGCACGGGAGCGTAGCGAGCGTCCTTGCGCGAAAGGGTGAGGGGCACACCTTCCCTTCGGCGTGAGCCGTCGCATCACCCCTGCCACGGCTTTCGCCGACTGATACCGCCGACCCTCATCCGGCGCTCACGCGCCACCTTCTCCCATCGGGAGAAGGGAATTAAGGTGGGTCATGACTATCCGGCGGATTACTCAGGCCCGGTCCCTACGCCAACGCTCAAGCCTGGCCGAGCAAAAGGTCTGGGCCTTGCTGAGGGGCGGCAGGATCGACGGGTACAAGTTCCGGCGCCAGCATCCGATCGGTCGCTATGTCGCGGACTTCGCCTGCGAACCATTGCGACTTGTGATCGAGATCGACGGCGGGGTCCATCAGCTCGACGACGTGGCAGTGCGCGATCACATCCGACAGGTCGATCTGGAAGCGGCAGGCTGGACCGTCATCCGCTTCACCAATGATGCGGCACTGGCCGACCCCCACCAGATCGTGACCGCGATTCAGGCGCACGCGCGCTTGATCCGGTCATGAGCACGGCTTAGGCCCACGTGAACGCTACTACCACCGCCGGAGACCCCATGACCTTCCGCACCCTCGACGACGCATCTGACCTCGCCGGCAAGACGGCCCTCGTTCGCGTGGACTTCAACGTCCCGATGGAGGACGGCAAGGTCAGCGATGACACGCGGCTGCGCTCGGCCCTGCCGACCATCCAGCGTCTGCGCGATGCGGGGGCCAAGGTCGCGCTGCTGGCCCATTTTGACCGGCCGAAGGGCCAGCGGGTGCCCGAAATGAGCCTTCAGCCCGTCGTCGATGATCTGGAGCGGCTGCTGGGCGCGCCCGTGCGCTTCGCCGACGACTGCGTGGGCGATGCCGCAAGGACCGCCATCGCCGATCTGGACGCCGGCGGGGTGATCCTGCTGGAGAATGTCCGCTTCCACGCGGGCGAGGAGAAGAACGATCCCGCCTTTGCCGCACAGCTTGCCGCGCTGGGGGACCTTTACGTCAACGACGCCTTTTCCGCCGCACACCGGGCCCATGCCTCGACCGAGGGGCTGGCGCGCCTGCTGCCCGCCTATGCTGGCGAGGCGATGAAGCGCGAGCTTGAGGCGCTGGATGCGGCACTGGGCAATCCCGTCAAGCCGGTGCTGGGCATCGTCGGCGGGGCCAAGGTCTCGACCAAGCTGGACCTGCTCAAGAATCTGGTCGGACGACTGGACCGGCTGGCCATCGGCGGCGGCATGGCCAACACCTTCCTGTTCGCGCAGGGAATCGACATCGGGGGCTCGCTGGCCGAGCGCGACATGGCCGAGACGGCGCGCGAGATCATCGCCGAGGCCGAGGCGAGGGGCTGCGAACTGCTGCTCCCGATCGATGTGGTCGTGGCCACCGAGGTCAAGCCGGAGGCCGAGACCCGCGCCGTCCTGACCCGCGAAGAGATCGGCGAGGACGAAAAGATTCTGGATGCCGGCCCGCTGACCGTCGAGAAACTGGTCAAGGCCATGGCCCTGTCGCGCACCCTGATCTGGAACGGCCCGCTGGGCGTGTTCGAGGTGCCGCCCTTCGATGCCGCGACCGTCAAGGCGGCCCAGGCCGCGGGCCAGTTGGCGACCAGCGGCGCCATCACCGCCGTGGCCGGCGGCGGAGACACCGTCTCGGCCCTGAACCACGCCGGTGTGGTCGATCAGATGACCTTTGTCTCGACCGCCGGCGGTGCCTTCCTCGAATGGATGGAGGGTAAGCCCCTGCCCGGCGTCGAGGCCCTGCGCGCCTGACGAAACCCGATAAACGGCGCAATTCCTTGTTCCGGGACCGCCCTTGACGCTACCTTGGCCATAAGGACGAGGGAGTGCGGGCATGAGCGACGAGACCACCGGTAGGGATGACGTCTTCATCACCGGAGCGGCCACGCGGGTCAGGCCGGTGTCAAAAGGTCAGGGCTGCCTGATCTCGGCAGGCCTGCTGGCCGGGGCCTTTGTCGCCTTTTTCCTGCTGATGTTCATCGCGATGGGCGCCATAGACCTGATCGTCGGCGACGACGACCGCCAGTCCATTCGCGGCATCCTGCTGCTGACGGCCGGGGTGGCCGTCGTTGTCTGGGGAGCGGGCTGGGTGTTTCGCTGGAACACCCGCCGGGGCCTGCGCGAAGAGGTCGAGGCGCGTCTACCCGGCTTCAACGGCCGCACCATTCCCGTCGGCCAGCTGCTCAATGGTCCGGCCGCTGCGGGCAAGCTGGAGGGCAAGTATCTGCTAGCTGTGGGGCAGGATCGCTTCCTGCTGATGCGCCACTTCCACAACACCGAGCATCTCGATGCCTTCCGGGCGCTGGTGATCGGCCAATTCATCAATGCCTATCGACCCGATGGTCTGGCGCGGGTGATGGACTTCGCCATCCCCTACGGCCACATCCGGTCCATCTCGGTCGACGCCCTGACGCCGGAGCAGCTACGCAAGGGGGCGTTCGGACGGGCGGTGGTTCATGGCCTCGCTTCGTGGGTCCTTGATGCCGCCTTCGGCACGCGCTCGACCCAGGACGTCAAGGCCGCCTTTATCCGCATCGAAATGATCGACGGCCAGTCTCTGGTCTTCTCGGTTCCCAGCCGGGTCAGCGCCGGTCTGGTGTCGGCGCTCGCCGCCTCCGCCGAACAGGCCAGTCGCGGCACCGGGCAGGAGATCAGCCTGGGCGAAGCCACCTGGGATGGCATCGAAACCCTGCTGTCCCGGAGCGGCCTGGTCGATGCGCCGAGCGACGGCTGGGACGACTTCTTCGCCAACCTGCGGCCGGACGGTCAGCGGGCGCGCAGTTTCGCGGGCCTCGCCGCCTGGCGCCTTCAGCAAGAGATGGACCGGGCCGCCGGCCGCACGCGACCCGTCCCGCCCGAGGCCATGCCCGCGCCTGCGGCCCCGTCCTCGCACGCCGCCTCTCAGCGATCCCGGATCACCCTGGCGCTGTGGGGGCTTGGGCTTCTGGGGCTCGCCACCCTGTTTATCGCGCTGAGCGACATCCTGCGTCGGGGCGGAAACGGGGATCTTGAGCTGGGCCTGATCGTCATCTTCGGCGGCATCGCCCTCGTCGTGGGGATCAATCTGTTTGCCGCCCGCAGCGGCTGGCTGATGGCCGGGATCAAGAGTGTGCTCAGCCTGGGGCTGGCGGGCATGCTCTCCTATGCTCTCGGCACCGACACGCTGCTGAGCCGGGGTCCGCTGAGCCCGGCAACAGAGGGGTTGGCCTCAGCAACGGCCGGGGTGTTCGGCCGGCAACACCGGCCCGGAATCCTCCCGGAGGAGACCGCCCCCTCTGAAGTCCCGACCGAGGGGGAGGCCGAGACTGCGCGTGCGGCTGAGGAGGCCCGCCTACAGCAGCAAGCCGCCGCTGCAGAGCAGGCACGGCAGGAGGCGGAGGCCCGCGCGCGTGCGGAACGCATCACCGCCGCCGAGGCCATCATCCGGCGCGTCTACGACGATGAGCTCAGCCTGTTCGGATCCCGCACCGAGCGGTCGGCCTGGCTGACCCCGGCCCTGTCGCGCCGCATCGATCAGGTGAACGAGGCGGCCAGCGAGTTCGGCGGTGCCGGGGCCGTGGTGGGCTTCGACCCTCTCATCGGGGGACAGGACGCCAATCTTGCCAATTTCGACTATGCCTCGCGCGAGACAGACTATGGCGTCGAGGTCCGGGTGCGCTTCACCAACTTCGAGACGCCCGTCGATCTGACCTACGAACTGGTCGAGACCGATGCCGGCTGGCGCGTACGCCAGATCCGGTCGCGGGGCGAAAGCCAATGGACGGCCACCGGACTTCTGGACCAGGCCGAGACAGATGCGAGGGATTTCGAATGAACCGCTCAACAAGACCCCTTATCGCTGGTGCCCTGTGCCTAGCGCTTGCGGGGTGCGCAGGCATGCCGGATATCTGGCCGTCCAAAGCGCCGCCCGCAGCCGCGCCCAGTTCGGTCGCTGGTGCCGAGGCCCTGATCCAATCCCTGTTCGAGGCCCCCGACTGGGAAGGCACGGGCGGCTCGCGGGCGGCGCGCCTGGGCTGGATGACCCCTGCGCTGGCCGAGGCCTCGCTACGGCTGGACGCCGCGACCGATGACATCGGCGTCGGCATGGAGCCCTCTGTGGGCAGCAACTACATCCATGTGACCGATGCCCGATATCAGACCCGCGCGACCCCCTGGGGGGCCGAGGTTCACGTCCGCTTCCTGAACACCGGCCAGCCCCGCGAAACCCGCTTCGAACTGGTCATGACTGATGCAGGCTGGCGTGTCGCCGACATCGTCGGCACCGACCTCGAGACCGGCCGGACCTGGCGCTACACCAACCTGATGGCTGAAACCTTCGCCGCCGTGGCCCGGGGCGAGGGCCCGCGCGATCCGTCCTGATTCCCTTGTAACACGGCGTGACTTCGCGCCCGTCCCGCGTTACATCCTCGGCAAAAGATCAAGGCTCAGGAGGCTACCCCATGGCGCGCATCACGCTGCGACAACTGCTCGATCACGCAGCCGAGGAAGGCTACGGCCTGCCCGCCTACAACATCAACAATATGGAACAGGGTCTGGCGATCATGGAGGCGGCCGAGGCGGTCAACGCCCCCGTCATCATCCAGGCCAGCCGCGGCGCGCGCAGCTATGCCAATGACATCATCCTGGCCAAGCTGATCGACGGCCTGGCCGAGCTGTATCCGCACATCCCGGTCTGCATGCACCAGGACCACGGCAATGGTCCGGCCACCTGCGCCACCGCCATCCAGTACGGCTTTACATCGGTGATGATGGACGGCTCGCTGGAAGAGGACGCCAAGACCCCGGCCAGCTACGAATACAATGTCGACGTCACCCGCCGCGTCACCGAAATGGCCCACAGCTGCGGCGTCTCGGTCGAGGGTGAGCTGGGTGTGCTGGGCAGCCTTGAGACCGGCATGGGCGAGGCCGAGGATGGCCACGGCTTCGAAGGCAAGCTGGACCACTCGGCCCTGCTGACCGACCCCGATCAGGCCGTCGACTTCGTCCGCGAGACCAAGGTCGACGCCCTCGCCATCGCCATGGGCACCAGCCACGGCGCCTATAAATTCAGCCGCCAGCCCGACGGCGCGGTGCTGGCCATGAACGTCATCGAGGAAATCCACCGCCGGCTGCCTGACACCCATCTGGTGATGCACGGCTCATCCTCGGTGCCACAGGACCTGCAGGACATCATCAACCAGTACGGCGGCCAGATGCCCCAGACCTGGGGCGTTCCGGTCGAGGAGATCCAGCGCGGCATCAAGCACGGCGTGCGCAAGATCAACATCGACACCGACAACCGGATGGCCATCACCGGCGCCATCCGCAAGGTTCTGGCCGAAAAGCCCGGCGAGTTCGATCCGCGCGCCTATCTGAAGCCCGCCAAGGAAGCCATGCGCAAGCTGTGCATCGAGCGCTACCAGCAGTTCGGCTGCGAGGGTCAGGCCTCGAAGATCAAGCCGCTGTCGACCGCCCAGATGGCCAAACGCTATGCCTCGGGCGAGCTCAATCCCCAGATCGGGGCCTCGGCCCGCGCGGCCTGATCACCAGCTGTAGCGGCTCTGGAAGTAGTAGCGCACGTCACGGGCACGCCGTTCGGCATCGTCCAGTTCGTCCTGGGCCCGCCGCCATTCGCGGATCGTGTCCTCGCGCTCGCGGCGTAGCTCCCGGGCACGGGACCGCGCGGCATCGCGGGCTTCCTCGGTCAGATCCCGGTCGCGGGCCTGCCCCTCGAAATAGGCGATCTTTTCGTCCAGCTCTGTGGCCCGGGCGCCCAGGCTGTCGATCCGGCTGCGCGCCTCACTGACCGCCTGCTCGGCCTGATAGATCTCTTGCCCATCGCTGAAGGCAGCCAGGAAGGCGCCCTCCATCGGGCCCCGGCACACGCCGGCATAGCCTTTGCCCCGGACCGCCTCGGCAAAGCCGCGCTCGGGCACGCAATAGCCCCGCAGCCCGTCCTCGCGCGCCGAGAAATAGGCACGGGAGTCCGGCACGACTCCGTATTTGGCACAGGCCTCCGCATGGGCCTCCAGCCGACTCTCCGACAGGCCGGCGTAGCCATCGCTATAGCCCTGCTCGCCCCATGCGCCGGCCAGACACTGGTCTTCGCTCATCGTGGCGCAGCTGCCCAGCGCCAGAAGCGCGGCCCCGCCAGCGCACGCCAGAAAAATGCGGTTCATGTGACCTCCCGGATCGGACAGCCGCCACCATGCCGAAGGTCAAGCTTCCCGGCAAATTCGGCACCCGCTATCGCCCGCCGCGGTGCATGCTAAGGTTACCCGACCCATGCCCGTGCCCACTCCTGACCTTGATGAAGACCTCGACGGGGCCACCGTGCTCGACGTCCAGGTCGACGCCCGCCATCCCCGGCTGGACAAGGCCCTCAGCGAGGCCCTGCCCGACGTCTCGCGCGCCCGGCTTCAGGCTCTGATCGCGGCGGGCGCCGTCACCCTCGACGGCCAAATCCTCTCGTCCGGTTCCAG